>NZ_JAUYAN010000256.1 GCF_030693485.1 Bradyrhizobium sp. | reverse complement strand
CCGACCGGGCCGCAGTGCCGGTTTCCGCGGGGCGACGGAGGCGACAAAGGCCGGAATTCTCCGAGGTGAGCACGTGATAAGCCGTCAAGCCATTGCGCAGGGAATGTCGGATGTTCTCCGCTGCCCTGTATGCTCGTGTGCGGTTTTTTCTACCCATTTGCACACGAGACCGCGGGTGCAGCGCGCATCCGGCATTCCCTGCTCCCTCGTTGAGGGAGAACGATATTCAAACCTCGGGCAAATCATGCCGCGAGAACGCGGACGTGTATCCGGTGTCCACAATGAATTGCAACTCCCTCCACGTCATTGCGAGCCAACGGGTCGGCGCGAAGCGCCGCCCGATGACAGGCTCCGCGAAGCAATCCATCTCACCACCGGCACCGTTGCAAAATGGATTGCTTCGCTTCCGCTCGCAATGACGTTAATGACGTTGATGGGCCGGTGGAGTGGCGCAACCGCAGCAACGAAGCTATCGTGTGCGGGGCGGCCGGCCCGGGGAAAATTCAACCGGGAAATGGCAGGCCAGATAACGCCAGCGACGACGATTCCAGCGAGGACGGTAGTTTTGTGAACGGAGTACCTGGCGAAACGGCCGTAACGGAGTCGCGGGATCGTTTCATTCCGTTGCGGAAGTCGGATTTGATCGACGGCCTGCTGGCCGTTGATAACCTCGACGATGGCGGACAGGCGAGGTTCATGCAATTTGCCCGCCAGCTCGGCGCCTTGTTTCACTATCAGTATTTCGAACAGCTCGACCTGCTGCGCGAGGCGTATTTTCACTTCGATCCCGAAGTCGACCCGCGGATCGGCGGACCTCAGCAGGATAACGAGGCGGCCTATCGCCGACTGAGCGAGGAGGTGGTCCGTGTGCTCACCGAGGCCAATTTCATCGAGATCACGCACGACGAAATTATCAGCGCCTTTGCCGAGCATGCTTTGGTTCGAGTCAAGCTCAAGGCTCCGGTCGAGGAGTATCGCGATGTCCGCATGTTCCGCCGCGGCAGTCACCAGGAAACCGTCGAAATTCCGGTCTGGCGGGGCTTGCGCAAGCGATCGCATGAAATCGAGGTGTTCGACGACGTGGTGATGATGGTTGCGACCCGGCCGGGGAGTGACACGCCGGCCGATGCCCGCAAGGTACGCTGGAGCGGGAAACGGAGCAGTCAGAAAATTCGTGGCGGCGCGGTGCTGTTCAAGTATTTCCGGCACGTCGCCCGCGCCGATCTTGAGGCGCTGTTTCCCAATGTGCGGGTGGTGATGAGTCTGTCCGACCAGCTCATGCTGGGGGTGCCAGCCATTTTCGGCGGCATCCCGATCCTGATCAAGCTGGCCTCGACCATGGTGATCCTGTTTCTGGTCGCCGGCTTCTATCTCGGCGTCAACGGCACGCTCGGCGACAACGATCTCGAGCAGGCGCTGGCCGCGCTCAGCGGCTTGTTTGCGCTTGGCGCCTTTCTGCTGCGGCAACGAGGGAACTTCCACCGTCAGTCGCTGATCCATCAGAAGCAGCTGACCGACAATGTCTACTATCGCAACATCAACAATAATTCCGGCATTTTCAGTTATCTGATCGGTGAGGCCGAGGAACAGGAATGCAAGGAAGCGCTGCTCGCCTATTACTGCCTGGCCATAGCGGGTAAACCGGTGACGCGCGCGGTGCTCGGTGCAAGCATCGAAGCGCTCTTGTCGCACCGTTTCAGCGTTTCGGCCGATTTTGCGATCGACGAGGCGGCGACGCAGTTGCAGCGCCTCGGGCTATTGGACGACAGCGGCGGCATGCTGTCGGCTTTGCCGCTGCCCGCGGCGATCGAGCGGCTGGAGGCAGAGTGGGCGCAGTTATTGCAGCCTAGCGCAGGCTCGCGTTGATCTTCTCGAGTGCGGCGTTGCCGGGGCAAAGCTCCACGGCGTCCAGCGTATTGAGCGGCGCTTCCACGGTGTCGAGATGGCTGTGCAGGTCGTCCGATTCCGGATCGACATACAACAGCCCGGTGACGATCTGCCCGCGCGCAGCGTGCTTCTGCAGGAACGACATCGCACCGACGCGATCATGCGGATCATAGTCGGCATCGATCTTGCGCAGCGCGATCCGGGTGCCGTCGTGCTGCTCGACCAGTTGCACGGTGCCCGGGGCATAATCCACCGTGATCGGGTCGCGTCCGCTGATGACGTCGAGCCGGTTCACCGCGTCATTGTGCTCGCGCACATAGTCGAAGCTCTTGGTCGAGCCGGCGTGGTTGTTGAAGGCGACGCAGGGGCTGATGACGTCGATGAACGCCGCGCCCTTGTGCTGGATCGCGGCTGCGATCAGCGGCACCAACTGGGTCTTGTCGCCGGAGAAGCTGCGCGCCACGAAGCTGGCGCCGAGCTGCAGCGCGATCGCCACCAGATCGATCGGGCTGTCGCTGTTGATCAGGCCCTTCTTGGACTTCGAGCCGCGGTCGGCGGTGGCCGAGAACTGGCCCTTGGTGAGGCCATAGACGCCGTTGTTCTCGACGATATAGGTCATGTTGACGCCGCGCCGGATCGAATGCGCGAACTGGCCGAAGCCGATCGAGGCCGAGTCGCCGTCGCCGGAAACGCCGAGATAGATCAGGTCGCGGTTGGCGAGGTTGGCGCCGGTCAGCACCGACGGCATCCGGCCGTGCACCGAGTTGAAGCCGTGCGAGTTGCCCAGGAAATAGTCCGGGGTTTTCGACGAACAGCCGATGCCGGAAATCTTGGCGACCCGGTGCGGTTCGATCGACAGCTCGAAGCAGGCCTCGATGATCGATGCGGTGATCGAGTCATGGCCGCAGCCGGCGCACAGCGTCGAGACCTTGCCCTCGTAATCCCTGTGGGTGAAGCCGAGATCGTTCCTCGGAAGTCCCGGATGCTGGAATTTCGGCTTGGCGATATAGGTCATGACTTCACCTTGCGGAGCGGGGTCACCTTGAGCTGATCCTGATGGTCGCCGATGGCGCCGGCGATGAAGCGCGCGGTAATCGGCGTGCCGTCATAATGCAGGATCGGAATCAGGCGGACCGGATCGATGCCGTTCTCGTTGACGATCAATGAGCGAAGCTGCGCATCGCGGTTCTGCTCGACCACATAGACGAAGTCGTGGTCGGCGATGAAGCTGGCGACGCTGGAATGGAACGGGAAGGCGCGGATGCGCAGGCGATCAAGCTGATGCCCGCGCGATTCCAGGATGCCGATCGCCTCGTCCATGGCCGGCGCGGTCGAGCCGAAATAGATCACGCCGTATTTGGTCGGCTTGGCAGCGTTGGCCTGCAGCGGCCGCGGCACCATGTCCTGGGCGGTCTCGAACTTGCGCACCAGCCGCTGCATGTTGTCGGCATAGACAGGGCCTTCCTCGGAATAGATCGCATAGCGGTTGCGCGAGGTGCCGCGGGTGAAGAACGAGCCCTTGGTCGGGTGGGTGCCGGGATAGGTGCGGTACGGGATGCCGTCGCCGTCGACGTCGAGGTAACGCCCGAAGTCGCGGCCGGGTTCATCCAGCATCTCCGCCGTCATCACCTTGCCGCGGTCGTAGTGCCGGGCGTCGTCCCACTTCAGCGGACGGGACAGGCGGTGGTTCATGCCGATGTCGAGATCGAGCATGAGGAAGATCGTGGTCTGCAGCCGCTCGGCGAGATCGAAGGCCTGGGCGGCGAATTCGAAGGCCTCGGCCGGGTCTTCCGGCAACAGCAGCACATGCTTGGTGTCGCCATGCGAGGCATAGGCGCAGGCGATGATGTCGCATTGCTGGGTTCGCGTCGGCATGCCGGTCGAGGGGCCGGCGCGCTGCACGTTGATGATCACGGCCGGAATCTCGGCGAAATAAGACAGGCCGATGAACTCCGTCATCAGGGAGATGCCGGGCCCGGAGGTGGCGGTGAAGGCGCGGGCGCCGTTCCACGATGCGCCGATCACGATGCCGATCGAGGCCAGTTCGTCCTCGCCCTGCACGATGGCATATTTCGCCTTTCCGGTGACGGGATCGTGCCGCAGCTTCTTGCAGTGGCTGGTGAAGGCGTCGGCCACCGACGACGACGGCGTGATCGGATACCACGCGCATACCGTGGCGCCGCCATAGACTGCGCCGAGAGCGGCCGCGCTGTTGCCTTCGATGAAGATGCGGTCGCCGACCTTGTCGGCCTTCCTGACGCGCAGGCCGATCGGGCATTTCAGGTTCTGCAGCGCCCAGTCGCGGCCGAGATGCAGCGCGTGGATGTTCGACGACAAGAGCTTCTCCTTGCCCTTGTACTGCTCGCCGATCAGCTGCTCGACCAGCTTGGCATCCATGTCGAGCAGGGCGCACATCGCGCCGAGATAGATGATGTTCTTGAAAAGCTGGCGCTGGCGCGGATCGGTATAGGTCGAGTTGGTGATGGCGGTCAGCGGCACGCCGATCACGGTGATGTCGGCACGGAACTTCGACGCCGGCATCGGCTTGGTCGAATCGTAGAACAAGTAACCGCCGGGCTCGATCGAGGCGATGTCCTTGTCCCAGGTCTGCGGGTTCATCGCCACCATCATGTCAACGCCGCCGCGGGCGCCGAGATGGCCGTCCTCGGTCACCCGCACCTCGTACCAGGTCGGCAGGCCCTGGATGTTGGAAGGGAAGACGTTGCGTGGGCTAACCGGCACGCCGTGGCGCAGGATCGAGCGCGCGAACATTTCGTTGGCGCTCGCCGAACCCGAGCCGTTGACGTTGGCGAAGCGGACGACGAAGTCGTTTACGCTGCTGATCGGGCTTTGGACGGACATGATGTTCCTGCGTGGGTCATATCGATGAGGTGCTTTTGCATGTCCCAGGCGCCGGTGGGACAGCGTTCGGCGCACAGGCCGCAGTGCAAGCAGACGTCTTCGTCCTTGACCATGACACGGCCGGTCTTGAGGCCGTCGGCGACATAGAGGTCCTGGTCCGGATGCAGCGACGGCGCCTTCAGCCGGGTCCGCAGATCCTCTTCCTCGCCATTGTCGGTAAAGGTGATGCAGTCCATCGGACAGATATCGACGCAGGCGTCGCATTCGATGCACAAGGGCGCTGCGAACACGGTCTGGATGTCGCAGTTCAGGCAGCGCTGCGCCTCGCCGAGCGCGAGCTTGACGTCATAGCCGAGTTCGACTTCGGCGCGGATGTCCTTCAGCGCGATTACCTTGTCGCGATGCGGCACCTTGTAGCGCTTGTCGTTGGAGACGTCGTTGTCGTAGCTCCATTCGTGGATGCCCATCTTTTGCGAGGAGACGATCACCTCGGGCAGCGGCCGTTCGGTGATGTCCTCGCCGGACAGCATCTTGTGGATCGACAGCGCGGCATCGTGGCCGTGCGACACCGCCCAGATGATGTTTTTCGGCCCGAACGCGGCGTCGCCGCCGAAGAACACCTTCGGATTGGTCGAAACAAAGGTTTTGGCATCGACCTTGGGCATGTTCCACTTGTCGAATTCGACGCCGCAGTCGCGTTCGATCCAGGGAAAGGAATTCTCCTGGCCGACCGCCACCAATACGTCGTCGCAGTTGATCGTCTCGTCCGCTTCGCCCGACGGCACCAGATTGCGGCGGCCTTTGGCGTCGTATTCCGCCTTCACCTTCTGGAAGGTGACGCCGGTAAGCTTGCCGTTGTCGTGGATGAAGGCGACTGGCACCATGAAATTGAGGATAGGGATGTCCTCGTGGAGGGCGTCTTCCTTCTCCCAGGGGCTGGCCTTCATTTCCTCGAATCCGGAGCGCACGACCACCTTGACGTCTTCGCCGCCGAGCCGGCGCGCGGTGCGGCAGCAGTCCATCGCGGTGTTGCCGCCGCCGAGCACGATGACGCGCTTGCCGATCTTGCTGACATGCTCGAACGAGACCGACGCGAGCCATTCGATGCCGATGTGAATATTAGCGGCGGCTTCCTTGCGGCCAGGAATTTCCAGCTCACGGCCGCGCGGCGCGCCGGAGCCGACAAACACCGCGTCGAAGTTCTCGGTGAGCAGCTGCTTCAGGCTGTCGATGCGGTGACCGCCCTTGAACTCGATGCCGAGATCGAGGATGTAGTCGGTTTCCTCGTCGATCACCGAATCGGGCAGCCGGAATTTCGGAATCTGCGTCCGCATCATGCCGCCGGCCTTGGGGTCGGAATCGAACACGGTGCAGTGGTAACCAAGGGGGGCGAGATCGCGGGCCACCGTCAGCGAGGCAGGGCCGCCACCGACAATCGCGATCCGCCTGCCGTTCTTCGCCATCGGCTTCGGCATGCGGTGCTTGACGTCGTCCTTGAAATCGGCGGCGACGCGCTTCAACCGGCAGATCGCGACCGGCGTATCCTCGACGCGGCCGCGGCGGCAGGCGGGCTCGCACGGGCGATCGCAGGTGCGTCCGAGAATTCCCGGAAACACGTTCGATCTCCAATTGATCATGTAGGCGTCGCTGTAGCGGCCTTCAGCAATCAAACGGATGTATTCTGGAACGGGCGTATGCGCAGGACAGGCCCATTGGCAATCGACCACTTTATGGAAGTAGTCCGGCGCCGAAATATCAGTCGGTTTCATTCCTACCTTGTCCGCGCGATTTCAAGGAAGGCGCGGCCTTATCTTTACCTGCGAACGCTCAGTCGGCGTTCTTGTGGTTTTTGAATTGGATCATATGCTTATCTTATTAGAGGCATTCCAGAGCCTGCACAAAGGCAAATTTGTCTCACCACCAGCCTTCATTAGTTGAAGGCCACGGCGTTGAGGTAATTGCGGCAGTGCAGCATCTGCAACGCGGTTCACGTCGTGTTCAAATCGTCGGGAGGTCGCACTTCGCCAGGTCCCACATCAGATGATAGAGGCCGGTCGAGATCACGGCGGATTTGATTGCGGCATCGCCCAGGCGCGCAGTGACGGCGGCCGAGACCGCCTTCACGTCGGTCCCCTCGATCAGCACGAACCAGTCGCCTGCGCCGGGATTGGGGGCCGAGGGATCGTCGGTGATCGGTTTGGACAGTGAAGGATCGCTTTCGAGCAGGTGCATCGAGAGGATTCCGTCCAGCTTCCCGGGCTCGAGTTGATCCCGCAGTGCGATACGCAACCTGTCCTTGTCCACGGCACGCAGGCGGACGATGCCGAGTACGGCGCCTCGGCCCTGGCCGCGGCTGATGCTGATCCGCGCGACTGCGCGGATCATGTTCCTGAAGCGCGCGATGTTCGCCTTCGACCAGTCGGTCTGGTTCGCGAGCGCCGTGCGATAGGCCGGGCTGTCGAGCACCTCGAAGGTTTCGGTGGAATAGAGGCTGAGATATTTCGGCTTGCCGTCATGGGCGACGTAGCGCCGGGCCTCGAGGAAGCCGGGAATCGCGACCCGCTCCTCGAGATGCTCGCGGTCATACCAGCGGTTGAATTCGGCCTCGTTGGAAGCGTCGATGTCCATCGACGTCAGCAGCATTCCCTTTCCGGCGAGCGGCATTTCAATCCTCCTTATCGTTTGATTTTGGAAGCCATATCCGCGATCGCCTTCATCACGGCGTCCCTGACGTCGGGATCATACAGCGAGTGGCCGGCGCCCTCGACAATGCGGATTTCGGATCCGCGCCACGCCGCGGCCAGCGCATGCGAGGTTGCCGGCGGACACAACAGATCATAGCGGCCCTGCACGATGATGCCGGGGATGCCTTCGAGCCGGCCGGCATGGCGGAGGAGCTGATCGGGCTTCATGAAGCAATCGTTTTGAAAGTAATGCGCCTCCATGAACGGCGTCGAAGGCAGCGTCCGCGTTGAGTTCAGCGCGTTGAGATCGAGCCGAACCCGCGACGAGGTGTGTTCGGAGAGAATGCGTTCGGTCTCGCCCCAGGCGCGGGCGGCAGGGCCATGCACCGCCGGATCGGCATCGAGGATACGGCGGAAGTAGACATCCAGCGGCTCGACGCGTTCTTCCGGCGGCAGTACACCGAGAAAATCCTCGGAGAGGCCGGGATGCAGGCGCGGCAGTGCGCCGAGAAATACATCTTCAAGCTCCCGGCGGGTGCCGAGAAAGGTTGCACGCAACACGATGCCGGTGACCCGCTGGGGATGCGCTTGCGCATAGGCCAGCGCCAGCGTCGCGCCCCAGGATCCGCCCACGATCATCCAGCGCTGAAACCCGAATTTCTCGCGCATCAGCTCCATGTCGGCGATCAGATGCGGCAGCGTGTTGTCGTCGCGCCGGCCCTTGGGACGGCTTCGTCCGGCTCCGCGCTGATCGAACAGCACCGCGTGGAAGCGCTCGGGATCGAACAGCCGCCGGTGGTCAGGCTGGCAGCCGCTGCCCGGGCCGCCGTGCAGGTAGACCGCGGGAATGCCATCGGCGCGGCCGACGGTTTCGACATGGAGCTCGTGGCCGTCGCCGACCGGCATCAGCTCCGATGTCAGCGGTGCGAATGGATCGGAACGGTTGCTGCTGGCTTTGCCGGCGTCGGCGTCAGGCGCCATGATTGTCGCCCGTCTCCAGCGTGCCACCGGAAAAATTGCGATAGAGAAAACGGTTGTTGTCGGAAGCAGCCTCAAGCTCGGCCTGCTTGAAGAGCTGCTCGTGCATCGGCGACAGCGTGCAGGCCGGATCGGTATTGCCGGCATCGCCGGTCAGCGCAAAAGCCTGGCAGCGGCAACCGCCGAAATCAATCTCCCTGAATTCGCAGCTCTTGCACGGCTCCTTCATCCAGCCGGTGCCGCGATAGCGGTTGAAGGCTTCGGAGTTCTGCCAGATCCAGGCGATCGAATGATTGGATCGCACGCTTTCGAATTCCAGCCCGGTGATGGACTCGGCGGCGTGGCAAGGCAGGACTTTCCCCGCAGGCGAAATGTTGAAGAATTGCCGGCCCCAGCCGCCCATGCATTTCTTCGGCCGCAACGCATAATAATCCGGCACCACATAATCGATGGTGAGGATGCCCTTCAGCCTCACCGCGGCTTCCTCGACGATGCGGCTGGTCTCTTCGATCTGCGACAGCGTCGGCATCAGCGCCGCGCGGTTTTTCAGCGCCCAGCCGTAATACTGCACGTTGGCGACCTCCAGCCGGTCGGCGTCGAGATCGACCGCCATCTCGATGATGTCGGCGAGCTGATGCAGGTTTTGCCGGTGCATCACCGCGTTGACCGTCAGCGGCAGATCCAGCTCGCGGGTCCACCTTGCGACTTCGAGCTTCTTTTCATGGGCATTCTTCAATCCGGCGACGCGATCGGCCACCATGGGCTCGTTGCCCTGAAAGCTGATCTGCACGTGGCACAGCCCGGCATCGGCCAGCGCGGAAAGCTTTTCCCGGGTCAGTAACACTGCCGACGTGATGAGATTGGAGTACAGGCCGACATCGCTGGCGTGCTGCACCAGCTCGACCAGGTCCTTGCGCGCGGTGGGTTCGCCGCCGGAAAAATGGATCTGCAGCACGCCGATCTGGGCGAGTTCGGTGAGAACCTTCTTCCATTCCTCGGTGGTGAGTTCGCTGCCGCCGCGGTCGAGTTCGACCGGATTGGAACAATAAGGGCATTGCAGCGGACAGCGATGCGTCAGTTCGGCGAGCACCGCGAGCGGAATGCCAAAAGCCTCCGCCGTCGAGCCCCGCGCCTCCAGCACCGCGAGCCCGTCGTGGGGGTCGCTGGCCGCTACGCCGGCATCTGACCGCGTCGGACTCATGATGTCTTCTCGCGTGCTTCCGTCAAAAATCCCTTGTCGGCCAGGTCCTGCAGCATGGCGATGACGTCGGTCAAGATCGCCTCGCGTTCGGCGGCATATTTGGCGGCGAGTTGGTCGACCATGTCGGCGACGCTGCGAACGCCGTCGCACAGCTGCAGCACTTCCACCGCGATTTCGTCCGGCGCCAGCACCCGCTCCGGCGCCAGAATGACCCAGACCTGCCGGGTTTCATCGAACTTCAGCTTGGCATGCCGCGGCAGAACCGGCCTGCTGCTCTCGCTGACGTTGATGTTGCGGTTACGCGGGGTTGCCATCGTCTCATCTCTAACTGGGTCTCATCTCTAACCGGCTTTGGGAACGAACGCCCCGGGTGGTATGTGGCCATCGACGTAGGCATGATACAGCGCATCGAGCTGAGCCCATAGCACATTGGTCTTGAATATCAGCGCATTGCAGACCGCCGCGCGTTCCGCCGGCGTCTTCGCGTGTTCCCTCACATATTCCAGCGCAAAGCCGGCATCGCGTGGCGCCTGCGTCAGGCGGCGGCTGAAATAGCTCATGATATCGGGGTTGACGAAATCGTAATGCGCCAGCATCCCCGAGATGCGTTCTTCGTGCAGGTTCGGCGCGAACAGCTCGGTCAGCGACGAGGCGATGGCCTCGAGCGGGCTCTTGTCGCGAACGAAATGCACATAGGCCTCCACCGCGAAACGCGTCGCCGGCAGAATGCCCTCGGTGGATTCCACATAGGCGCTGTCGAGCCCGAGCCCCTCGGTCAGCTTCAGCCAGCGCTCGATGCCGCCCTCGGCGCCGAGGTCGCCGTCATGGTCCTCGATCCGGTGCCGCCATTCCATTCGAATGCTGCGGTCGCGGAAGCGCGAGATCACCACCGCGTCCTTGATCGGAATGGTGCTCTGGTAGAAATAACGGTTGAGCGCCCAGGCCTGCACCTGGCCCTTGTTCAGCTTGCCGCCATGCAGCAGCCGGTGAAACGGATGCAGATTGTGGTAGCGGGTCGCGCCGATGTGGCGAAGCGCAGCTTCCAGTTCCTCGGCATTGTTGAGCGGCGCGCAGCCGGCGAGCGAGAAGGCTGTCATCCCGGTCAGGGCTATCGCGTTCACAGCGTAATCTCCGTTCCATCGGCGGGGATTTGCCAACCCGCGCGCTCGGCTTGTTGCCGTTCGGCGGAATCGTGCAGCAGCGCCGGGTTGGAATTGTTGATATGCAGAAACACCTTCCGGCCGATATTGAGGCCCGACAAGGCTTCGATCGCGCCGCTCTCGCCGGACATGGCAATGTGTCCCATGCCTTGCCCGGTCTTGTTGCCGAGGCCGGCCACGATCAACTCGTCGTCGCGCCACACCGTGCCATCGAAGAAGATCAGGGGCGCGCCGGCAAGCCTGGATTTGAGATCGTGTGTTACTTCGGCGCAGGCGGCGAGAAAATAGAAATACTTGCCCGTTGCCTTGTCGCCGAGTCGTAAGCCGAGCGTGTCGCCCGCGCCGGTATCGCCCGCAGGGTGGGCCTTGCCCTCCAGATACCAGGCGCTCTTGCCGGGAGCGGCAAACGGCAGGATTTCGATCCCGGACGGCGTGCCATTGGGCAGCGTCGGCTCGAACGTCTCGTCCAGTTCGATCGGCTGGCGTTTTACGTTCTTCTCGTTCAGCACGTTGAAGATGCTGTTGTCCCGGAGGATCGCCAGCACCTTGCCATGCGCATAGACCGTAAATGGTGAGCCCTCGCGCATCGACAGCAGGCCGGCTAAGGCATCGATCTCGCCGTTGGTCAGGATCACGCCCGAGATCGGGCTGTGGCGAAGCTTTCCGGCCTTGGGGTGAAGCTGCGGGGTCGCGATCAACTGCTGGCGCAGGTCGGGGGAGGCATTGATCAGGAACCAGTGCTCGCCGTCGGCGCTGATCGCGATCGAGGCCTGGGTGCTCTGGAGTTCAGGGTGTTCGCTTCTTGCTGCCCAGCACACCGGACATCCGCAATTCCACTGCGGAACGCCACCACCTGCCGCGGCGCCCAGGACGACGACGCGAAGCATGATTCGTCTCCTGGAAATTCCTAAGCGTATAAAAGCGTGAGGTGCACAAGCTTCAAAGGTGGACACCGATAGGGACACAATTCCGCGGTCGGGATCGTGTCACGCCCGGAGGTCCACCTCAGATCATGCGAAGCTGGCGCAGCCGCTTACTTGCGGGCGGCGCACGCATACATGTTGATTTCCATGCCGACCGGCACTTCGACGATCTTCGGGGTTTTCCAGGCCATTTGGCGCTCCTTTTCGAACGGACGACTTCCGCCCTCAGAGAGATAAACTACCGCGGAATGAAAAGTTCGCCAGTTAAATCTTTGGTCACGTTCTTTGCGTTTTCCATGCTGCGACGCACAAGGAATCACGTCATTGTGTGAGAACGTCCCAAAACAACGTGAGATCAACGGGTTCAAAGTCGCGCGCAGCAACCTAGATGCAGACCTCGCGCCGGGGTGGCGGGCCGCCGCCTTTCGGATAAGGAACTTGTGAGATGTCGCGGACTTTGGCTGGAGCCCGCAACGGAAAGGCCGCATGCCCCGGTATTTTTTCAACACTCGGATCGCGGACGAACTGATCGCCGACCCCGAAGGCGAACAACTGAGGGATCCGGATCAGGCTTGGGAAATTGCGCGCGCCATGATCCGGGAATTGCTCAAGCTCGAAGGCGCGGAAGGCGGCCTGTTGAACGCGACCCTCGAGGTGACGGATGACGCGGGCGAGATCGTGCTGGAGTTTCCTTTCACCGAGGCGATCCTCGACATGTCGGGCGAAGCAGGCACCAGGCACTGACGCAACATGACCCGCACTTGATCACGCGCCGGTCGATGTGCTGCAGATGAAGGACGGTTCGCTGCTGGTGTCGGACGACTGAAACGGCGAGGTCTACCCCGCGCGGATGCAGCGCGCCCAGGCGCTGGCGCAGCAGCATCGTTGCGACACCTGTCACAATCCGGATTTTTCCGGCAAGGAGAATGTCCCGCGCATCGCCAACCAGCGCGAGGATTATCTCGCCAGGACGCTGGCCGAGTACAAGGACAATAGTCGCACCGGCTATGATGCTTCGATGGCGGACGTGATGGCGCCGGTCACGCCGGGGCAGATCGCCGACCTCGCCTATTTTCTCGCCCGCGTGCGCTGATCAGGGCCGGACAGGCGCTTTTCCCGGTGGCCTTGCCCTCCGCGCGGCGCTACAAGCGGGCGATCAACGGAGCTATTCATGCAAGATCTCTGGCGTCTGTCGGCTACCGATATCGCTGCCCTGGTAAGATCGAAGAAAATCTCGGCGAAGGAGGCCGCTTCCGCGGCGCTGGCCCGGCTCGACGCGGTCAATCCGAAAATCAACGCCGTGGTAGACCATCGGCCGGCGGATGTGCTGGCGCAGGCCGCCGCCATCGATGCCGCGCTCGCGCGGGGCGATGCGGTGGGCCCGCTGGCGGGGGTGCCGGTCACCGTCAAGGTCAATATCGACCAGGAGGGGTTCGCCACCACCAACGGCCTCAAGCTACAGCGCGATGTCATCGCGAAGACCAACAACCCGGTGGTCGACAATCTGCGCAAGGCCGGTGCCGTCATTCTCGGGCGCACCAATTGCCCGGCGTTCTCCTATCGCTGGTTCTCTACCAACCTCATTCATGGCGATACCAAAAATCCGCGCGACCCCGGCATCACGCCGGGCGGCTCGTCGGGCGGAGCAGGGGCGGCAGTGGCGGCGGGCATCGGCCACATCGCGCACGGCACCGATATCGCCGGATCGATCCGCTATCCCGCCTATGCCTGCGGCGTGCATGGCCTGCGTCCGACCATCGGACGTATCGCGGCCTTCAATGCGGCGCTGCCGGAGCGCCCGATCGGGCCGCAGATCTCCGCGGTATCGGGTCCGCTGGCGCGCACCATCGGCGATCTCAGGATCGCGCTGGCGGCGATGTCGGGCTACGATTCGCGCGATCCCTGGTGGGTGCCGGCACCGCTGCAGGGGCCGGCGATGCCGAAGCGCGCCGCGCTGTGTCTCAATCCCGACGGGCTCGATCCGGTCGCCGAAGTACGGGCCGCGGTTACCGATGCCGGCAAGCGGCTGGAGCGCGCGGGATGGGTGGTCGAAGAGGTCGAGACGCCGCCGCTGCGCGAGGCCGCGGAGCTCCAGACCAAACTGTGGCTCGGCGACGGCTATGAGGCGCAACTGGCCGCAGCCGAACGCGAAGGCGATCCCGGCGCGCTGGCCTGCCTGCGCGGCAACCGGTCCAAGGTATTTCCGTTTGACGTCGATACCCTTTCGAAAGTCCTGACGCGGCGCGCGACCCTGACCCGGCAATGGCTGCAATTTTTGGAGAAGTATGCCGTGCTGGTGATGCCGGTCTCCGGCGAATTGCCGTTTCCCGATCAGCTCGACGTCAAGGACGATGCCTCCTTCGCCCGGGTGTGGCACGCACAATTGACGCAGATCGCGATTCCTTTCATGGGGCTGCCGGGGCTGACCGTTTCCACCGGACTGGTGGGCCGCGTTCCCGTCGGCGTGCAGGTCGTCTCTAGCCGCTACCGAGAGGATCTTTGCCTCGCCGCGGGCGAGGCGATCGAAGCCGGCGGCACCCCCTCGGCGGCGATCGATCCAGCCGGTTAATGGATTTGCGCGTCCAGACGAAAGAACATGATGACTGGCGTTCTTGATTTCACGGCGAAGTCGCTGGCCGGCGAAGACGTTCCGCTGAAGCGGTTCGAGGGCCAGGTGCTGCTGATCGTCAATACCGCGAGCAAGTGCGGTTTCACGCCGCAATACAAGGGCCTCGAGACGCTGCACCTGGCGCTGAGCCCGCGCGGCTTTTCGGTGCTCGGATTTCCGTGCAACCAGTTCGGCGGCCAGGAACCGGGCGACGCCTCAGAGATCGAGCAGTTCTGTTCGAGTCAATATGCCGTCACCTTTCCGATGTTTGCCAAGGTCGACGTCAATGGC
Source organism: Bradyrhizobium sp. (assembly GCF_030693485.1). GTDB lineage: Bacteria > Pseudomonadota > Alphaproteobacteria > Rhizobiales > Xanthobacteraceae > Bradyrhizobium. Next base: position 30,954 of record NZ_JAUYAN010000256.1, on the reverse strand, counting down.
AGCAACGAGCATCCATTGTTTGCGTATCTGAAGAATGCGAAGTCCGGCCTGCTTGGGCCGTCGATCAAATGGAATTTCACCAAGTTTCTGGTCGACCGTTCCGGCAAGGTGGTGGCGCGGCATGCGCCGACGGCGAAGCCGGAAGGCCTGACCAGAGAAATCGAGGCACTGCTATGAACGACAAGAACGAGACCATGAGCGATGCGTTTCCGGACCGCCTCTCCACCAACCCGAAAAGCCCCTACTACAATGAAGAGCTGCTGCAGCGCGACGTCGGCATCCGCTTCAAGGGCGCCGAGAAGACCAATGTCGAGGAATACTGCATCAGCGAGGGCTGGGTCCGCGTCACCGCCGGCAATGCCAAGGACCGCTACGGCAATCCGCTGACCATCAAGGTGCACGGTCCGGTCGAGCCGTATTTCAGGGACAAGACAGAGTCGTAAGCCATGTCGGTCCGCATCGTCGACGTCCGCGAAATCACAAAGCCGATCTCGTCGCCGATCCGCAACGCCTATATCGATTTCACCAAAATGACGACCAGCCTCGTCGCCGTCGTCACCGACGTGGTGCGCGACGGCAAGCCGGTGGTCGGTTACGGCTTCAATTCCAACGGCCGTTACGGACAGGGTGGGCTGATCCGCGAGCGCTTTGCGCCGCGTCTGCTGGAGGCCGATCCCAAGACCTTGCTCGATGAGGCCGGCGGCAATCTCGATCCGGACAGGGTGTGGGCCGCGCTGATGTCGAACGAAAAGCCGGGCGGTCATGGCGAGCGCTCGGTCGCGGTCGGCACCATCGACATGGCGGTGTGGGACGCGGTGGCGAAGATCGCGGGCAAGCCGCTGTTCCGGTTATTGGCGGAGCGTCACCGGCGCGACGCCAACCCGCGCGTGTTCGTCTATGCCGCCGGCGGCTATTATTATCCCGGCAAGGATCTCACGGCACTGCGCGGCGAGATGCGAAGCTATCTCGACCGCGGCTACAACGTCGTCAAGATGAAGATCGGCGGCGCGCCGCTCCTGGAAGACAGCCAGCGCATCGAGGCGGTGCTGCGGGAGATCGGCAGCGAGGCCCGGCTCGCGGTCGACGCCAACGGCCGTTTCGATCTGGAGACCGCGATCGCCTATGCCAGGATGCTGCGCGACTATCCGCTGTTCTGGTACGAGGAGGCCGGCGATCCGCTCGATTTCCAGTTGCAGGCGGCGCTCGCGGAATTCTATCCGGGACCGATGGCGACCGGCGAAAACCTGTTCAGCCATCAGGACGCCCGCAACCTGCTGCGTTACGGCGGCATGCGGCCCGACCGCGACTGGCTGCAATTCGACTGCGCGCTGTCCTACGGACTGTGCGAATACCAGCGCACGCTCGCCGTGCTGCAGGCGCAGGGCTGGCCGGCGAGCCGCTGCATTCCCCATGGCGGCCACCAGATGTCGCTCAACATCGCGGCCGGGCTTGGGCTTGGCGGCAATGAGAGCTATCCTGATCTGTTCCAGCCCTATGGCGGCTTCCCGGACGGGGTGGGTGTCGAGAACGGCCACATCACCATGCCGGATCTGCCGGGCATCGGGTTCGAGGGCAAGAGCGATCTGTATGCTGAGATGAAGGCGCTGGCGGAATAAGGAGCCTCCAACGTCTCCACGTCATTGCGAGGAGCTCTTGCGACGAAGTAATCCATGCTTTCTTTGCGCGGATATATGGATTGCTTCGCGGAGCCTGTCATCGGGCGGCGCTTAGCGCCGACCCGTTGGCCCGCAATGACGCTGGGAGAGCGCAGCTACGACAACCGCATGTCCAGCAGCCGCCGCCCCTCGCCCTTCAGCAGTTTCTTCACCGCGCTGGAGGCGACGACCGCGCCGTCGTTGGCGTAGGCCTCGTGGTTCTTCTCGATGTCCTCGAGCCGGTAGAGATAGTTGACCATGATGCCGGCGGATTCGCGCAGGCCCTTGGGCGAGAGATCGCCGAGCCAGTCGATCCGCTCCAGCCGCGCACCATTGCCGAGATGGAATCGCGCCACCGAATCGATCAGCCGCCCCTTCGGCGTCCTCGCCTTCAGGAAATAATGCGCGGCCAGCGGTTCCAGCACCGCGCGCAGTTTTGATGCGAGTTCGGCATCCTCGAACCAGCCGGGCTGTTCCAGGTTTTCGAGCAGCGTTCGCTCGTCGTCTGAAACCGGAACGTCGCTCGCCTGCTTCAGCCACTGCACAAAGCCGGGCACCGGCGAAAGCGTAACGAAATTTTCCAGCTTCGGCAGTTCGCGCCGCAATTCCTCGACCACCTGCTTGATCAAAAAGCTGCCGAACGAAATGCCGCCGAGGCCTTTCTGGGTGTTGGAGATCGAATAGAACACCGCGGTGCGGGCGCGCTCGGTCGGCACCAGCGCCCGGTCTTCCGCCAGCAGCGGCGCGATCGCGGCGGGAATTGTCTCGGTCAGCGCCACCTCGACGAAGATCAGGGGTTCGTCGATCAGCGCTGGATGAAAGAAGGCGTAGCAGCGCCGGTCCACCGGATCGATGCGGCGGCGCAGATCGTCCCAGTCGCGGATCTCGTGCACCGCCTCGTAGCGGATGATCTGTTCCAGAATGTTCGCTGGCGTCTGCCAATCGATCCTGCGCAGCACGAGAAATCCCCTGTTGAACCATGAAGACAAAAGATGCACGACGTCGCGGTCGAGCGCGGCCAGATCCCGGTGCCGGTTCAGCAGGCCGAGCAGGTCGGCGCGCAGCGCCACCAGCTCGCTGGTGCCGCCGGGCGCGCGGTTGAGCCGCCGGATCAATTCCTGCCGCCGCGGCTCCGAGGCAAAATGCAGGTCGCTGGCGTCCTCGTCGGACGGCTGCGCGCGCCAGGCCTCGATCGCCTGCGACAGCCGCTCGCGGTCCGGGCCATAGTTGCGCGCCAGCGTCTCGAAAAACGCCAGCCGGCCGGCCTCGTCGAGCTGGCGGTAGCGGTCAAGCACCTCGCGCGCGATCGCGATGCCGGACGCCTCGCCGCGGCCCGACAGCAGCGCCTCGCACAATTCGATCAGCTCGGAAGCATCCTGTTTCGCATCCGGCGCCCCGCCGCGGCGAAGCAGCGTGCGGCCGCGCTCGGAAATCGAGGCGAGAAGGTCGGAGAAGAAGGCGTTGCTGCTCATACCGGGCGGTCGAATCCTGACTGGATGGAAATCCTACACGAGATTTAAGACGGAACGGATCACAATCAAGCTGGTGTGGGTGAGTAAAAAATTGTCATGGACTGCACCGCTCCCTCAATAGTCGTCGTCCCAGCGAACGCAGGGGCCCATACGCCGTGCTGTCGTGATTGTGGTTGGCGCGAGAGGATTTTCTTGAACCATTGCACGCTGCATAAAGCTACCGGGATTATGGGTCCCTGCGTGCGCAGGGACGACGGATGAGATTTCGCTTGCATCAGACACGCCTTCGCGATCTCGCGGCGCATGTCGCCCGAGCATTGCGTCATTTGCCGCCCTCGACAGGAAAGAGGGCGCAGGGAAGACCGGGTGCACGCTGCACCCGCGGTCTCGTGTGCAAAAAGTACGAGTAAATGCGCACACGAGCATACAGGTCCAGCGGAGGCATCCGGCCTTCCCTGCGCAGTGGTTTACGGATTATCCCGCGATCTCCTCGGCGAGCCCTGCACTTTTGCCGCCGTCGCCCCCGGGGAGTTTTGCTACCCGCGAACTTGACACCAGCCTTGGGGTGTCGGAACCACGCGTCTTCACCGTCCGCTCAAGTTGCGCTCGTCAGTCGCAACTGCCGCGTCCACCGCATCCCAACGCGCGTTCGTGACGATCGCGATCGCCCCTCTCATCGGGTGAGACGGACGAATTACTAAAGGTGATTTGCCCGACGTGTTAAGCAAAATATTTTCTTGCGATGGGCTTGACACGAATTCCGATAATCGGAAGTGATTTGCCCGTCGGGTCGTTTGTCGCGGGTTTCCGAAGGTGGGCGCCGTCCCAAACCAAAAATATCGAAAACAACCCCATGTACAGTAAGCGGCAGCGTCGTCGTCCAGAACATGATGGGTATCCCTTCCGTTCCACCCATCGCTTGTCATTGCCGGGCCTGACCCGGCAAAACGTCTTCGGATGAGGTGCGGTGGATAACGCGGGTCAAGCCCGCGTATGACGATCCTGCTTTCCTTTCACTTCGTTTCCGCAAATTCCGTCGGCGTCTTCCCCGTCACCTGGCGGAACGCATGCGAAAACGCCGGCACGCTGGCGTAGCCGAGGTCGGCGGCGAGTTGTTTTACCGAAACATTGGCATCGACGGACAGGCGTTCGATCGCGGCGGCGATGCGGGCGCGCTGGCACCAGCTCTTGAAGCTGAGTTGGGTTTCCGACGCGAACAGCCGCGACAGGGTTCGCGCCGAGGTGCCGACCTCGCGCGCCAGCGCCACGATCTCGTGGCTGCCGGTGGGATCGTCGAGCACGATGTCGGCGGCGCGGCGGCAGCGCGGCTCGCGTGGCAGCGGAATGAAGGTCGCGGAATCCTCGGCCTGGTGCAGTTCGAGCATCACGAGTTTTATCAAGAGCGCGGTGCGGTCGGGGTCGTTGCGGCCGTCGAACAGCGCGAGGATGGCCTGGTGCAGCAGGGGCGAGACTCGCACCACGAATTCGGCATCGAGGCTGGCGCTGCGGTCTTCGCGCGCGAGCCAGGCGAGGTCGAAATACAGCGTGCGCATGTCGATATCGGCGAGCACGTCGATGGCATGTTCCGATCGGGCCGGCACCCACACCGCGCGGTCCGGCGGCACCAGCCAGCGCCCCTTCGGCGTGGTGACCTGCATGGTGCCGCGGGCGGCGTACACCAGTTGCGCCTCGCGGTGCATATGGGTGTCGAGCCGCGTGCCCCTGCGGTAGTGGTTCGCAATCAGATGGAGGCCGTCGCCGGTCGAGATCCGGCGTCCCTTGATGGCAGCAATTGGCTTTTCGGCGATATTCATTGGCCACATCCCGTCAGCACAACACCCTATAACCTATTTTAGGAAATTGCGGGATTCGCCAATGAACAGCCCAAGCCGGGTGATCGGCTACGTCAACGCCGGCCACTTCATCGACCATTATTCGATGCTGATCTTCGCCGCCGCCATCATCGTGATGGGGCCGGCGCTCGGCATGGCCTATTCCGAGCTGCTGCCCTACGCGACCCCCGGTTTCGTGGCCTTCGGCGCGGGCTCGCTGCTGACCGGCTGGCTCGGCGACCGCTGGAGCCGCCGCCACATGATGGTGATCTTCTTTGCCGGCATCGGACTGTCGATGATCGCGGTCGGCTTCGTGCAGACCCCGCTGCAGCTCGGCGCGGCGCTGCTCGCAATCGGCCTGTTCGCCTCGATCTATCACCCCGTCGGCACCGCGATGATCGTGTCCTATGCCGACAAGCTCGGCCGCGAAATGGGGATCAACGGCGTCTGGGGCAATCTCGGCGTGGCCTCGTCGGCGCTGGTCACCGGCGTGATCGGCCAGTATCTCGGCTGGCGCTGGGCTTTTGTCATTCCCGGCATCGTCACTATCCTGATCGGCATCGCGTTTGCGCGAACCGTCGTGCATGAGGACCGCTCCGGCTTCAGGCAGGCGGCGGCGCAGGCGCGGGTCGCGAAAGCCGACATGTGGCGGGTGATTCTGGCGCTGTTCATCGTGGTGATCGCGATCTCCACCACCTTCAACGCGGTAACGGTGGCGCTGCCAAAACTGTTCGCCGAGCGCCTCGCCGACATGACCGCAAGCCCGGCACTGCTCGGGGTGATCGCGGCCTGCGTCTACGTGTTCGGCGCCATGACGCAATACACCATCGGCAAGCTGATCGACCGCTATTCGTTGAAGGCGATCTCGCTGCCGCTGTCCCTGCTGCTGGCGCCGTTCCTGTATCTGGCGGCGACGCTGTCCAACCTGCCGCTGATTCTCGCCGCGATCGGCATCGTGATGGGGGCGTTCGGCCAGGTCACGGTCAACGACGCCATGGTCGGCAAATACACCAGCGAGGAATGGCGTTCGCGCGCCTATTCGGTGCGCTACTTTATCGGCTTCACCGCGGCGGGCGCGTCCGTCGGCCTGGTGGCATGGCTGTACGAGCAGGGCGGTTTCGTCACCATGCTGCATGCATTCGCGGGGCTGTGCCTGTTCGTCATCGCCGCCGCGATCATCCTGCCGACCGAGATCAAGGTGCCGGCGGCCAGCGCAAAGGCGGGCTGACGGCGCCCGCCGCGAACGTGGCCGCATAGCCGAGGACCGCGCCAATCGCGGCGCCCAGCGACTTGAATTCCACGTCGCGGAGGCTTGGATGACGCCCGGTGGCGAGCGACTGCAACGGCTCGACGGTCGCAGCCGTCAGCGACAGCGTCAGCACGATCAGCCAGAATCGCCTGGGATAGGCGGCGGCAAACAGCACGCCGACCGTCGCCATCACGCAAAACCGTTCGATGTTCGGGGACAGCCCCGTAGCGGGCCGCCACCCGATGGGAACCAGCGTGACCAGGAGCACGATCAGGATCGAGAGCCAGGCCGCGCGCCTGATGACAAGCCGGATGGTATCCACTTTGAAGTCCTTCATTCCCGATCAGTTCTTCTATCGGGATCAGCGGCTGAACAGCTTCCGGAACAGCTTCTGGGACTGCGGAAACTGGTTGTTGTCGATCTGCGTCGGCCATTGCCCGTCGACGTCGAAATAGGCGGCATAGGCGATTCTGTCTTCGTTCTGCGCGAACCAGTCGCGCATCTGCTGGATGAAGCTGAAACACGATCAGCGGCCAATGCCACAAATAAAGCGAATAGGAGATCAGGCCGATGAAGACGATCTGTCGCGGTTTCGGATAGAGCCAGGAAGTCGCGCGAATGCGCGGCCGATGACGTAATCAGGCAGAGCTGATTTTAGGTGGGTTGGATCCTTGCGTCGATCGGGCCTGCCAGGGGGAGTTGCGCGATGTTATCGACGGAGGATTAACCTTTGTCCCCGGCCGCTGGCCGCGGCCGATTGTGATCGTGCTGCATGTGGTGCGCCGCATCACTTTTCGGCCGATATCTAGCCGGGAACAGGAGGGTACAGCCCCGAATCGCCGATTCGGGCGCGATTCGTTCCGTCAGCGTTCCAAAGCTTAATGCTGGGTCGCTTGCCGTTGCATTGTGGTACAGCGAGCCGGTCTCAGGACCGGGCGCGAATGCCGGCAGCGGGCAGGCGCCAGCCGACCACGGTGGCCTCCACGGCGCCGCCGGAATCGTTGTTGCGCCATGCGCCATCGACGAAGCGGCAGGCGAACGGCAGTTGGTAGGTGCCGCTGTGATCTTCGCAAAGCACCTGAACCGGCTGATCCGGCGGCGGTTCGCCATTGCCATTGAACTCGGCCAGCCGTCGTTCGCGTGTTGCCATCGAGTGAGTCTCCTTCAGTGACAAGCTGGTGCCGTGGCTCCGGTTCCCCGCCATCGGTGCCGTCGCCTGCTCCAGGCAGAATGTCCGCCAAACCTCAACGCGCGAATGAGGTTTCAGTATGGTAGCCTCGGTGGCTGGTTCCAGTTCGCGACAAATTGACCGCGACGCCAGCCCTTGAATGAGGATTTAAATGATGGGCCGGATCGTTCTTGTCGCGTCGATAGCTCTGGCGCCCCTTCTGCTGACGCCTGCCTGCGCCCAGGACGTTCCCGGCATCGAGATCTGCACCGTCGAAAAGACCATGGAGCGGCGCACCAGCTGCCTGCAGAGCAACGTCGATTTCCTGATGAAGACGATCACCAAACTGAGCGGCGAACAGCGGCAGAAACTCGACGCCGCCAACCGCCAGATCGACGGCCTGAAAAGCGCGGTCGTCAGCTTGCAAAAGACCATCGATGATTTGCAGGCGGCGCAGAAGAAAGTGCCTGAGGACACGAAAAAGAAAGTGGATGCGCCGGCGGCGAAGGATGGCGCGAAATAGATTGACGCCGGCGGTGCTCAGGCGACCCGGTAACGCTCCATGATCTCCTTGTCCGGCTCGTAGCCGAGCCCGGGTCCCTCCGGGACCGCGATAGTGCCGCCGGCATCGACATCGATGCGGCCGCGCCAGAGGCAGGCGGCGCGCTTCATGTAAAACACTTCGACGAAAGTGCCGTCGTCGCGCAGCGACATCAGTTGCAGCGTCGCCAGCAGGCCGGGGCCGAAATAAGGGGAATGCGGCGCAAGCCTGACGCCCTGTTCGTCGGCCAGCGCCGCGACTTTCAGATATTCGGTCACGCCGCCGACTTTCGTCACCGAGGGCTGGGCGTGGCTGACCGCGCCCGCTGTCATCATCTGCCGGAACTGGTAGACCGTGCAGGCGTTCTCTCCGGCTGCAACGTTTACTCCGCCTTTTGACCGCACCTCCGCAAGGGTGGCAAAATCCTCCGGCGGCCAGACCGGCTCTTCGAGGAACATCGGCGCCGCCGCCCGGCAGGCCTGCGCGAAAGCGATCGCCGCCGCGCCGTTCATCGGGCAGTTCATGTCGACCATCAGCGGGATGCCGGCGCCGATCGCCTGCCGTGCCGCGAACACCGCCGGCGTGGCGGTCTCGTGCAGCTTGATCGCGCCGTATCCCTGCCGCAGGGCGGTCTGGCATTCGCCGGCCACCAGATCCGGCGTACCGATCCGAAGCAGGCTGGCATAGGCTGGAATTTGGCTGCGTTTGGCCTGTCCGATCAGCCGATGCAACGGCACGCCCTGCACCCTTGCGGCCAGATCCCACAGCGCGATGTCGAGCCCGGAGATCGCAAACATGGTAATGCCGTAGCGGCCGAACAGATGCAGATTGCGCTGGATGTTCTCCATGAAGGCGGGAATGCCCGCGGCGTCGGGCACTTCAAGGCCTCGCGCCTGCGGTGCGATCATCTCGTCGATGGCGGCACAGGTCGTCTTCGGGCAGACATAGCTGAAAGCGTCGCCCCAGCCGGTGAGGCCGGTATCGGTCGAGACCTCGACGACAACGATATCGAGCGCGGCGATGGAGGAGGCGCCCTGCTTGAAGCTGGCCACCCCCGAATCATAGGGAATGCGGATGTGGTGAGCGCGGACCTCGGTGATCAGCATGGCGCGACCCTTGTTTGAACCGGCGAGACAGGATCGATCATAGAGCAGATGCCGCAAACGGGCCTGCTTTTCTGCGGCTCTCCACAAGCGCCGGGATGGGTCCGGCATTTGCGAAGGATGATTTTTCAGCAGGCGCCGTTCAGCCCGGAGAGCGGCCCGCGAAGTCAAGCACGTCGCGGCTTCGGTGGCATCTGAGAAATACAACGACATAGGCGAGCAGCACGAACAGCGGACCGAGCATGATCACGACGGCCGGCTTGCGCACGCCCCACGGGCCGATCAGAAAATTCCCGAAGCTGCGGGCGAGGCAACCGGGAGAGAGTTCGCAGGCGCAGAACAGCAGGAATGCCGGCGTGACGCTGAGTATGGTCAGCAGAGCGAGAATGAAGCAGAAAAGGCTGGATGCTCGTTGCATCTTTCCCTCACAGCAGTTCAAGGCCTGTTGCAGCCGGTTGCGAATTTCAGCCGCGGGCCGATCCGGCACGGCCGTGCCAAATCGCGTCATGACCTGACGATGCGCCGCCGGTTGACAGCGCGTTTGCGCGGCATGGTCAGGATTTGCGGATTCTCGTGCAAATATCGCGCAGACGCAGGGGCACGCCGGTGGCCTCGAGTTCTGCGCCGGTCCGGGCAGACGCTGCCGCTGGGCTGCCCTGCACCGTCAATTGCTTGGCAAGCGATATCGACTTTGCCATAACATCAGGCAACGAAATCGTTGCGCGTGCGGAATGACCCAGGAGTCCGCCTGCAGCCATAAAAGCGGGGGATTCCATGTCCAATATTCGCGTTCTTGCCACGGGTCTGGAGTTTCCCGAGGGGCCGGTGGTGATGCCGGACGGTTCGGTGGTGCTGGTCGAAATCCGCGGCCGGCGGCTCACGCGCGTCTGGCCCGACGGCCGCAAGGAAGTGGTGGCGGAGATTCCGGGCGGCCCCAATGGCGCGGCGCTCGGGCCCGACGGCAAGATGTACATCTGCAACAATGGCGGCTTCAGCTGGATTCCGACCAAGAACATGATCATGCCGGGTCCGCAGCCCGACGATTATCTCGGCGGCTCGATCCAGCGGATCGATCTGCAGAGCGGCAAGGTCGAGACGGTCATTTCCAAATGCGGCGAGTACGGGTTACGGGGGCCGAACGACCTTGTGTTCGACAGGCATGGCGGCCTCTGGTTCTCCGACCTCGGCAAGCGCCGCGCCCGCGAGATGGATGTCGGCGGCATGTATTACCTGAAGCCCGGCATGAAGGAGATCGTCGAGGTAGTGCATGGCGTGCTGCCGGCCAACGGCATCGGCCTGTCGCCGGACGAGAACACCGTCTACATCGCGGAGACGCCGACCGCCCGGCTGTGGGCGTACGAGATATCCGAGCCCGGAATGCTGAAGCCGCGCGACGTGATCTATCGCGGCGAGCGCGGCAAGCCGATCTGCGGTCTCGGCGGCTACCAGATGTTCGACTCGCTGGCCGTCGAGGCCAATGGCAATATCTGCGTCGCCACGCTGGTCTCGGGCTGCATCTCGGTGATTGCGCCCGACGGCACGCTGGTCGAGCAGATCCCTACCGGCGACCGCGTCACCACCAACATCGCTTTCGGCGGACCCGAGTTGAAGACCGCCTACATAACGCTGTCAGGCAAGGGGGAACTGATCGCGATGGACTGGGCGCGGCCCGGTCTGGCGCTGAATTTTTTGAATAAGTGATGTCGCAGCTTGCGCTGACCCTCGTGGTGAGGAGCGTCGCCTTTGCGACGCGTCTCGAACCATGAGCGAACTGGAGGCCCATCCTTCGAGACGCGCTTCAAGCGAAGCGCTCCTCAGGATGAGGCGGAGAGGATGATAAAATGCCCTGGCCGGAACCGGTTACGCTAATCGGCGCGCATGCGCAGCTGAAGCCTCTTTCGCATGAGCACCTCAACGGGCTGACCGAGGCGGTGCGGGACGGCGAGCTGTGGAATCTCTGGTATACCTTCATCCCGAAGGCTGAGGACATGCGCAAGGAGATCGATCGCCGGCTCGGCCTGCAGGCGGCGGGATCGATGCTGCCGTTCACGGTGTTCGATGCCGACGGCAAGATCGCGGGCATGTCGACCTACATGAATGTCGACGCCGGCAACCGGCGGGTTGAAATCGGCTCGACCTGGTACGCCAGGCGCGTGCAGCGCAGCGCGCTCAATACCCAGTGCAAATTGCTGCTGCTCGGCCACGCCTTCGAGAAGCTCGATTGCATTGCGGTCGAGTTCCGCACCCATTTCTTCAACCACCAGAGCCGGCGCGGCATCGAGCGTCTGGGCGCCAAGCAGGACGGCATCCTGCGCAACCATCAGGTCGCACCCAACGGCACGTTGCGCGATACCGTGGTCTACAGCATCATCGCCAGCGAATGGCCGACGGCGAAGGTGCATCTCACCTATCAACTCAACGAAAAGGCGCGCTAGTTTCATTCGCGCCGGAAAAATACCATGGAAACGTTCGATTACGTGATTATAGGCGCGGGCTCCGCGGGCAGCGTGCTCGCCAACCGGCTGAGCGAAGACGCCGGCACCAGCATCTGCGTGCTGGAGGCCGGCCCCAGCGACTGGCACCCCTACATCCATCTGCCGGCGGGTTTCATCAAGACCTTCCACATGAAGAGCATCAACTGGGCCTACCAGCAGGAGCCGGGGCCCTGGACCGGCGGGCGCAGCATCTACGCGCCGCGCGGCAAGACGCTCGGCGGCTCCTCCTCGATCAACGGCCACATCTACAATCGCGGCCAGCGCCAGGACTTTGACACCTGGGCACAGCTCGGCAATCGCGGCTGGGGCTATCCGGATGTGCTGCCGTATTTCAAGCGGCTGGAGCGGCGGGTCGGCGAGGGCGAGGATACGTTTCGCGGGCGCGACGGCGCGCTCACCGTCACCACCATGGACTGGCGCGATCCGCTCTGCGAGGCCTTCATGGCCGGCGCAGTGAGCCTCGGCATTCCCAAAAACGACGATTACAACGGCGGGATCCAGGAGGGCGTCTCCTACGCCCAGCGCACCATCCAGAATGGCCTGCGCGTCAGTGCCGCGACTGCGTTCCTGCGCCCGGCGATGAAACGGCCCAACGTCCATGTGCGCACCCATGCGCATGCCACCAACATCATCTTCGAGGGCAAGCGCGCGGTCGGCGTGCGCTACATCAAGGGCGGCAAGGGCGGCACGCCGGTGGAAGTACGGGCGGCCAAGGAAGTCATCCTGGCCGGCGGCACCTACAACTCGCCGCAACTGCTGCAATTGTCCGGCGTCGGATCGCCTGAACTGCTGGGCTCGCTCGGCATCGAGGTGCGGCACGCACTCACCGGCGTCGGCGAGGGATTGCAGGACCATTACGCGCCGCGTTCAGTCGCCCGCGTCAAGAACATCAAGACCATCAATGAACTTAGGCGCGGCCTCAGCCTGTGGGTGGAGGCGCTGAAATGGGCGACGACGCGGCGCGGCCTGCTGTCGCTGTCGCCGACCATGGTCTACTGCTTCTGGCATTCCGGCGAGAGCACCGAAAGCTCCGACCTGCAGCTGACGTTTACGCCCGCGAGCTACAAGGAGGGCGTGCAGGGCCAGCTCGAGGACGAGCCCGGCATGACGGTCGCCTCCTGGCAGCAGCGGCCGGAAAGCCGCGGCTATGTCCGCGCCCGCTCGGCCGATCCGTTCGCGCCGCCGATCATCCAGACCAATTATCTGGTCGAGGAGCTCGACCGTCGCACCGTGGTCGACGGCATGAAGCTGGCGCGGCGTCTGCTGTCATCGTCGCCGCTGGCGCCGTATTACGCCTATGAGGATTATCCCGGGCCCAACGTGCAGAGTGATGACGAGTTTCTGGCGGCGGCGACCGAGCGCGGCACCACCACCTTCCACCCCGGCTGCACCTGCCGGATGGGCCCGGCCGACGCCAAATGGGCCGTGGTCGACGACCAGTTGCGCGTCCACGGGCTGCAGGGCCTGCGCGTGGTCGATGCCTCCATCATGCCGCGCATGATCTCGGCCAACCTCAACGCCTCGACCCTGATGATCGCCGACAAGGCCTCCGACATGATCCGCGGCAAGGCCGCGCCGGAGGCGGTGGTGCTGCGATAGGCGGCTACCGCCCGGCGCTCACGAGTTGATAGGCGCCGCGCTCGAACGCGTCGTGGACGGCCAGCGCCCTGGCGTCGGCGAACGGCAAATACTGCATCATGATCACGCCGGCGATGCCGCTGATGGGATCGATCCAGAAGTAGGTGTTGTTGATGCCGGCCCAGCTCAGGCTGCCGGGCGAGCGCTTGCCGGGCACCTGGTCGACCGTGATGAGGAAGCCGAGGCCCCATTTGTCGCGTCCGTCCGCGATGAAGGTGAAGTCGGCGCTGCGCGGCAGCACGCTCTTGAGCGCGGGGACTGCCACCGCGCCGATGTGGTTCTGGCCCATCAGCGCCACCGTCCCGGCCTCGAGCACGCGCACGCCTTCGAGTGCGCCGCCGTTCAGCAGCATGCGCATGAAGCGGCCGTAGTCCTCGGCGGTCGAGGCGAGGCCGCCGCCGCCGATCGGTGATGCAATGGTGAGCCCGAGCTGCGGCTTTTGAAGTTCAATGGCGCCGTCCATGCGCTCGCCGCCGCGCCACTGTTGCGCGACAAGGCGAGAGCCCTTGGCCTCCGGCACGTTGTAGAACGTGTCATCCATCCTGAGCGGCGCAAAGATGTGCTGGCGGAAATAGTCCTCGAGCAACTCGCCGGACACCACCTCGACCAGCCGACCGACGACATCGGTAGAGGTGCTGTAGTGCCAGCGCTCGCCCGGATCGAACAGCAGCGGTCCGCCGAACGGATAGGATTCGCCGGCACACGGCTTGAAATCACGCCAGATCGCGCTGGTGAAAGGATAGGCGAGGCCCGACGTGTGCGTCAGGAAGTGCCTGACGGTTGCCGGTCGCGATGCCGGGCGCAGCTTGCAGGCGCCGGTCGCGGCGTCGAACGATTCGACGACCTTCAATCCCGCAAGCTCGGGCAGGTATTTTTCCGCCGGGTCATCGAGGCCGAGGCGGCCCTGCTCGACGAGCTGCATCAAGGCTACTGATGTGACCGGCTTGGTCATCGAGGCGATGCGAAACAGCGCGTCTGTTGTGAGCGGGCGCCCGGTCGCGACATCGGCTACGCCGAAGGCGCCCTGATACAGCACGCGCTCGCGGTCAGTGACCAGCGCGACCACGCCCGGCACGTCCTTGCGCTCGATCGCGCCGCGCAGGCTGGCGTCGAGGGCCGCACTTTCCGGTGAGGCGCTCGCCGTGCCGGCCAGGGCAGGCTTCTCCACCTACACCTCGCGCCGGCTCAGAAACGCCAGCCGCTCGAACAGGTGCACGTCCTGCTCGTTCTTCAGGAGCGCGCCGTGCAGCGGCGGGATCAGCTTGCGCGGGTCGCGCTCCCGCAGCATTTCCGGCGTCATCTCCTCGTTCAACAGCAGCTTGAGCCAGTCCAGCAGCTCCGAGGTCGACGGCTTCTTCTTCAGGCCGGGCACTTCGCGCACCTCGAAGAAGATCCGCAAGGCTTCTTCCACCAGGCGCTTCTTGATGCCGGGGAAATGCACGTCGACGATCCGCTGCATGGTGTCGGCGTCGGGGAACTTGATGTAGTGGAAGAAGCAGCGGCGCAGGAACGCGTCCGGCAGTTCCTTCTCGTTGTTCGAGGTGATCATCACGATCGGGCGCAGGCTGGCCTTGATGTTCTCGCCGGTCTCGTAGACGAAGAATTCCATGCGATCGAGCTCAAGCAGGAGATCGTTGGGAAATTCGATGTCGGCCTTGTCGATTTCGTCGATCAGCAGCACCGGGCGCTTCTCGTGGGTGAAGGCGTCCCACAATTTGCCGCGCCTGATGTAGTTGGCGATGTCGGAGACCTTGGCATCGCCGAGCTGACTGTCGCGCAGTCGCGACACCGCGTCGTATTCGTAGAGGCCCTGCTGCGCCTTGGTGGTGGACTTGATGTGCCAGGTCAAGAGCGGCGCGCCGAGCGCCTTGGCGACTTCCTCGGCCAGCACGGTCTTGCCGGTGCCCGGCTCGCCCTTGATCAGCAGCGGGCGCTCCAGCACGATCGAGGCGTTGACGGCGATCTTGAGGTCATCGGTGGCGACGTAGTTCTTGGTGCCGGTAAATTTCATTTCAGTCGTTGCCTTGTTGCTTGTTCTTGAGCGCGACGCCGCGCCTCGGTCTCTAAAGGAAACGACCGCCGGATCGGCGGTCGCCACGGGGGTGAGAGTCTGGTCAGACGCGTTTGACCAGCGAGAGAATAACGAGGACGATCACCGCACCGATGGTGGCGTTGACGATATCGCGGACGGCGCTGCCGCCGAGGCTGACGCCCAGTTGCGGCAATATCCAGCTCGCCACCAGCGCGCCGATGATGCCGATGACGATGTTGCCGATCAGCCCGAAGCCGGCGCCGCGCACGATCAGGCCGGCGAGCCAGCCGGCGATCGCGCCGATCACTATTGCCGCTAGAATACTCATTGATCCTGCCCCGTTGAAAAGCCCCGATGGGTCAATTCTAGTTGAAAAACCCGGCAGGTCTAGGCCTCTTGGAGCCGCGCAAGGCCCTTGACGTTGGCGGGCCGGCGGGCAATCTGTAGCTCATGTTCTTGCAATTCTTCACATCGCTGCGCGATGCCCAGGTCCCGGTCACCTTGCGCGAATATTTGACGCTGATGGAGGCGCTCGACGCCGACCTCGCCGATCAGACCGTGGAAAATTTCTATTACCTGTCGCGCGCGGCGCTGGTGAAGGACGAGCGCAACCTCGACAAGTTCGACCGCGTGTTCGGCTCCGTGTTCAAGGGGCTGGAGAGCCTGCTCGACGCCATGGAGAAGGCGGACATTCCCGCCGAATGGCTGAAGAAGCTGGCCGAGAAATACCTCACCGAGGACGAGAAGAAGCAGATCGAGGCGATGGGCTGGGACAAGCTCATGGAGACGCTGCGCCAGCGCCTGAAGGAACAGCAGGGCCGGCACCAGGGCGGCAACAAGTGGATCGGCACCGCCGGCACCTCGCCGTTCGGCGCCCATGGCTACAATCCCGAGGGCGTGCGGATCGGCCAGGACAAGAACCGCAACAACCGCGCGGTCAAGGTATGGGACAAGCGCGAGTTCAAGGATCTCGACGGCAATGTCGAACTCGGCATCCGCAACATCAAGATCGCGCTGCGACGCTTGCGTAAATTCGCCCGCACCGGCGCCCCCGACGAACTCGACCTCGACACCACGATCCGGGAGACCGCCAACCACGGTTATCTCGACGTCCACATGCGCCCCGAGCGGCGCAACGCGGTCAAGGTGCTGGTGTTCTTCGACATCGGCGGGTCGATGGATTCGCATATCGAACAGGTCGAGGAGCTGTTCTCGGCGGCGAAGAGCGAATTCAAGCACATGGAATATTTCTACTTCCACAACTGCCTCTATGAGGGCGTCTGGAAGCAGAACAAGCGGCGCTTCACCGATCGCACGCCGACCTGGGACGTGCTGCATAAATATCCGCACGACTACAAGGTGGTGTTCGTCGGCGACGCCTCGATGAGCCCCTACGAAGTCATGGTGCCCGGCGGCTCGGTCGAGCACGTCAACGAGGAGGCCGGCTCGGTCTGGCTGGAGCGCATCACCCGGACCTATCCGCATGCGGTGTGGCTCAACCCGGTGGCGCAGAAGCATTGGGATTATTCGGAATCCACCACCATCATCCGCCGGCTGTTCTCCGAGCGCATGTACCCGATCACGATCGAGGGCCTCGAAGGCGCGATGAAGGAACTGGTGCGTTAATTTATTGTCGTCATTTCGGGGGCGCACGTTAGCGCGAACCCGGAATCTCGATGTAATTGGCGATGAATCGATCGGGATTCCGGGTTCAACGTTCGCGTTGCCCCGGAATGACGGAGCAGCAAGAGGGACCATCAATGCCCCAGACCATCCATACCGGCATCAAGGCCTTGATCGACGAGGCCAATGCGCAGATCGAGACCTTGAGCGCGGCCGAGGCCATCGACGCCGCCAGTAGCGACGACGTCGTCATCGTCGATATCCGCGACCCCCGCGAGATCGAGCGCGACGGACGAATCCCGGGCGCGTTCTCCTGCACCCGCGGCATGCTCGAATTCTGGATCGACCCGGCGAGCCCCTATGCCAAGCCGCTATTCCAGCAGGACAAGAAATTCATCTTTCATTGCGCCGGCGGCCTGCGCTCGGCGCTGGCGGCCAAGACCGCGCAGGACATGGGGCTGACGCCGGTCGCGCATCTGGCCGGCGGCTTTGCCGCCTGGCGCGACGCCGGCGGCCCGGTGGAGAAATTCGAGCCGAAGAAGAAGGCTTGAGTTTTTTTCGTCATTCCGGGACGCGCGCCAGCGCGAACCCGGAATCTCTCGCTACAACTTCGGGATTCCGGGTCCGCGCCTGGCGGCGCATCCCGGAATGACAACTGGGATTTGGCACGATGACATCCACCGACGATCCGCTTGTGACCACCGACTGGCTCGCCGCCCGTCTCGACGATCCCAAGGTCAGGATCATCGACGCCTCCTCCAAGCTGCCCGGCGTGCTGCCGCTGCCGTCGGAGGATTATCTCGGCGGACATATTCCGGGCGCGGTGTTCTTTGATGTCAACGCCATTGCCGCGCCCGATGACCCGCGGCCGCATATGTATCCCGATGCCGCGCAGTTCGCGCGCGACGTTGCGGCGCTCGGCATTTCCTCCGACGATACCGTGGTGGCCTATGATTCCGGTGGCTGGACCGCGGCTCCCCGGGCGTGGTGGATGTTCCTGTCGTTCGGTCATCCCAATGTGAAGGTGCTGGACGGCGGCCTGAAGAAATGGCTGCGCGAAGGCCGCCCGACGCATTCCGGCAAGGTCACGCCGAAGCCCGGCAAATTCCGCGCGAAACTCGATCCCAACTATGTCCGCAGCCAGCAGCAATTGGTGGGCAATCTCGAAACCAAGGCCGAGCAGGTGATTGACGCGCGCGCGCGGCCGCGTTTCGAGGGAACGGTCGCCGAGGTGTGGCCGGGCCGCCGCTCCGGTCATATCCCCGGCAGCCGCAACGTGCCCTACTCCGAATTGTTCGACGCCGGCACCGGCGCGATGAAGCCGCTGGAGGACTTGCGTAAAGCCTTCACGGGAGCGGGTGTCGACCTGACCAGGCCGATCGTGACCAGCTGCGGCTCCGGCGTCTCCGCGCTGGTGCTGACGCTGGCGCTGTACCGGCTCGGCGTGCGCGGATCAGCGCTATATGACGGTTCGTGGGCGGAATGGGGCCTGCCTGAAGGTCCGCCGGTCGCGACCGGTCCGGCCTGAAAACTTCAGCGGCTGCGGGTGGTGATCGTCGGCTGCGCGAAGGGATCGGCGGCCTGTTGCTGAGCGGCGGCCTGTCGCGCCGCGGCTTGCCGCGCCGCCCGCGCCCGCTGCGCGCGGCGCTCCTTGGCGCGCTGCGCTTGCAGTAGTTTCCTCGCCGCGCTGCGGTCGGGCTTGACGCTGACGACCTCGCCCTTCCGCTGCGTCTCGATCGCGACCGGCGGACCGCCCAGGGTGGCGATCTTGGCTGCGATGAGATCGGTGTCGACCGCGGAAGGTACGATCGCTGTTTCAGGTGCGGGTGCCAAGGCTTCATTGGCAGGCGGCGAGGCCTGTTCTACCGCCGCAATCCTGACTCCCTCGGCGAGAGCGGGGATGTCGGCGGCAGGCGCCTCGCTTTCCACTGGAATTTCCGGGACCGGGATGGCAGCCTGGGTCGCCTGCGGCAGGGTTTTGTCCGGCGGCTCCAGCGCGGCGATTTTCCCGGGCAACTCCAGCGCCGGGGCGATGGCCGGTGGCTCGGCCGGCTCCGCGACCGCCGGACCCGGCCGCGCCGGCTCCGGTTCGACACGCAGCATAGCCAGCACGGGCATCGGCTCATCTTTTGGGGGCTCCCGCGAAGCTTCCTTCGGGAGGTCGTTCTGCCGGGCAAATTTCGGCTCCGGCGCCACACGCCATGCCGGGGCGCTGGCGAATTCCTCGTGGGCGGCGCGCAGCAAGGCCGCCGCGCCGAGCCCAAACACCAGGACCGATATCGACAGCACGATCGCGGCGAGCAGAAAACGGAAGCCGGGAAGCATGGACGCGATTTCCGCCTTCGCAGCTGATCTGGGAAGGCCTTTGAACCCCGGGGAACGCGGTGACCACACAATTCGATCAGCTTCGCGACGCGGGCCGCCGCCAGCGCGCTGCGAATCAGGCTGACTTCAGGATAGCGCAACCGCTTCGCGCGCGATGGTTACAAATCGGCGGGAAGGACCCCGCCGACCCCGTTTTCTTGCGGGGTGCGGCCTCGTTGCAACGCCGGCCGGTTCATCACAATATGCCGGAATCGGGCGTGATTTCACCGATTTGTCTTGAATGCGCCGCTATCTTCGGCCATCTGCCATTAACGGTCCGGTGTCGGCTTGGGGTCTATACAAGAGCGATGATGATCAAACGCATTCTGACGATTTGTGCTGCCTTGGCGGCGGGCGCGGCGGGAACCTCGCTGGGGATCTCTCTTGCCCTGGCGCAGGGCTATTCGCAGCCCTCCGGTCCCCTGTATTCGGCATCCCCGGCGCCCTATCCGCCCGGCGGCTACATTGTCGATGAACGCCGCGGTCCCGGCGCGCCGGATTTCGACGCGCTGGATGACGACGACGACGCGCCGAACGCGCAGAGTTCAACCGCCCTGTCGCCGCCCGGCCCGGTGCTTTCCCCGGCCGATCCGCGTTATGGCCGGCCGGACAGCCGGCCGGTCTATTCCGACCGCGCGCCCGGTCCGATCCTGTCTCCGAGCGATCCGCGTTATGGCCGTCCCGACGGACCGCCGCCGGTGATCTATTCGGACCGCCCCGGTCCGCCGCAACAGACCTATTCGGATCGACGCTATGACGACCCGCGCGCGCTGCGGCCGCCGGGCGCCATTGGCGGCGAGCCGGCCGGCGTCACCGGAACGGTGCAGCCAGGCGCCCCGCAGGGGACGGACGGCCGTCCGTTGGTATTGTCGGCACTGCCGCCCGAAGAGCAGCCCGAAGTCGGTCCGGCGCAGCTTCCGCCGCACCTGCGCAAGCAGGAAGTGGCCTACGCCAGCAAGGAGCCGGCGGGAACGCTTGTTGTCGATACCCCCAACACCCACCTCTATTACATCCTGGGCAATGGGCGGGCGATCCGCTACGGCGTCCGCGTCGGCCGCGACGGTTTCACCTGGAACGGTGTGCAGAAGGTCACGCGCAAGGCCGAATGGCCGGATTGGCATCCGCCGACCGAGATGATCGAGCGTCAGCCCTATTTGCCGCGCTTCATGGCCGGCGGCCCCGGCACTCCGATGGGCGCGCGCGCCATGTATCTCGGGTCCACCGTGTTTCGCATTCACGGCACCAACCAGCCCTCGACCATCGGCAAGTTCGTCTCCTCCGGCTGCATCGGCATGCTGAACGAGGACGTCTCGGACCTGTTCGACCGGGTCAAGGTCGGCACCCGCGTGGTCGTGCTTCCCGGCGGCGCGCCGCCTTCGGCAACCGCCACTGCCTCGGCACAGCCGCTGCCGGGCCCGGGTCCGGCTCAGGCGGCGAACGCCCCGGTGCCCGGCCAGCAGCCTACTGTGGTGCCGCCGCTGCCCGCTCCGGTGACGGTACGGTAGGGGTCGGGTATCGAAAAAAAATGAGAAAAGGTCCGCTGAAGCGGGCCTTTTTTATGCTTCGTTGCGAGCCAGCGGGTCGTGCGCGCTGCTCGCCCGCGCCGACCAGGTGATCGGTGACTGTGGAGTTCTGACTTAACCCCTCGGAATTGAGCGGCAGCTCTTGATGTATTCAGACGGATTGGCAAGGTCCAACCGCCGGAGTAAGCCTGCAAGCATTGGAAACCAGCAGGATTGAGAAAAATGCGCGCACATTTCGCCCTCGCCTGTTTCTTCGGTGTCCTTTCGGTTGGACCCTTATCCGCCAGCAGTGCGCCGCAAGCAGCCTTGAACAAGACCGTCACTCTATCCTGGGCGGTGTCCGGCAGCGGAAAGAGCGCCGATGGTGCGCCGATGAGCTTCAACAACACGGTTGCACTTACGATTTACGTAAGCAGTGCAGGTCGCTTGTTTCAAAGAAAGCGGCTCACTTCGATGCGAGGCAAAGCGGCGGAATTGAGCAAGGGCCCGGGAGAATCCGGCGCATACCCAGGGAGCCTACGCTTCGAAGGAAGCAAATTGGTGGGGGTGCAAACCTGGGCCAACGGCGCCACCCGGTATTCCGCGACGTTCGATCCTGGTTTTTCAAGCTGTTCTCTCTCTGTGATCGATGGAAAAGGGGCGGGCGGGAAAATTTCGCGAAAGGGACCCGACGGCCGGATGTATGTGATCGATTCGGTTTCCGTGGGCTCGCCGACCTGTTCAGTGCAGAGTGGTAACGCTTTCGCTCGGTAGCCACCGGCTTGTACAATGGATTGCTTCGGTCTCGGGCCAAAGCGGACTTCGATCACGGCTTGCCGGCTAACGCATCGTAGCGATGGACGCCGCGGCGGACCTGCGGTCGATCAGATGACGTCAGACGAGGTAAGCCGAACCTCGTGGCTGGGCGTGCAGGTGGTTAGCACCAGCGCCGATCTGCGGCAGTTCCAAGTCACCCCGTCTGCATTCGAAAGCATAACTGGAGGCGTTGACCTGACGGGAAGCAAAGTTGTTGTGCATGCGATTGCTAAAAATGCAGCCACGAAAAAATGCGAATTCATGTTCGTCGTCCCCTGTTTCCAATGCGTTCAGATTAGTGTGTTGCGAAACTGAGGAATGTGATTGAAGTCACAATTCTCGATTTGGGCGGTTGCGGCATTGCGGCACGGTACGTACCTTCACCACGAAGACATCATCCCAGCCTAGACGCTGCGCGAAAAGCGCGGCTCCTCAGCATGAAGTGGGGTTGTTTTCGAGTTTTTTGCTTGAAGCAGGAACCGGGTGCCTCACACCAGCCTGCGCAGCGGTTCGCCCTTGAACCAGGCGTCGATGCCCTCGACCATCTGGTCATAGTGGTGGCGAAAGCTTTCCTCGGTGACGTAGCCGAGATGCGGCGTCAGCACAGGACGCGGTGCAGCGCTCTTCGCGCTGCCCCGCAAAGCAGCGCGTCGCCATAGCGCGCCGAAGAGTCGCAGACGTGCTTATGGCGCGCGCTGTATCCGGGCCGGTAGTGACAAGACCACCCCACACCATCGATCCGATATGGAATGTTCGACCCCCTGAAGATCGATCACTCTTGCCGGCGCATCCGCGTTATACGCCGGCAGCAGGGGTCGGACATCCGCGGTTAGTTCTTTCGCGCGCGTTTGAGGCTGTCCAGTTGCGCCGCGATATCAGCGGGTTGCGTCACCGGATAGGAACAGAAGGTGCTGGTGCAGGCGAACGCGGCGGGTCCGTCGGGAAAGTCCGGATAGTCAACGTCTGGATTGGCGAGCTTTCCCTCGCGCTTGTCCCACCACTCCGCGCGCTTGTTCACCAGCGGATAGGCCAGCGCGGCGCGATAGAGCGCCGCCGAGCGCGGGTCGTCCCTGGCGCCTACGACGGTGATGTGAACCGGCTCGTTGCGCAACTCGTCTTCGGCCAGCAGGACGTCGGGCAGGAAGCCGAAGGCATCGAGAATCGCCGGTGACGTCAGATAGCCCATGCCGGCCTCGGCGATCTCGCGGTAGCTGCTGTCGCCGGTGTAGGACGACAGCAGGTTGAACATCCGCACCGCGGTGACGTTATCCTCGCGCTGCTTGATGGGCTTTGTTAGCTGCTGCGCGTCGGGCGACGCCGAAGCGACGAAGCCGCCGGTCGCGGGGTCGATAAAGGTTCGGGCGATGAAATCGGCGGCGGCTTGCGCATGGGTGAGCCATTGACGCTCTCCGGTCGATCGGTGCAGGGCCAGCAGCGCCTTTGCCATCTCGACATTGTCGGCGAGATAGGGACCGCCCTCGTCCTGTTCGGCGTGACGGAAACCGCCGCCGGGCAGCGCGCGGTTGGCGAGCGCCCAGCGGGCTGCTCCGACGGCCAGTTCGCGTGCGTCCACCGCTCCGGTGGCATCGAAATAGGCGAGCACCGCCGCGATCGCCTGCGCGGTTTCGCGCGCATACTGGCGGCGGTCGACGCCGGGCTCACCCTCGCTCATTCCCATCGAGGTATAGAAACCGCCGCCGGGAGCGGACATCGTGTTCTTGAGAAATCCATAGATGCGGTCCGCAGCCAGCCGGTAGGCGGGATCGCCGAAAATGGTCCAGGCCCGCGCAAAGGCGCCAAGTCCGGCCTCCTGCGCGAACATCGGAAACTCCCGAGCCGGCTCCGACCAATCGGGCTTCAGATTGACGTGGTCCAGGGCGCCGGTGGTCGTGTCGACCATGTTGCCGGCCATCAAGCTCAGAACCTTCCTGATCCGGGCTGCATTGGTCGCATCGCCCTGACGCGCGCGCTGAAGGGCCCAGATCAGCATCGCTCCATCGACAAATTTCGACTTGCTCCAGCCGCTGTGCTGCGCGTCCCAGGCCTGGTCGATGAAACCGAGGATTTCGTCGCGTTGCGCGTCGGTCAGTCCAGCGGTCAAGGTTCGCGCCCGCTCGGCTCCGCCGGCGTCGGGATAAACCACAGGCGAGGGATCCTCGATCGTGGCGGTCAGTATCGGCTTGAAAAACTGCGGCGAGTAAAAGCCGCGCAGCTTGGCGATTTCAACGCCGTCGGGTCCGAAGATGATGGTGGCGGGCCAGCCCCAGCGCTCGTAGCGCTGCGAGATGTCCAGCCGGCTGTCCTGGTCAACATAGACCGGGATGAACCTGTCCTTGAGGATGCTCCGGACCTCCGGATCGGCCCAGGTGTCGCGGTTCATCACATGGCACCACCGGCACCACCACGACTGCAGCGATACGATCACGAACTTCTTTTCGCGCGCGGCCCTGGCAAAGGTCGCGTCGCTCCACGCGCTCCAGAAACCATCGCTGTTCTCGATCGGCGCGGCCTGGGCCGAGAGAGTCATCAGCAGGGACAGGACGATCGCGCCGGTTCGCATCATGTCTGTGTTCTCGGAACAGGTGTTGCCGCGGGCATACTATCCGATGGTCCTGCAAACCAGAACGCAGGTTGGTGAGTTAATCCCGGAATGGCCTGCCGGGCGCGATGGGTTGATCCGGGAAAAATCAGAAAGGCCCCACGGACCGACATCCACCGGATGACCGGCCTGTTGAGGCCGAATCTCACGCAAATGGGCACTAAGCACAAGACCAGACCCCGGCGACGAGACCCCGGCGAAGTGGTCTTCTCGAAGGAGCGGCACCAGCACTGAACTACGATTCAAGTACTCGGCGTGATGCCTACGCCAGCCTCCGCAGCGGCTCGCCCTTGAACCAGGCGTCGATGCCTTCGACCATCTGGCCGTAATGGTGGCGAAAGCTTTCCTCGGTGACGTAGCCGAGATGCGGCGTCAGCACGAGGTTGTCGAGCTTGCGGAACGGATGGTCCACCGGGAGTGGCTCGACCGAGAACACATCGATCGCGGCCCCCGCGATCTTTCGCTGCCGCAGGGTCTGCAGCAGGGCATCTTCGTCGATGATCGGTCCGCGCGCGGTGTTGACGATGTAGCTGGTCGGCTTCATCCGCGCGAGGTCGGCAGCTCCCACCAGGCCGCGCGAGCGCTGGCTCAGCACCACATGGACGGTGACGATGTCCGCGGTGGCGAACAACTCCTCCTTGCTGGCGTAACCGACCCCGACCTCCTTGCATCGCTCCGGCGTCAGGTTCGGGCTCCATGCGATCACGTTCATGCCGAAGGCCTGCGCCAGCCCTGACACCTTGGCCCCCAATTTGCCGAGTCCGACCACGCCGAGCGTCTTGCCCTCGATCTCGATGCCGGCGAATTTCTGCAAGGGCTCGCCGGCATGCATGCGCGCGCTCTCGCGGCCGATGTTGCGGGTCAGTTCCAGGATCAGGCCCATCGTCAGCGGCGCAGTGGGATCGCGGGAAAACTGCGTCCCGCACAGGACGACACCCTGGTCCTTGGCGGCCTCGAGATCGAGCGCGGCATTGCGCATGCCCGACGTGATGAACAGTTTCAATTTGGGCAGGGCCGCGAACAAGGCGCGCGGAAACGGCGTGCGCTCGCGCATCGCGCAGATGATCTCGAAATCCTTCAGCGCACTGGCGGCGGCCTGCTGCGAAGCGAAGGGCTGGTCGAACACGGTGACGTCGATACGATCGGAGACTTGGGACCAGTCCGCGATATCAAGGGCCATGTTGAGATAGTCATCGAGAATTGCACAGCGCAGCCGCGTCATGGAAAGGTCCGTTCATGGCGATGATGACGGGGCGGAAACGCCGCCGTCGGGGAAGCGCCATGGTCGCGCGCAATCGGCGGACGCGCAAGCGCCCGGGGTACGGAAAGCGCCCGCGGGCTGACCCAGCGTCGCGATCGATCGGGTGCTAAGAGCCGGCCTGTTTGGCCCGACACGCCGGTCCGGGGCCGCGCATGTAATGCAGTTCCGGTCGGTAGGGATCGAACGCCCGGAGGAAGAACTGGCGCCAGAAGTCGCGGATTTCGGCCAGAATACCCGCTTGTCCGTCCCGGCTGCCTGCCGGGGAGGAGAGCGATGCGGAGTTGATGGTTGCCATGACGCGGCCCTGTCGTTTTCGTCCGCGGCGTTCGCCGCTTTCGCCGTTTTGTGGCGCGAAATCCAGCTTTGGCCTGATTTATTAAAAGTTGGTTTCAATCGTCGTGATCTGCCGCACACATGGTGTCCACAGGGTAATGATCCGTGGTGAACGGATGGAAAACGCTGCCCGCGCGGTTGCCCTTTGGGGCCCGTCCCGCTACATCAGCGGCAGCAAATTTCCGTAAAATCCACGGTTTTCAAAGGGATCGCGATGGCCCGTCAGTTCGTCTATTTCATGCAGGGTCTGTCGAAGACCTACCCGACCCGCAAGGTGCTGGATAACGTCCATCTGTCGTTCTACCCCGACGCCAAGATCGGCGTGCTCGGCGTCAACGGTTCCGGCAAATCGACGCTGCTGCGGATCATGGCCGGGCTCGACAAGGAATACACCGGCGAGGCCTGGGTCGCGGACGGGGCGCGGGTCGGTTACCTCGAACAGGAACCGCAGCTCGACGCCGACAAGACGGTGCGCGAGAACGTCATGCTGGGCGTCGCCAAGCAGAAGGGGATCCTCGATCGCTACAACGAACTGGCGATGAACTATTCCGAGGAGACCGCCGACGAGATGACCAGGCTGCAGGACGAGATCGAGGCCGCCGGCCTCTGGGATCTCGACAGCAAGGTCGACCAGGCGATGGACGCGCTGCGCTGCCCGCCCGACGATTCCGACGTGACGAAACTCTCCGGCGGCGAGCGCCGCCGCGTCGCACTGTGCAAGCTGCTGCTCGACCAGCCCGATCTGTTGCTGCTGGACGAGCCGACCAACCATCTCGACGCCGAGTCGGTGTCATGGCTGGAAGGCCATTTGCGCAAATATCCCGGCGCCATCCTGATCGTCACCCATGACCGCTACTTCCTCGACAACGTCACCTCATGGATTCTCGAACTCGACCGCGGCAAGGGCATTCCCTACGAGGGCAACTACACCGCCTGGCTGTCGCAGAAGCAGAAGCGCCTCGCCCAGGAAGGCCGCGAGGATGTCGCGCATCAGCGCACCCTGGAGCGTGAAAAGGAATGGATCGCCGCCTCGCCGAAGGCCCGTCAGGCCAAGTCCAAGGCGCGCTACCAGCGCTACGAGGACCTGCTGAAGCAGGCCAGCGAGAAGCAGGCCCAGACCGCGCAGATCACGATTCCGGTGGCCGAGCGGCTCGGTCAGAACGTGGTCGATTTCGAGGGCCTGACCAAGGGATTTGGCGACAAGCTCCTGATCGACAACCTCACCTTCAAGCTGCCGCCCGGCGGCATCGTCGGTGTGATCGGCCCCAACGGCGCCGGCAAGACCACGCTGTTCCGGATGATCACCGGCCAGGAAAAGCCCGACAAGGGCACCATCACGATCGGCGAGAGCGTGCATCTCGGCTATGTCGATCAGTCCCGTGACAGTCTCGACGGCAAGAAGAGCGTGTGGGAGGAGATTTCCGGCGGCAACGAACTCATTCTGCTCGGCAAGCGCGAGGTCAATTCGCGCGGCTATTGCTCATCATTCAACTTCAAGGGCGCCGACCAGCAGAAGAAGGTCGGCGCGCTGTCAGGCGGCGAGCGAAACCGCGTGCATCTGGCCAAGATGCTGAAGTCCGGCGCCAACGTGCTGCTGCTCGACGAGCCGACCAACGATCTCGACGTCGACACGCTGCGCGCGCTGGAAGAGGCGCTGGAGGATTTCGCCGGCTGCGCCGTGATCATCAGCCATGACCGCTGGTTCCTCGACCGCATTGCCACCCACATGCTGGCGTTCGAAGACGACGCCCATGTCGAATGGTTCGAAGGCAATTTCCAGGACTACGAGAAGGACAAGATGCGCCGGCTGGGTCAGGATTCCATCATCCCGCACCGGCTGAAGTACAAGAAGCTGACGCGCTGATGAAGCAGCGTATCGGCAATCTGGCGAACCAGTACGCTACCATGTCGAACCGGCGGGATCGGATGGACATCCGCATCGAGCGGATCGAGCGGCGCCTCGATCCGACCGACGCGTGAGCGGCTTCCCGTACTTTTCGCGTCACAAGCATTTCCATGGGCGGTATCCAGCCTGCGCCAAATGGCCGCTCGGCCCGGACTGTCCGAAAATGTGCCATATATCCGGTGCTAGAACAGCCGCGACTCGCCCGACTCAGTCCTCCCACAGAAAGCCCCCCGATCCATGTCCATGACGCCGGAAACACCGCTGCCCCCCAAGGCCATCAGGGCGGCATTGCGTCCGATCCCGATGCTGATCTTCGGCTCGCGCTGGCTGCAGTTGCCGCTTTATGTCGGGCTGATCGTGGCGCAGGGCGTCTATGTCGTGCTGTTCCTCAAGGAGCTGTGGCACCTGTTTGCCCACGCTTTCAGCTTCAGCGAGCAGCAGATCATGCTGGCGGTGCTGGGCCTGATCGTCGTGGTGATGATCTCCAACCTGCTGGTGATGGTGATCGTCGGCGGCTACGAGACTTTCGTCTCCCGCCTCAATTTGCAGGGCCATCCCGACGAGCCGGAATGGCTCAGCCACGTCAATGCCAGCGTGCTCAAGATCAAGCTCGCGATGGCGATCATCGGCATATCCTCGATACATCTGCTGCGAACCTTCATCGAGGCCGGCGCGCTGGGGTCGGGAAAAGGCAACTACACCGAGACCGGGGTGATGTGGCAGACCATCATTCACACGGTCTTCATCCTGTCGGCCATGGGCATCGCCTATGTAGACCGGCTGTCGAGTATCGCCACGGAAGAAGCGAAACACGCCGTCAAGCATTGATGGACGCCATGACGCTTGCCGGGAGTTTGGTTTTGCGAAGCCGCGCGATCCCGGCACTTCTGGTGGCGGCGGCAATGTCGCTGGGCACGGCGCTGCCGGTCCACGCCGCGGACTCAGGATTCACCCGGTTCATCGCCGCATTGTGGCCGGAAGCGCAGGCCGCCGGCGTTGCGCGCGCGGTGTTCGACGCCGAGACCCGCGGCCTCGATCCGGATTACAAACTGCCCGATCTGATCCTGCCCGGACGCCCCGCGACCGGAGCGCCGTCGCAGGCCGAGTTCGTGCAGGTGCCGGCCGACTACGTCAAGGAATCCAGTATCGCGCGCCTGGCCGCCGAGGGGCAGAGGCTGATGGCAAAACATCGCGCCACGCTCGGTGCGATCGAAACGCGCTTCGGCGTGCCCGGCAGCATCGTGCTGGCGATCTGGGGACGCGAAACCGATTACGGTCGCCACCGGCTGCCCTATGACGGGCTGCGCGTGCTGGCGACGCAGGCCTATGTCGGCCGCCGCAAGGAGCAGTATCGCATCGAGTTCATTGCGGCGCTGAAGCTGATCGGCGACGGCGTGGTGACGCGCAAGGATCTGCGTTCGTCCTGGGCCGGCGCCACCGGTCTCACCCAGTTCCTGCCCTCCGAACTCGGCAAGCACGGCGTCGATCTCGATGGCGACGGCCGCCGCGACATCTGGCATTCGGTGCCGGACGCGCTGGCATCCGCGGCGCAACAGCTCGTCAACAAGGGCTGGCAGCCGGGCGTGCGCTGGGCCTATGAAGTGCGCGCGCCTGATAATGCCGATTGCACCATGGGCGTGCCCGAGGTGACAAAGCCGATCGGGCAGTGGCTGCGCGAAGGTTTCGTGCCGGTGCGCGCGCAAAAGCTCGGCGCCGCCGAGCAGGCGCAGCCGGCGTCCTTGCTGCAGCCGGAGGGCATCTACGGTCCGGCATTTCTGACCACGAAGAACTATTTCGTCATCAAGGAATACAATTTCTCGGACCTGTACGTGCTGTTCGTCGGCCACCTCGCTGACCGCATCGTGAGCCCGCAACCGTTCGCGACGCCATGGTCGGCCTCGATGCAACTGCGCACCACCTCGGTCGAAGCGATGCAGCGTCACCTCACGCGCATCGGCCTCTACAGCGACAAGGTGGACGGCAAGGCGGGCATGAAGACCCGCGCCGCGCTCGGCGCCTATCAGAAGTCCGCCGGGCTCAAGGTGGATTGCTGGCCGAGCGAGACCGTGCTGCGCGCGATGGGCGCGGCGCGCTGAGCGCCGGCGCCAAGAAAAACCCGGCCGCATGGGCCGGGTCTGGTTCATGTCATGCGTTTGAAACGCGCCGGTCAGATCAGTGGCAGATCTCGACGCGGCGATAGCTCCAGCCGTACCCGTCCCAGAAGCGCTCGCGCACCAGGCGGCAGGACGGCGGGTAGTCATCGACATATACCGGGGCAGGGGCCGCGTAGGCCGGGCGGCTGGAGGCGATGGCTCCGCCGATAATGGCGCCGCCGATCAGGCCTCCCACGACGCCCGCGGCAACGCCGCGCTGCGCGCTGGCGGGTGTCGTGGCGAGCGAACCGGCGATGGTGGCGACCGCGACCAGGGCAGCAAATGTCTTCTTCATGTCCAGGACTCTCCTCGGATGGCGCCTGGCGGCGGCGCCGGGTTCAGGGTGATCTCACAGGCGGTCTTCGAAATGGGCCGTCGCACCAGAGAAAGCGCACAACCGTCAATCGAAAGTAAACGCTGTCGAGGTCTTGTCCGGAAAAAGCGGTTTTTTCAGGCCAGCGACGTCAAATGTCCCGGAAAACCGCTGGTTGCCGGGACATGGCCTTGCTTTGTAATGAAGATGAACAGGCCTAGTCGCAGACGCGAACGTCGCGGACCCGCCAGCCATAACCATCCCAGAAGCGCTGGCGCTGCCAGAAGCAGCTGGGCGCGACGACATAGGCCGGACCGCCGTAATAGCCGTATCCCGGGCCGTAATAGCCCGGCCCGTAATATCCGTTCTGCGACGCGATCATGCCGCCGACAACGGCGCCGCCGAGCAAACCGGCCGCGACACCCGCGGCAACCCGGCCATTGCGAGCTTCGGCGGCTTGCGGCGCGGCCACGGCTGCAACAGCCAGCGTGGCGACGGCAGCGAGCGCCATCAATGTCTTCCTCATGGCTTCACCTTTCTCATGGAGCAGGGACAGGGAGCGGTCTGTCAGGGACAAAAGTTCCACATTTTGCTTGAACGATCAATGAACGGACAAGCCCGGAGGAATCACGGCCGTCGTGGCGGTTTTTGGGCGGCGCACAAGCGGACGCCTTGGCAGTTTTGATCTACCGCAACAGCCTGTGTTTAGACTGCTTCTAGCATGTCCCGGGTGCAGTTTGGAATTGCTTGAAAAGACCGCTTTTCCTTTTGCATCCCGCGGCGCCCTTCAATATCTGTGGGGTCACGCATCACCGATGGGCCTGCCGTTTCATGATTGTCTGTTCCTGTAACGTCATCAGCGACCAGGATGTCCGCAGCGCCGTCAACGCCGCGGCGGA
>NZ_JAUYAN010000252.1 GCF_030693485.1 Bradyrhizobium sp. | reverse complement strand
CCCGCCGCTGACATCGTAGAGCCGCTGCACCAGTTTGACAAAAGTCGTCTTGCCGGAGCCGGAGCGGCCGACCAGTCCGACACGCTCGCCGGCGCGGATGTCGACCGACAGGCCGTCATACAGCGGCTCGCGGTGGCCGCCGTAATGGAACGTGACGTCGTCGAACACGATGCGACCGCCCTGGATGTCGATGGCTTTGGCGTCCGCGGCGTCGGCGATGCCGATCGGCTCGTCATGGATGGCGACGAGTTCCTCCATGTCGTTGACCGACCGCTGCAGATTATTGATGTGCATGCCGACATCGCGCAGATAGGCGTGGATGATGTAGTAGCTGGTCAGCACATAGGTGACGTCTCCGGGCGTCGCCTTGCCGGCGATCCACAGCAGCAGCGCGCCGCCGATCACGGAGCCGCGCAGGCACAGCAGCACCGCGAGCTGCGCCGTCGAGGTGTAGTTGTAGCGCAGCCAGGTCCGGCGCACGCGGCGGCGCCACCGCGCGATGACTCGCGCCAGCCTCGAGTCCTCGCGCGCTTCGGAGCCGAACGATTTCACCACCGCGTTACAGGTCAGGGCATCGGCCAGCGTGCCGCCGACCCTGGTGTCCCAGGCATTGGAAACGCGCGCCGCCGGTGCGATGTAGCTGGTCGAGAACCAGACCGTCATCGACACATAGACCAGCGCGCCCACCGCGATCACGGCGCCGAGCGAGGTCCAGTGCAGCCCGAGCAGGATCATCGATCCCACCAGCACCGCCAGCGACGGGAGCAGCGCCATCAGGATGGTGTCGTTCAGCAGGTCGAGGGCCCACATGCCGCGGGTGACCTTGCGCACGGTCGAGCCGGCAAAGCTGTTGGCGTGCCAGTCGGTCGAGAAGCGCTGCACCCGCATGAAGGCGTCGCGCGAGACGTCGGACATGATCCTGAGCGTGAACGGCACGATCGCATGCAGCCCGATCAGGCGCAGGATCATCGAGACCAGTCCGAGCGCCACGATGGCGCCAAAGGCGGTCCACGCCGCGCGCTGCGCGGCCGGATCGGCGGCGCCCTTCGTCAAGGCATCGACCAGATGCCCGGAAAACAGCGGCATGAAAAGGTCGGCGACGGTCGCGCCCAGCAGGCCGCCGGCCACGGTCATCGCCCGCACCGGCTGATTGAGCCAATGCCGGAACACGAACGGAATCACCACGCGGATCGCGGTGGGGCGTTGTCTGGTTTGAGCGGTCATGGCGTCATCCGGCGGCGCCTCGGCGCGGACCGGCTCCATTTTGACTCGCGGCGGCATCGGGCCGAGCACGCGCGTCGTTGAAAAAAACCGTGAGGGGCTGGGAAGTTATCGGGAGATCAAACCCGATCGATGCTGGCGGAGATGGCCCTCAATGGGCCACGCGGCCATCCAAAAAGGGCTTCGGATGCGAGGACGCGATCTGCGAATACATCGAAATCATGCAAATCTCCCTCGGTTCGAGCCACGATACGCTGCTTATAAATGCGTCGCCGGATTTTGGCAACATGACAAGCGCGTGATCGCATTCAGTGGCTTGGCTCCGAAAGCAGCCCGGCGGGCTTCTTCAGGAACACCAGCAGGATGATGAGGCCGAAATAGAACACCGCCAGCAGGAAGAAGGCGTCGCCGAATCCCATCACCACCGCCTGGCGGTGCACGATCTGGGACAACTGCTTCAGCGCCATCAGCGAGGAATCGCCCATGCCCTTCATGCGCTGGGTCAGCATGTTCAGCGTCTCGGTCGCGGTGGCGTTGCCCCAGGTCACCCGTTCGTGCAGCCGCGCGATATGCAGGTCGGTGCGCTGGTTCAGCACCGAATTGATGACCGCGAGCCCGAGCGCGCCACCTAGATTGCGCGTCAGGTTGAACAGGCCCGAGGCGTTCTTGACCCGGTCGGGCGCCAGCGTCCCCAGTGCAATGGTGTTGGTCGGCACCATCGCCATCATGATCCCGACGCCGCGCAGGATCTGCGGCACCAGCAATTCCCAGAAGTCGTATTCGCGGGTGATCCATGTCATCTGCCAGGAGCCGAGCGCGAACAGCGCGAGGCCGGCCGCAATCAGCAGGCGCATATCGACCTTCACCATCAGCCGGCCCACGATCGGCGCCGTCAGGAACATGGCCGCGCCGGACACGAACATGGTTTCGCCGATCATCAAGGCGCTGTAGCCGCGCACTTCCGCCAGGTAACGCGGATACATATAGGTGAGGCCGTACAGGCCGATGCCGACGCAGAACGATATCAGGCAGCCGATGCCGAAATTGCGGTCGCCGAAGGTCCTGATATCGACGATCGGCTCCTCCACCGTCAGCACGCGCCAGAAAAAGGCGATCGCGGCGACCGCGCAAACCGCGGCGCAGACCGCGACCGAGGTATCCTGCAGCCACTGGGAATGCGGCCCCTCCTCCAGCACATATTCGAGCGTTCCGAGAAAGCTCGCCATGAAGATCAGGCCAAACCAGTCGAACCGCTGCAGCAGCGCGAAGTTCGGCTCGTCGAAATCGACCAGCGCCAGCACGCCGACGGTGATGGCGATGCCGGGCACGATGTTGATGAAGAACAGCCAGTGCCACGACAGCCAGTCGGTGATGATGCCGCCGACCGTCGGGCCGATGGTCGGCGCCAAGGTAGCGACCAGGCCGATGATCGGGCCGACGATGTAGAACTTCGAGCGCGGAAACACCGTATAGGCCGAAGCGAACACGGTGGGGATCATGCCGGCGCCCATGAACCCCTGGATCGCGCGCCACACGATCATCTGCTCGATGGTCGAGGCGAAGCCGCACAGCAGGCTGGCGACGGTGAAGCCGGCGGCGGAAATCGCAAACAGCAGGCGGGTGCCGAACGCCCGCGACAGGAAGCCGGACAGCGGGATCCCGATCACCTCGGCGATCAGATACGAGGTCTGCACCCACGACACTTCGGACGAGCTCGCCGACAGCCCGGCCTGGATCTCGGCGAGCGAGGCCGAGACGATCTGGATGTCCAGGATCGACATGAACATCCCGAACACCATGATGAGAAACGCCACCAGTCGCCGCGGCGGAATCCGCTCGGACGGCACGGCCGCTTCACTGATCATCGAAGGCGGGGCGGTGGTGGCGTCGGCCATGGTCTGCTCGGGTCAGGACGGGTCTTCAATCGGGCGCGCCGCCCGGCCGCCGCACGTCATTTCGTTCGAGGCACCGGCGCCGCGTCGAGATCGGCCTCGCTGTCGGCATCGGCGGCGCCCTCGCGGGTGTCGACGGTGGTGTAGACCGACATGCCCGCGCGCAGCAGGTTCTGCCCGGCGACGTCCTTCGGCACCCGGATCCGGACCGGCAGCCGCTGCACGATCTTGGTGAAGTTGCCGGTGGCATTGTCCGGCGGCAGCAGCGTGAACACCGAGCCCGCGGCGGGCGAGATGCTGTCGACGATGCCGGTGAACTTGCGGAAGCCGTAGGCATCGACCTTGATCGTCACCGGCTGGCCCGGACGGATCCGCTTGAGCTGCGTCTCCTTGAAATTGGCGTCGATGAAGACGCTGTTGAGCGGCACCAGATTGCCGAGGCGCTGCCCGGCCTGGATGAAGTCGCCGGTGTTGACCATGCGGTTGGAGAAGGTGCCTTCGACCGGCGCGCGCACCGCGGTGAAGTCGAGGTCGCGCTGCGCCTTGGCGAGCGACGACTGCAACTCCACCAGCTGGGCGCGGGCCTCGTTCTGCTGCGCCTTGGTGACCTCGACATTGTCGCGCGCGGCATCATAGGCGGCCTGCGCCGATTTCACCGAGGCGAGGCCCTGGTCGCGGCCGGCTTCCGAGGTTTCGAAAGTGGCGCGCGAGGCAAATCCCCTGGTGCTCAGCGCCTGCTGGCGCTCGAAATCGAGACCGGCCCGCTTCAGGGAAGCTTCCGAGGAAGCGAGCTGCGCCTTGGACTGCTCGGCCGCACTTTCCATCGCGGCGACCTGGCGGCCGATACGGTCGATGGTGGCCTGCTGGGTCGCGATCTTGCTGCGCGCCGCTTCGACCGCGATGCGATAGTCGCCGTCGTCGATCCGGAAGATCACGTCGCCGGTGCGGACCACGACGTTGTCGCCGGGCACGATAGCCGCGATGTGGCCGGACACCCTGGCGCCGAGCGTGGTGTTGTTGGCGCGGACATAGGCGTCGTCGGTGGAGATGTAAAAGCGTCCGACCAGAACATAATGAACGGCGTAGCTGGCCGCGGTAATCGCGAGCAGCGCGATGGCGCCCACCAGGAACAGCTTGCGCTTGCCCGATTTCGGTGCGGCCGTATCGGCGGCGGCCGGTGCTGCGGCGGGCTTGCCGATGACGGGACTGACCGGCGCTTCGGCGAACGTGTGAGAAAGAGGCTGGTCGGCGGCGGAAACCTCGCGCGAACCTGCCGCCACATCCGGCTCCGGACGAAGGATACGTGCGGCCTGGTCTCGCGCTGCGGCCATCATGGCCTCCCCACTGCAATGTCGCGACGCAGGCGCAACCGAAAACCGGCTATTCCGCCCCATCGGGTTCCCAAATAACATTGACCGAACGGTTCGGTCAAGATATAATCGTTCAACCAACCCTACACCGCGGTTTCCTTTTGCGGCGTACCACGCGAGGAAATGTTTCCGGAAAAGATAAACCAATGGTTGCAGCAAAGCCCCCGCCGCTCCAGCTCGTCGGCGATGAGGATTCCTCGAAGCGGCGTCAGATCGTCGACGGCGCGCGCAAGGTGTTCATGGATCTGGGCTTCGACGGCGCCAGCATGGGCGAGATCGCCCGCTCGGCCGGCGTCTCCAAGGGCACGCTGTATGTCTACTTCGCCGACAAGAGCCGGCTGTTCGAGGCCATCGTCGAGGAGGAATCGCTCGAACAGGGCAAGATGGCTTTCAATTTCGATCCCGAACGCGATGTTACCGCCACGCTGATGGATTTCGGCCAGGCCTATATCCAGTTGCTGTGCCGGCCGGGCGGCGGATCGGCGATCCGGACGGTGATGGCGATCGCCGAGCGGATGCCGGAAGTCGGCCGGCGCTTCTACAACAACGTGGTGGCGCTCACCATCGCCAAGCTCGCCGCCTATCTCGAGGCCCATGTGCGATCCGGCGATCTCGACATCGAGGACTGCCCGCTGGCGGCGACGCAGTTCATGCAAATGTGCCAGGCCTCGCTGTTCATGCCCTTCGTGTTCCAGGCCGCACCGGCGCCCTCCGTCGAGCGCATCGCGGAAGTGGTCGGCAGCGCGACGCGGATGTTTCTCGCGGCGTATCGGGTGAAGCGGGACTGAAGCCATACTATCGTCATTGCGAGCGAAGCGAAGCAATCCACCTTTGCTGCGTAGAGACAGAATGGATTGCTTCGCTTCGCTCGCAATTACGGCAAAGTAATTCAGACGGGTCCTCAGTGATAATCTTCCAGATCGACGTCGATGACATCGCCCTCGATCCAGCTGAATGCAACGCTCCAGTTCTTTGAGACTGGACACGATGGCATCCCGAGGCGACAATCTTCCTCTGCCCACCCGCACCCGCGAGGTCTTCCCATGCGAAACGCATTGACTTTGATGGTCGCCGCCGCTGTCGCCGCGATGGCCGCGCCCTCCGCGCAGGCCGGCGAGCGAGGGCCGGTCCTTATTCCGGTCATTCCGTACGAGTACGGCGTGGCTTCGCCCGGCAGGGTTGGCTGGTTTCCGTACCGTTGCAGCAATGGGCCGGCGCAAAATTTCTATCATGGCGCTTTCTATCCCGAGGTCCCGGCGCTGCATGACGGCTTCGCCTACCGGTCCTATTACCGCTACACCGCCGACCGCAAGATCCCGAAGACATATCTGTGCGCGGTCGTGGAGTAGGCAGCAGACCACTCGGCTGCAGCAGCGCGACGCGCCCCGCTTGACGTAATCCGGTGTAACAATCGTCGCGCGTCATGGAACCAAGTGCTCCCCACAATTGTTGCCCACCTGAAATCACCAGGTGACACCAAGATCAGGGATGAATGGGCCATGCGTGTCTGGATCGTCGCATTGTCAGTCCTGGCTATTTTGCCGGGCATCCTCATCGGCGCGGATGCCGCCCTTGCCGGTCCAAGCACGACCCCCCGCGCTGCCACGGCAATCGCCGACCCGGCCACGCTCTCCGACGAAGCAACCCGGGAAACCGAGGACCGGATCGGTCTCGACAAGCGAAAGCGCCGCGACGTGCAGCGCGGGCTGGCCCGGCTCGGTTTCGACACCAAGGTCAATGGCAGGTTCGACGAAAGGACCCGCGCCGTCATCCTGCGTTGGCAGGCGGCGCGCGACTATCCCGCCACCGGCTTCCTCAACACCCCGCAACATCAGGCGCTGCTGAGCGAGTCCGCCTCCGCGGCGCAAGCCAGCGTCAGCGAGCGTCCGGCCCGTCGCCGCAGCAGTGCTCGCCATCAACGCGGCAGCGGCGGTCCGATCGCCGCGATCGGCGGCGTGGTGGGTGGTGTCGTAGGCGGCGTGTTCGGACGCCGGTGATGCGCCATCCCTGACGCGCGTAGGCGCAGCCGGATCACCCGATGTAACCCGCCCGACACGCCAAAGTGATGGACGGCTCGACCGGGAAACGTCGCGAAACCCACGCCGGCCAGCCGCGTCACGCTTGCCAGCCTCGGTCAGGATATCCTCTCCCTTCCACACGAATCCGTTATTTGACACTTCTTCTAATTTTGTCAAAATCGACAAATGAAGCCGCGCGACCGCATCCTCGATGCCGCCATGGCCGTGTTCCGCCGGCACGGCTTCCGGCGCTCCTCGATCGAGCAGGCGGCCGAGGCGGCCGGCCTGACGCGGCAGGCGTTGTACCAC
>NZ_JAUYAN010000248.1 GCF_030693485.1 Bradyrhizobium sp. | reverse complement strand
TTTTGTCAAAATCGACAAATGAAGCCGCGCGACCGCATCCTCGATGCCGCCATGGCCGTGTTCCGCCGGCACGGCTTCCGGCGCTCCTCGATCGAGCAGGCGGCCGAGGCGGCCGGCCTGACGCGGCAGGCGTTGTACCACCATTTCGAATCCAGGGAAGCGCTGTTCCGCGCGGTCATCGTCCGTGTGCATGAGGATGCCATGGCCGCGGAGCTCGCGGCGGCGAACGCGGCGGAGAAAGCCGGCGGCGGCCTGGCCGACATTCTGCTCGCCGGGGTGACCGCACGGCTGCGGCAGTTCATCGCGTCGTTCGAAGGCTCGCCGCATATCGAGGAGCTGTTCTCCGAACATCTGCTGCAGGCGCGCGACCTCTATCAGAAATATGCGGAGCACTACGCCGCGCATGGCGCAGCCACGATCGCGCGGGTCTGCCGCAAGCAGCGCCTCGCGCTGGCCGATGGCATGACGCCGCAAAAACTGGCGCAGTGCCTGGAAATGGCGATCAACGGCGCCAAGTCAGCCTATCCGGGGATGCAGCCGGCCGACGCCTTCGTCGACGCGCTCGCCACCATGGCGCGGATGCTGGTCGCCGGCGCCGTCACGCCCTTGCCGAAGCCGTCATCGGCGAGGTCCGCCGTGAAGAAGACTGTCCCGAAAAAGCCCGTTCGCCAAGAATCTGGAGGTCGCAAATGAACACGATGACGATCAACGGTCGCCTCGCCACCCTGCCCGACGATCCCGATGCGCTTCTCGTCGATGTCATCAGGGACGATCTCGATCTCACCGGCACCAAGCTGGTGTGCGGGGCCGGCGTGTGCGGCGCCTGCACCGTGCTGGTGGACGGAGCGCCGGTCGTGAGCTGCCTGATGCCGGCGCGGGCCGCCGCCAACACCGCGGTGACGACGGTGGAAGGCATCGGCGCGACCGACCTGCACGCGGTGCAGAAGGCGTTCATGGCGCACGACGCGCTGCAATGCGGATTCTGCACGCCGGGTTTTGTGGTCGAGGCCGCGGCGTTCTGCGATTCCTGGCGCAAGGACAAGGGAACCGCGATCCCGTCGCGCGAGGAAATCGGTGCGGCGCTGTCGGGACATCTGTGCCGCTGCGGCGCCTATGAAGGCATCTTCAACGCGGTGGCCGCCGCCTGCGCCGGCCAGTTCGACGGCCTCGAGTTTTCCCCGCCGCGCGTCGAGGCGCGCGCAAAGGTGACGGGATCAGCCAAATACACCGTCGATATCCGCCATGACGGCCAGCAGGAAGGCGTCATCCTGCGCTCGCAGCTGGCGCATGCCCGCATCACCGATCTCGATCTCGCGCCGGCGCGCGCGATGCCCGGCGTCAGCGCGGCGGTCTCGCTGCTCGGCGATGACGGCATCGTCCGCTTTGTCGGCGATCCCATCGCCGCCGTTGCGGCGAAGGACCGCAAGACCGCCGAAGCCGCTATCGCCGCCATCAGGATGACCAGCGAGCGACTGCCATCGGTGATCGGGCTCGACGCCGCGCGAAAACCCGGTTCACCCGTGGTGTTCGAAAAATCCAGCCGCAAGAAGGCGGGCAACGTCTCCGAGGGCACGCCGGCGCCGGCTGCCTGGAACGGCAATGTCCGCGGACCATCGGCGGCGTTTTCGCAGAAGGCCCGGAAGGCGAGGAACTGGGTCGCCGCGGCGCGCGAGCAGCAGAATCCATGGCTGGTCGAGGGGACCTTCCGCACCGGAACGCAATCGCATACCAGCCTGGAACCGCATGCCACCGTCGCGCGCTTCGACGGCGATCGCCTCACCGTGCACGCTTCGACACAGTCGGTGTTTCACGTCATGGAGCTGATCGCCAAGCGTTACAAGCTTGGCCATGACAAGGTGCGCGTCATTGCCGACCACATCGGCGGCGGCTTCGGCTCCAAGGGCACGCTCGGCATGGAGACAACAGCGGCGATCGACCTCGCGCGCGAAGCAGAAGCGCCGGTCCGGATCGCCTATGACCGGCACGAGGAATTGTCCGTCACCGGTTACCGGCCGGCAACCGAGTTGAAAATCGCGCTGCTGCCTTCCGAGCAGGGGGATCTCAAAGCGCTGTCGCTCACCGCCTATGCCGACACCGGCGCTGCCACCAACTCGACGCTCGCAGCCCTGGCCCGCCTGATCTATCCGGCGGAGGCCAAGGAGCTGGCCGATTACGACGTCATCAGCAATTTGCCGCCCGGTGCGCCGTTCCGCGGCCCCGGCGGCCCGCCGATGGCGTTCGCGCTGGAACAGGCGATCGACGAAGCCGCGCTGCGGATGAAGGTCGATCCGATCGCGTTGCGCAAGCGCTGGGATCCCAATCCCAACCGGCAGCGCCTCTATGACTGGGCCGCCGGCCTCGATGTGTGGCGCAACCGGAAGACGCCCGCCGAGCAGACCGGCCGCTATCGCCGCGGCGTCGGCGTCGCCACCGGCTACTGGCTCTATCTCTGGCAGCCCGGCGTCAAAATCGAACTCAAGGTCGAGGGCGGACGCCTGGTCGCGAGTACCGCGACCCAGGATATCGGCCAGGGCAGCCGCACCGTGATCGCCAATACGGTGGCGCAGGAATTCGGACTGGAGCCGCACGACGTCGAGGTGCGGATCGGCGATTCAAATCTGCCGGAGGGACCGGGCGCCGGCGGCAGCCGCAGCACGGCTTCCGTGATTCCACCGACGCTGCTGGCCGTGCAGAAGCTGAAGGACGCGATCG
Organism: Bradyrhizobium sp.; assembly: GCF_030693485.1. Taxonomy (GTDB): domain Bacteria; phylum Pseudomonadota; class Alphaproteobacteria; order Rhizobiales; family Xanthobacteraceae; genus Bradyrhizobium. The sequence goes on along the minus strand of NZ_JAUYAN010000248.1, from coordinate 8,676 downwards.
AGCAGAACGCCAAACGCAAGCCGCTCCCCGGCTCCAACGCGCCGTGGCGCGAGTTGATCGCGGCCTCGCCCGATCTCGGCGTCGCCAGCGTGCGTCCAGAAGACTCGAAACCGACCGCTCCCGGTATTCGCTCGCCGATGAAGGAAGCGGGCATCATGGGCATGATCTTCGGCTGGATGCTGCGGCGGTTTTCCAACCTGGCGGTCGGCGCCGGCGTGCCGAGTTCGGTGCAGGTGATCGAGGTGGAAGTCGATACCTGGCTCGGCCATGTCCGCGTGCTCAACGTCCATACCGGCATTGCCGTCGGCAAGATCGCCGCCCCCGCGCTGGCGCGCAGCCAGGCCACCGGCTCGGTGATCCAGGGCCTAGGCTATGCGCTGTATGAAGCGCGCGAAACCGATCCGCGCAGCGGCGACGTGCTCTCGGCCGGGATGGAGGATTATCGAATCCCGGGAATCGCCGACACGCCCGCGATATCAGTGCATTTCGACGAGGCCGGCTTCGATCACGTGCTCGGCGGCAGCGTCGGGATCGGCGAGGTGGCAACGGTGCCGACATCGCCGGCGCTGGCCAATGCCATCCGCAACGCCACCGGCATCAGGTTGACCGAAATTCCAATCCGTCCCGACCGTCTGATATCGGCCCTGAAAGGGAGGACCGCAGCATGACATCCGCCTCGATGACGGCTTCCGCCGAATTCCGCGCCGCCGGTACCGACCTCAGCGAAAGGCGGCGTAGCGGCGTCTCCAGGGGACCGCTGATCGATCTGGCCGCCGCACCCGACACGATCGGCGTGACATGGGGCGCGGATGGCGCCGCCACCATCGGCGCGCTCACCTCGATCGCCGCGATCGCGGCCGACCCGCGCATCGCGGCCGCCTATCCCGGCATTGCGGCTTCCGCATCGGGTCTCGCCACGCCGCAGGTCCGCCACCTCGCCACGCTCGGCGGCAACCTCGCGCAGCGCTCGCGCTGCTGGTACTTTCGCGATCCGCATATCGCCTGCCTGAAGAAGGGCGGCAGCGAATGCCCGGCGCGAACGGGCAATCATCTCTACAGCGTCGCGTTCGATCTCGGCCCCTGCGTGGCGCCGCATCCCTCCACCATGGCGGCGGCGCTGCTCGCCCATGATGCCAGGATCGTCACCAGCCAGCGGCCGGGGATTTCAATCGGCGAACTGCTGGGCGACGGCTCCAACGGGACATCCGATCACGCGCTTGCAGCAGATGAAATGATCCGCAGCGTCGAACTATCAGCGCCGCTGCCGGGTGAGCGCGCGCTCTACAAGCGCGCCATCAGCCGCAGCCACGCCGAATGGCCGCTCGCTGAAGTATGCGCCCGCGCCGTCGTGACGTCGGGCACGTTCCAGTTCATCCGCCTCACCGCCGGCGGCATCGCGCCGGTCCCGCTCCGCCTCGCAGCGTGCGAGGCCGGCCTGCAAGGCAAGCCGGCCGGCGCGGCGGTGATCGCGGAAGCGGCACGGCTGGCGAGGTCAGGCGCCAGCCCGTTGCCGATGACGGGCTACAAGCTCGATTTGCTGGAGGGCGTCGTGCACGATTTGCTGGAGCGGCTGGCGACGCCATGAACCCGGGGCGCGACCGCAGCATCGGTCACGCCAGCAGCGCGACCGTGCGGAAGGCTTTCAGTAGCGATTGTTCAAGCTTGCCGTCCATCCCGCACAGGATCTTGTAGGCGCTTTCGCGGGACATCGCCGGCCGGTACGGCCGCGACTCGATCAGGGCTGCGAAGATGTCGGAGATGGTCAGCAATCGCACCAGATCGGAAATCTCAGGCGCCTTCAGCGCATCGGGATAGCCGGAGCCGTCGAGATATTCGTGGTGATGCCTCACCCCATCGAGGATATCCGGGTTGATGCCGGGAAGATCCTTCAACAATTCATATCCGATCTCCGGATGGCGCCGCATGATCGCTTCTTCATCCGGATCAAGCTGTCCGGGCTTGTCGAGAATCGACAGCGGGATACGGGCCTTTCCGATGTCGTGGAGCGTTGCCGCCATACCGAGCCGTTTGACATCCCGGCCGGAGAACCTGATCTCCAGCGCGAAGCCCACGGCTACTCCGGTTACCAGCAGGCAATGCTGGAACGTGCCTTCATGGTAGCGGCGGACGTCCTCGAGCCACGCGCTGAGTCCATTCTGCTCGATGCTGTCGACGATTTGCGAGGTGGCACTGTCGGCATCGCAAAGATTGATCGGCTGGCCGTCCCGGATCGCCGCGAACATGGACGCTAAGGCCGCTGCGCCGCTGGTGATCGCGGGCGAGGCGATGGCGGCGCCGGCGCGCGTCGCCTTCGCGGCTTCTTCAATCTGCGCCAGCCTGAACGCAACTTCTCGCGGACGCGAAACCACCGAGGTCGCACCGAGCGCATAGGCCTGCGCAATCAGATGGTGACTGTGCTTCTCGACGACGAACAGCTTTTCGGGAATGCGTTTCTGCTGCCGCATGATGAGCCGGATTTGCTCGATACCAGCCGCCTTGCGCAGATCGGCGTCAACCAGCAGCGCGCCGGCCGCACCAGTTTGCGTTGCGCTGTCGCCCAGCAGTTGAGAAACAACGAGATAGCGTGGCTCCAGCACTGCGCGGATGGCTGGTATCTTCTCAGGTTCATCGGTGACGAAGTGAACGCGCATTCCAAATGCTCATCGGGACGAAGTCGTAGCGCAAGTCTCAAAGCAAGAAGCAAGCAATACAAATCATCGTAGGGAGCCCTGTCTTAACCAATGCTTAGCGCCCGCTCCGTAGTTCAACTGGGACGAATCGCTGTGCAACGCACCATGTCCGGTAGACGACATAGGCCGCGTCGCGGGTGCGTTTGCCGACGCCCGTTCAGCATCCCCGGCAGATGTTGAACTTGCCATCAACCGGTTTGCTGCGAGCACGTGCAGGCTTCCGCGAAGAAGAGCGACGCGATTCACTGCGGGACGCGGTCGCGGCCCGCCGGTTGATTTTCGCGCGCGATAGCACCGCCGGCGAAACCCGGGTGGAGGTTAGCAACGCGAGCGTGAGATCAATTCAAGGCGCGCGGCTTGACCTACCATCCGATCGCGCGCGGCAGCCAGGTAGCAAGTTGCGGATTGAGATAAAGGATGACCAGCGTCAGCAGCTGCAATCCGATGAAGGGCACTACCCCCTTGTAGATCGCGACGGTCGAAACCTCGGGCGGCGCGACGCTGCGAAGATAGAACAGCGCCCAGCCGAACGGCGGGGTCAGGAACGATGTCTGCAGGTTGACCGCAATCAGGGTCGCGACCACGACCATGTCGACATTGAGGTTCTGCAGCAGCGGCAGGAACAATGGCACGACGATATAGCTGATCTCGATCCACTCGATGAAGAAGCCGAGGATGAAGATCAGCACCAGCATGAAAATCAGCACGCCGTCGGCACCGCCCGGCACCACCTTGAACAGATCGGCGACCAGTTGCTCGCCGTGCAGGCCGCGGAAGGCCAGGGCAAAGACCTGGGCGCAGATCAGGATGAACATCATGCCGGCGGTGATGCGGGTGGTCGACAGCGTGGTTTCGCGCAGCACCGACCAGCTGAAACGCCCGGACAGGCCGACCACCAGGATCGACCCCAGAGCGCCCATCGAGGCCGCTTCCGTCGGCGCGGCGACGCCTCCGACGATCGACCCGAGCACCGCCAGCACGAGGCCAATGGGCGGCAGACCGATCCGTACCGCGTCCTTGAACAACTGCCATCGCGACACCGTCTGGCGCTCCGCCAGAGTCACCGCCGGTACCCAATCGGGCCGTACCATGCCGAGCACCAGCAGATAGATGCAGAAGATCGCCGCCAGCAGCATCCCGGGAATCAGGGCCGCGGCGAACAGCGTGCCGACGGACTGGCCGAGAATATCGGCCAGCAGGATCAGGATCGTGCTCGGCGGAATGATCTGGCCGAGCGTTCCCGACGCACAGATCGTCCCGCACGCCGTCGGAAGATGATAGCCGCGCCGTATCAGCGCCGGCAGCGTGATCAGACCGAGCGTAACGATCGTCGCGCCGACGATGCCGGTGGTGGCCCCCATCAACACGCCGACCAGGATGATGCCGATGCCCATGCCGCCGGGCAAGCCGCCGGCGAGATGGCCGATGACGTCCATGAGATCATCGGCTATTCGCGATTTTTCCAGCATCACGCCCATGAAAACGAACAGCGGGATGGCAATCAGGGTGTAGTTGGCGATGACGCCATAGATCCGTGCGGGCAGCAGGTCGAACAGCCCCGCTCCGAAACCCAGATAGCCGAAGAAAAGCCCGCTGACCGCCAGCGTCAGCGCGACCGGCACGCCGATCGCGAGCAGAACAAAGAAGGAGACGATGCAGAGAATCGCCAAGGTTTCTAGTCCAGGCATGTCACACCGCGTGGCTCGCCGGCTTGACGGCGATGTTGGGGTCGATCACGGGGACAAGCGCCCGCAGCATGGCGGCGAAGCTCTGAACAAGCAAAAGCGCGAAGCCGACGGGAAGCATCGCCTTGAGGACCCATCGGTGCGTCAGGCCGCCCGGGTCCGGGGACTTTTCGCCGATGGAGTAGGACTGCAGCACATATGGGATCGACAGCTTGAGCAGTATGAACACCACCGCCACCACGAGCACCGCGGAAACGAAATCGATGATGCGCTTCCATCGCTCGGAGAGGCGGCCATAAAATATATCAACCAGCACATGGCCGTCTTTCAGGATCGCATAGGACAGGCCCAGCATGCACACCGGCGCCATCAGGTGCCATTCCAGCTCCTGCATGGCGACCGATCCTGTGCGAAACAGATAGCGCAGCAGGACGTTGAAGCTCATCACCAGCACTAGGGCCAGCGCGAACCAGCCGGTCACCCGGCCGATCCGCTCGATCACGCGGTCGAGCAGATTTGCCGCCCGCAGCAGCGTCCCTGTCAGTTTCATGCGCATGCCCAGCCCACGGCGGCGGCACGAGCCGCGATCTGATCGAGCCGCCGTTTTTCGCCCAACGCGTCGTTCAAATCTGCCCGCGGATCTGGCTGTAGTAGACGCCTTCCGAGATGCCCGCCCATTTGTCGACGTTGGACTTGAAGCCGATAAAGCTGTCATGCACCTTCTTGGCCAGCGGATCCTTGGCGGCAGCCTCGTTAAGGGTCTGCAGCGTCACCTCCTTCAGCTTCGCCAAAATGTCGGCCGGCAGCGGCGCGGTCTTGACGCCGTGATTCTTGACCAGATCCTCCAGCGCCTCGGCATTGGCGGACTCGCACCAGCTCTGGCTGATGGTGTTGCAGGCGGCGGCGGCCACCCTGACGATCTCCTGCAGGTCGGGCGGAAGACTTGCCCATGCCTTCTTGTTGATCGCCAATTCCGTCACCGTCGACGTCTCGTGCCAGCCCGTGGTATAGTAAAACTTCGCCGCCTTGTGCAGTCCGAGCCGACGGTCCTGAAACGGACCGACAAATTCCGCGGCATCGATCACGCCGCGCTCCAGCGCAGGAAATATCTCGCCCGCCGGCAACAGCTTGACATCGACCCCGAACGACGCGAGCACCTTGCCCGCAAGCCCGGGGATGCGCATCTTCAAACCCTTGAAGTCCTCGATCTTCTCGATCGGTTTGCGGAACCAGCCGGTCATCTGCACGCCGGTGTTGCCCATCGGGAACGGCTGGATGTCGAACGGCGCGTATACTTCCTCCCACAGCTTCTGGCCGCCGCCGTGATATAGCCAGGCATTCATCCCAAGCGCATTCATGCCAAACGGAACCGCCGTGAAGTACTGCGCCGCGAAGGTCTTGCCCGACCAGAAGTAACTGTTGGCGCAATTCATCTCCACCGTGCCTTTCGACACCGCGTCGAAGCCTTCCAGTGCAGGGATCAATTCGCCGGCCGCGAAATGCTGGATCTTGAGCCGGCCACCTGACATCGCGTCCACCATCTTGATGAAGTCGGTCGGGCTGCCCGGCCCCTGTACGTAAAACGGCGCGCCCGGACCATAGGCGTTGGTCATTTTCCAGTTGAACGTCTTCGCCTGCGCCTTGACGATGCTCGGTGTGGCAACCACGGCGGCGGACGCCGCCGCGGCGGTTGCACCGGTCCTGAGAAATCTGCGGCGATCCATTTGAGCCCCCTGTCCTGCCGGATGTCTGACTTGCAGACTTGCCTCGCAACTCAAGCAAGCTTAGTGCCAAGCGGGAGTTGCGCAAGCTCCGACTGAACTGTGTTGGCGGCCTCCTCAGATGTCGAAGGGCTGCTTGCAGCACGATAACTGCCTGATGTTTGAGCAGCGGAAAGCTTTTCGCCTAAATTTTTCGCTTCGGGGTTGCGCCTTTATGGCGACGACGGCTCGCGGCGTCGGTGGCGCGTGTAATGCCTGGGCGCGGCCGGCGCGAACGTCCACCCGGCGACTTGACTTCACATCAGACGCCGACGTCAACGATAGCCGCCGGGCCGACCCTACTCGTCCAGGAACTCGTCTTCCTCGTTGATCTTGTCGTTGGCCTTGCGCCGGGGTGACAGTGTCTTGCGGGCGCCGATCGATCCCGTCACGTAGGATTCGCGTGACGCATGGGGGCCGCGCTGCCCGGCACGGCCGGCGATCGCCTCGCCCGACATCGCGGCGGGCTGGCAGATGGCGCGCTGGCTCTTGCGGCGCATCAGGTCGATGTGGATGTGATCGTAGTGATAGATGTTGGAACCCGGCGCCAGCACGGTATTGAACTGCTCGCACGCCGCCGCCTGGATGTCGCGCAAAAATCCCTGCTCTTCGGGCATGCCCTTCCAGCCGTTCTTCACCGTGACGACGCGGCCGTCGGCCAGCGTGAAGGAAGCGATATCAAGCGCATTGCCGAAGGCATGCTCGGAAATCCGCGAGCGCGAATTACCGTTCATGCCGCGGCAGGAGTAGGCGGAGATCTGCTTGATCTCGGCCACCCTGGTGCCGAACCAACGCTGTGCCGCCGGCTGCACGGAATCGGCGAGCCAGCGATCGAGCGCCGAAACCATCGGACAGGCCAGCGTCGCCGCGGGCTTCATCGCCACCGGGCCGAAGGCAGCGACGGAGTTGCCCTGCGCCGGCCCGAGCCGCGGCAGCGGCGTGGTGGCGGGACGTTCCGCATAGGGCGCGGGCCCGCGATCGCGCGGATAGGCCGAAGGCGAGGGATAGCCTCCCCGGCCCGCCGGTTCAGGCGCGAAAGCAACGTCGTCTTCATCCTGGACCACGCCCGGGGCCGCCAATGAAATCGGACCGCTGGACGCCGCGCCATAGCCGCCCGGCTGGCGCATCGCGTTGTCGGGATAGGCGGATGGCGGCGGCGCGGCGCGAGGCGGCGAAACCGGCCAGCGCGGCCCGTTGCCGATGGCGCCGGGCGGCCGCAGATCGTCGGCAAAGCCGAAACTGCCGCCGGCTTCGCCGAGCGCGGCCACCTTGAGCGGATATTCCGCGCCGCAGACCCCGGGACCCGAAATCGGGTTGATCCGGACCAGTTCGGCAGTCTCTTTCACCGTCCCGGACTTCAGGCATGCCAATTCGGCCTCAGCCCGCCACGGTTCGCGCTCCTCGGACTGAAAAAATCCGCGGCCACAGCCCGCTAGCGAAACAAGGACGAAGGAGCCGACGAGATACAAACGAACTCCGCGCGTCATGCGCGCAACTTCGGCTAATTTATTTAACGACTCTTCAACGCGTTGTTTTCACGCTTCTTTAACCATGTCGCCGCCGGTCCATCCTGTGGACAGACGATAATGGTGCAGCAAGGCTGACTTTTTACGCCGGGAACGCTTTGCTAGCTTCGAGAGTTGAGCGGGCAATGACATGAACGACGGAGATTTCGCGATGACCTTGCTGGGTCCATGGGTCAGCAAAGTGAGCGTTGTTACCGCGTATGCAGCCATCGCCTTTGTTGGCGCCATCGTGCTTGGGGTGATCTACTAAATCGCATAACCCCGAACGAATCAGCGCCCGGCGGGCTGGAGCAATCCAGCCGCCGGGCGTTTTCATGTGTGGGTCTCGCCGCGGGCGCGGCTCACAGCACTGGAGGCTTCCGCTACGACCGCGGCTCCGGCGAGTACTGTCGCGACGTGATCATCCGCTCCGGCTTCGTGTCGATCCGCGTCCAGTTTTTGCCGGAACATTAAAACTGTCCGAGCGCGCAAGCCTCGACCCCCAGCGCGTTCGGGCCTTTCAGGGCCATAGGCCGTAACGTAATAGGTATCGCCGCTGGCTTGGCTGTAGACGTTGCCGGTCCACTGTGAGCCGGTCCTTGGCTTCATATTGACGAGCCGCAACGCCCGGCGCGGCCGGCCGTCCCGGCGCCGCCTGGGTGACGCAGATCACGGAAGCCGGCGACCGCCCCGCCTAGGGTCCGGGCAAGTTCACAAGCCCGCTGCACCAGGAGGCTCACATGAAAAGACTTCTCGTTCTCGCCGCGCTGCTGATGGCCACCCCGTCCGCTCATGCCGGCAATTCGATTTCCTTCCAGATCGAGGGACACAAGATCCGCGTCCACGCACCGCGCAACTGCAGTTCGCTGTCCTGCATCCAGATCTCGGCGCCCACTATTTCCGGTTCGAGCCTGGGCAATTTCAAGGGCTTCAAGTCGAAGGGCTCCGACGACAATGCCGATGTCGCGGAGTCCGCGCCGCAGGCCGCTCCTGCCCCGGCCCCGGCCCCCGCCGTTCAGGCGCCGCAGCCGGCGGC
>NZ_JAUYAN010000244.1 GCF_030693485.1 Bradyrhizobium sp. | reverse complement strand
CGGCATCACCGCGATCGTCAGCCTGCATCAGGTCGATCTGGCCCGCCAGTTCGCCGATCACATTATCGGCCTCGCCCAGGGGCGCATCGTCTTCGACGGCGCGCCCGATCAGCTCGGGTCGCACACGCTCGATCACATCTACGCGACGGAACGCCAGCGCCTGGCGCAAGCGGCCTGATCGAACCCTTCAACAGGAGAGACTACATGATGTTACGCCGTGATTTCCTCTTGGCATCGGTCGCGACCGGCCTTTGCGCGCTCACTGGCCCGGCATGGGCAGACAAGACCAATCCGGAAAAGCTGCGTATCGCGCTGCTGCCCGACGAGAATGCCGCGACCATCATTCAGAACGCGCAGCCGTTGAAGGTCTATCTCGAGGGCGTGCTCAAGAAGCCGGTCGAGATCATCGTGACCACCGATTACTCCTCGATGATCGAGGCGATGCGGTTCGGGCGGATCGAGGTCGGATATTTCGGCCCGTTCTCCTATGTACTCGCCAAGTCGAAAGCGACCGAAATCGAGCCGTTCGGTGTCGGCGTCGAAAAGGGCAAGCCAAATTACCAGTCGATCCTGATCGCCACCGCGGACGGGCCGGTGAAGGAAATCGCCGACATCAAGGGCAAGCCGTTCGCGTTCGGCGACCGGGCCTCGACGTCGAGCCACCTCGCGCCGCGTGCGCTGCTCGCCAAGCAGGGACTGATCGGCGATGCCGACTACAAGGTCGTCCATCTCGGCCAGCACGATGCGGTCGCACGCGCCGTCGCCGCCGGGCAGGTCCCCGCCGGAGCGTTGTCCGAATCGATCTACCGAATCCTGGTCGAGAGCAAGAAGGTCGATGCGACAAAACTCAGGCAGATCGCGCTGTCCGATCCGATTCCGAATTATCCGATCACGCTGCAGGGCTTTCTGAAGCCCGAACTGAAGGACGCGATCAGGAAGGCATTCCTCGATCTCAAGGATCCGGTGATTCTGAAGCTGTTCCGCGTCGAGGCCATCGCGGCGGCAACCGACAAGGATTACGACGTGCTGCGCGACATGGCGAAGGTGCTGCAACTCGACATCGCCAGGCTGTGATGAAATCCGCTTCGCCAGCCTTTGACGTCATTCTCGCCGACCAGAGACGCTCCACCCTGCGCGGTGCGGGGCTGGTTGGCCTGATCGTCGCCGCCTGCGTCGCCGCGCTCGCGGCAACCGGCTTCTTCGACGCGCAGCGCTTCATCGAGAGCGGGCCCGCGATCTCCACGCTGGCCTCGGAAATGGTGCCGCCCGATTTCGGCCGCTGGCAGACATGGCTGCGGCCGCTGCTGGACACGCTGGCGATGTCGATCGCGGGCACCGCGCTCGCCGTGCTGTTCTCGCTGCCGCTGGCGCTGCTCGCCGCGCCCAATACCAGCCCGCATCCGGCGGTCTATCTGGCGGTGCGCACCTTGCTCGCCTTCCTGCGTTCGGTTCCGGAGATCATCCTCGGTGTGCTGTTCGTAGCCGCGGTCGGCTTCGGCGCGCTGCCGGGAGTTCTCGCGCTGGCGCTGCATTCGATCGGCATGGTCGGAAAGTTCTACGCGGAGGCGATCGAGCATGTCGATCCCAAGCCGCTGGAAGCGGCGCGCGCCGCCGGTGCGACGCCGATGCAGGTCATCATGCACGCGGTGTTGCCGCAGGTGCTGCCGCAGTTGACCGACGTCACGATCTACCGCTGGGAATACCATTTCCGCGCCTCCGCCGTGCTCGGCATCGTCGGCGCCGGCGGCATCGGCTTCGAATTGATCGCGGCGCTGCGGCTCTTGAATTACGACCAGGTATCGGCCATCCTGCTCTCGATCCTCGCCTGTGTCGTGATGGTCGACAGCGTCGGCGCATACTTGCGTAAATCGCTCAAGTAACGGTGCACCGATGACGCAATCGCCCCTCATTGTCCTGACCAGCCGGGTTTTCCCGGAGACGCGCGCCGCGCTCGAACGCGTTGCCCGTGTCGTCGCGAACGAGGATTCCGAACCCTGGAGCCGGGACGAAGTGATCGAACGGTGCCGGGAGGCCAACGGCCTCATGGCGTTCATGACCGACCGGATCGACCGGGCCTTTCTCGAACGATGCCCACGATTGAAAGTCATCGGTGCCGCGCTGAAAGGCTATGACAATATCGATGTCGATGCCGCGCGCGAACGCGGCGTCCAGGTCACCATCGTGCCGGACCTGCTGACCGTGCCGACCGCGGAACTGGCGATCGGATTGATGATCGCGCTCGGGCGGCACATCCCGCGCGGCGATGCCGGCATCCGCCATCAGGGTTTTGCGGGCTGGCGACCTCAATTGTACGGAACGGGAATCGGCCATTCGACGGTCGGGATCGTCGGGTTCGGTCTGGTCGGCCAGGCCATCGCGCGTCGGCTGCGCGGGTTCGGCTGCCGCATCGTCGCCTTTGACACGAACCCCTTCGATGAGGGTGCCGGCGTCGAGCGGGTGGCATTCGATGACGTCTTGAAGCTGTCGGATTTCGTGGTGCTGGGCTTGCCGCTGACGGAGAGCACCACCAGCTTGATCGATGCGGCCGCCATCGGCCGGATGCGGCCGGGGGCGCTGCTGGTCAACCCCGCGCGCGGCTCGCTGGTCGATGAAGCCGCGGTAGCCGATGCGCTGGAGAGCGGCCATCTCGGCGGCTACGCCGCCGACGTGTTCGAATGTGAGGACTTGGCGCGGCCGCACCGGCCGATGTCGATCGATGCGAGACTGACCGCGCCGGGGGCGCGAACCGTGCTGACGCCGCATATCGGATCGGCGGTGACATCCGCGCGGCGCCAGATCGAACTGTCCGCCGCATCAAGCATCCTGCAAGCCCTGGCAGGCCGGTTGCCCGCCGGACTCGTCAAAACACCGAACATGAAGACCGCAGCATTGACCGGATGAAATGCTGAACCTGACCCACGCTCGAACCTTCCTCACGGTGATCGCCGCCCGCGGCATCCGTGCCGCCGCGCGCCAGCTCGATCTGGCGCCGTCGACCATCGTGGATCACATCCGCCAGCTCGAAGAGGTCTTGGCCGCGCCGCTGGTACTGCGCCGGCGCGGCGGCGCCATGCTGACCGACCAGGGCGCGCGCTTCCTGCCGTTGGCGCGTTCGCTGGTCGAAACCGCCGCGCGCGTGCGCGGCCTCGTCCAGCTCCCGACGCTGCGCGTGGCGGCATCGAGCAATGTCGGCACCTATCTGCTGCAGCCGCATCTGGCCGCCTTCCAGCGCAGCGCCGGCATCCCGGTGGAGCAATGGATCGGATCGAACGGCGATGTCATCGCCCGGCTGGAACGCGGCGAAGCCGATCTCGCCGCCATGGAATGGTGGGACGGAAGGGAAGGCTTTGCCGCGCGCACCATCGCGCGCGAGCCGCTGGTCGTCATCGTCGCACCCGATCATCGCTGGGCCGGGCGTGGCTCGCTGTCCGTCGCCGAGCTGCAAGGCGAGCCGCTGCTCGGCGGTGAATCCGGCACCGGCACCGGGCATCTCCTGCGCAGCCGGCTCGGACCATCCGCCAGCACCCTCTCGGTCGTCAACGGCTTCGGCAGCACCGAGGCCGTCAAGCGCGCGGTCCGCGCCGGCGATGGCGCGTCGATCGTGATGGAATCCTCGGTCGCCGACGAAGTTGCCGCTCGGCGCCTCGTCGCACTCCGTATCGAAGGCGTCGACCTCGCCAAGGAGATCAAATTGATCGTCGCCGACACGCTGCCGCCGACCGCGCCGGCGATGGCGATGTTCGAGGCATCGCGGGGGTGGAGCGGTTAGAAGGGCTTTGCCGGGAGTCGATAGCCGAATTGTATCATGAATTCTCAGTTCCGGGACAATGCCCCAATGCCCGCCATCAAACAGCTCGCACCCTATTGCGCCTTTGTTGACGTCTTTTTGCCCTCATTTTTAATGATGGCCCAACGCGAGCACGTAAAGGACGAGCAGCCGACACATGCGGTAGCTCCTGCACACGTGCAGTAGTCCGGCGCAGCCGCTCCTGACGGCAAGTTTCCCCTGCCTGTTACACACGTAGCTTGATAATAGACCTTTTCTCGCGCTTCACTGCCGGTCGTAGCCAGGAAAGAAAGGCCGAGTATCGTCAGAAACAAGAACGAGATTCTCTTGGACGGGATTGCCTTGCGTCGGGTCATTTCATTCTTCCCTGGGCGGCCACCAACATCCGAATTCCAGCCCGTTGCGGCCGTTTTGTTCAGAGGGCCTTTTGTAGCTATGGTGACAGTGCACTAAATGAGTTGTCACGTCTCCGGCTGTAAAGCAGCGATCTACACAGGTTTACTCGCAGGGAAGCTGACTGCTATTACGCATGACGGTGACAGTGCACCTAATTCGCTGGCAAAAAGCAGTCTGGTGCCCTGGCCGGAATCGAACACCGACGAATAACGCCGTCAAATAAGGGGTTCTGGAAGCCTTCCGAGCGGGTACTCACAGCGTTACTCACGCGATTTTTGGTTCCCAGTTAGGGCTGGTTCGGTTCTCATCCATCGGTAGTCATGTCATCGGACGGTTGGGACTTAATTGATTTTGCATTTTTCCAAACGTGAGGTTTGTTCCGTCTTCAGGGCAGAGTTTGCTTCTTTGACGTCAGTTGATCCTGATGTCGGCGCGGGTTCCTTGAGCCAAGGTGCGAAGGCGAACTGGGCGGGATATGAAACCGATGCGACGTAATTTATGGTGAGTGCGCACTTCTGTAGGTTTGGGCTAGGGTTGTTGTAGATGAGCCAGGCATTCGACAAAATCGACCATCCAATGGAGGCGGTGAAAAACCAATTCAGCACCAAGCAGTACGGTTCAGGTTTAATGAAAAAGTATCGATCCCAAATGAAGGAAAGAAAGAATACGTAGTAAGCTGTGAACGCAATGAAAACGAAGACTGCTGTCAGTCTCCCTGTAAAGTGCAGGAAACCTATCAAGAGTGAAAATTGCGTAACGGCAATAAACCAGACGAACAAGAAAATCATCGCAAGCATAAGTGCTCTTATCGACGCAATCCGAGTCCCTGACATGCCGGCCAAAGGTCCATTGTCAATCTTGAGACGCCTTAAATCGAGCATGCTTCTGAACCCAAGTGGTCCCCCCACGGTGTGGGAAGCTGGGTACAGAAAAACAACCACCGATTGGACGATGTAGTTAGACTTACAGAACTGCATCAAAGCTTCGCGTACGTCATTATGATGTGAGTCAGGAGGCGCGTCTGGATTGGATCGAGCGACGCTGTCAATAATGTTCTGGATGCTGACGATGTCCTTGGTTCCTTGATAATAAAGATAACCAAATCGCATAAAGTAAAAAAATAACAACAGTATTGCCGCGAGTAGTACCCACGTTCTTGGAAGGCTTACTGCGTTGTCGAATATTCGTACGGAAATTGCACTATGGGCGCCCGCCAGGGCATCAAGGGGCGCTGGCTGAATACCATCGTATATCATCACAAAATAGACGATGCTCAAAACGAGAAAAGGTAATATTATTCTGACCAACTGAACCTGAAGGCTGTGCATTTCCGGCACTTTGACGCGCATCAGTTCCAAAAATTCTTTCAATTCTAACTTTATGTCGGAGACCTCTAACTTTCTGTCGGAGGACATAGCCTCTCCTTGTTGCTCAAATGGCCTTGCGGAAAACAAACTGCATTACATACATGTCGCTTTGCCGAAAAGCGGCTTCGGAGCCGGCAAAGTAGAAATCATACGTGCGACGTACTTCTTCAGGGTATTTATATTTCAGCAGCGTGCTCCATGAACGGTTCAAACGACGCGCCCAATGACGTAGCGTAAGTATATAGTTGGGCGCGTCATAGCGATGGGTTCTGTCGCAAATTTTAAGGCCGTGCGCAGCAGCGGCTCGAAGAATCTCATCCTCGGTTGCAATATATCCGCCCGGAAATATGTGACGGTCAATCCACGGATTAGTCACACCGGGGTGTTTGCGGACAATCGTATGCACCAGCGCAAAACCGCCAGCCTCTAGAAAACAATTTATCGCTGAAAAATAGTCTCCCATCTGTCGGAGTCCGACATGTTCGGCCATTCCTACGCTGACGATGCGATCATATCGCGGGCTGTCCCTGCGCAAATGTTCACGGTAGTCCTCCAGCAAGTAAGCCAACTGATCCGGATCGCCGTGTTCTTTCGCAAAATTCTTTGAATATTCAAGTTGGTTCCTCGAAAGAGTGAGAGCGGTTACCTTGGCTTTGTGTTCGGTCGCCGCGAGAAATGATAGGCTGCCCCAACCTGAACCGATTTCCAGAAGCCGATGACCAGGCTGCAACTGTAGCCGTTCTATCGTCTTGTCCAATTTGATACGTTGGGCATCCTCGATTGCGAGATCCCCGGTCTGGAAGTCCGCGCAGCTGTAAACCATTCTTGAATCTAGAAACGACGAGAACAAATCGTTTCCGACGTCGTAGTGTTGTTCGACATTTGAAAAGGACCGCGATACGCCATATCGCTGCCGGAGCAGGAAGAGTAAGCGCCGGAAACCGAACACTACACTCCCAAGGCTTGACTTTCGCTCGAACCGGTTGGCGCGTTGGATAAGCATGGCCAACGCATCAGCTAGGCGACCGGATTCCACATCCCATCCGCCATGCACGTACTGCCATCCCGGCGCGTACAACGGGCGCAGCAAGATCCTAGGCAAGCAAGAGTAATTGTTGAAGCGAATGACTGTTGGTGCGCTCGATAATGCTCCGACTACTGTTCTCGAACGGTCGGGCGAGACGACTATCAAGTCGGCGGCGGGCAGCAGGAGCTTCAGAACCGACAAGCTCGCAAGGTGCAACGGCTTCCAAACAAGATCGAACCGCTTTCGGCGGGCAACACTCCCGACCGATGACGTTTTGACGACTTCCGTACAACTGGCGGTCAAATTCTTTTGCGTCGCAAACTTTGCGCTGTGGTGCGGCATCCCCTTGGCCAATTGTGGGTTTCGATAACTCATGGTTAACTACTTGTATAGCTTGGATATTTTGTCATATGGGATGCGCGACCGTCAAGTTCAAGTCGAAGGACTCTTCTCACTTTTTCTCCCGGCCCGCCGCAATCAGATTAAGACAGGCGCATGCGCAAGGCAACGCGCCTAGGCTGCGTCTGGCTTGATAAGCCGGTACACAAGTTTTTTCCGGTCAGGGCCGGTTCGGTTCTGATTTCATCGCAAGCGGCTCCCGAAGAATCTTGCCCAGTTGACGGCGCTCCGCAGACAGCTGCGCTTCCAGATTAGCCAACTTTTGGTTGCGCAAGGCCGTTGGATCGGGTTCAATGCCCGCGATAATTGAAGAAATACTTCTGGATTATTGCGTTTTTGGGGGCGTTTGTGTTCGGGTGGGTCGGTAGGAACGCTGCCGCGGCGGCCATGGTGCTCTTTGCAACATCGGCTGCGGCGCAGATTATTCCGCCAAGCGAACGGCCCGGCAGGGAGAGTGAGCGATTCAGCCAGCCGCCCGCGCCGCAAGCGCAGCCCGGACCCGGCGCCATTTCGCTGCCAAGCACCATTGCGCCGGCCGGCGCTGCGAGCACGGCGATCATCATGCGCGACATCCGCATCACTGGATCGACGATTTACAGCGCCAAGGACTTCTTGCCGCTTTATGAGGCGCTGCTTGGCAACAAGGTTGCGGTGCAGGCGATCTACGATCTGGCCCGAGCCATCACCGCAAAATACGGCAATGACGGCTATGTGCTGTCGCGCGCGATCGTGCCGCCGCAGCAGTTGAGTCCGAAGGGCGCAATCGTCCATATCGAGATCATCGAAGGCTATGTGGACCGAGTGGAGTGGCCCAGCAAACTGTCACGCTACCGCGATTTCTTTACCAGCTACACCGCCAAGATCACCGCGGATCGTCCGGTCAATATTCGCACCATTGAGCGTTACATCCTGCTTGCCGGCGATCTGCCAGGTCTGAAATTTGCAACCAGTCTGAAGGCTTCGGAAACCAATAAAGCAGCGTCAACGCTCGTGGTGGAGATGACCGAAAAGCATATTGACGCCATGGGCAGGGTCGATAATCGCGGCACGCCGGCACGCGGCCCCATCCAATATCTTGCCGCGACGACACTGAACAATTTACTCGGACAGCACGAGGCGCTGACCTTGTCCTGGGCGAGTGTCGAGCCGGTGCGCGAGTTGCAATACTACTCGCTCAACTATCGGCAGGTGCTGAACAGCGAGGGGCTGACGTTCTTCGCTGGTGCCAACAGCAACGGCGGTCGGCCGGGCACCGCGGCGCTTGAATTGTTGAACTACCGCACCAAGGGAAATTACTTCGATGCAGGATTGTCATATCCGATGATCCGCTCGCGGGAAAGCAATTTGACGATTTCCGGCCTGGTCTTTTCCAGCGAAAATCACAGCGACATTCTCGAATTGCCGTTCAATGAAGACCGGTTGCGTGGCCTGCGCGGCAGGATCGACGCCGACATCGCCGACGTACTGCGCGGCGTCAACCAATTCAACCTGACCCTCAGCCAGGGCATCCAGGGCCTCGGCAGTACGGTGAACGGCAACCCGCTGGCCTCGCGGGCGGTGGGGCGGGTTGATTTCAGCAAGATCGAATTCAGCGCCAATCGCACCCAACCGCTGTTCAATCCGGTGTCAGTGTATCTGGCGAGTTACGGGCAATATGCGTTCCAGCCGTTGTTATCACCGGAGCAATGCGGCTATGGCGGCCGGTTTTTTGGCCGGGCCTTCGATCCCTCGCAGCTGCTCGGCGACAGTTGCTTTGAGGCGCTTGCCGAGGTCCGCTACGATATTCCGACCGTGGTCCCGCAGGGTGGACTGGTGCAGCTCTATGGCTTTACCGATTGGGGTCGACTTTGGACTCGGTCAGCCGCAGTAGGCACGCCGGCCCAAGTCGAGGCCGCCTCAGTCGGCGGCGGGGTTCGCATGGCATATCGCGATTATCTCAACGTCGATCTACAGGTCGCCAAGGGCGTTGAGGGTCCCCCTCGCGGCTGGCGGTTCTTCTTTGCCGTCACGGCAAAGTATTAGGAGCGGGGGAATGATGATGGCTCGTTTCCGCAATACGCTGCTCGCAACCACGGTCCTGATGCCGCTGGGGGGGCTTGCCGCGACCGCTAATCCGTTGGGATCGCAGGTGGTCGGCGGCACCGCCAACGTGCAGGGGCAGGGAACGTCCACGGTGACGGTCACCCAATCGACCGACCGTGCCATCATCAACTGGAACACGTTCAACATTGGCAGCGGCGAAACCACTCGCTTCGTTCAGCCGGGTTCATCGTCGGTCACGCTCAACCGGGTCACCGGCGGCCTCGGCGCATCCGTGCTCGACGGTACGTTGACCGCGAATGGCCGGATCTTTCTCGTCAATCCCGATGGCATTCTGTTCGGCGCCGGCTCCAGGGTGAATACCGGCAGTTTCCTTGCCACCACCAATGACATCCGCAACGCCGACTTTATGGCGGGGCGGTATCAATTCAATACTCCGGGACGGCCGGAGGCTTCGATCGTCAATCTCGGGACGATTACCGCGCAGAATGGCGGGTTCGCTGCGCTGGTGGCGCCAGGGGTTCGCAACACCGGCACCATCACAGCGAATCTCGGCACGGTAGGTCTCGCGGCCGGCAACAATTTCAGTCTTGATTTCTATGGCGACCGCCTGATCACGCTCGGCGTCAATGATTCCATCGCCGCCAGGGTGATCGATGTCGCGACCGGCAGGCCGCTCAATGCGCTGGTCCGGAACGACGGCAAGCTGAAAGCCGATGGCGGTAGGGTTGAACTGACGGCCGCCGCGGCACGCCTGGTGGTCGATTCCGTCATCAACAATAGCGGTGTCATCGAGGCCAATTCGATCGGCAGCCGTAACGGCATGATCGTCTTGGGCGCGGCAACGCGCGCGACCAAGCCAATGGGGGCGCCGAAACAAACCGTGAGACTGTCCGGATCGCTCTCGGCAGCCGGCAGATCAGGGGGCACCCAAGGCGGCACCATCGTCGTTACCGGTGAAAACATTGAACTGGCTGCCGCGACGATTGACGCTTCCGGGCAGACCGGTGGCGGGAGGGTTCTGATCGGCGGGGATGTCGGGGGAGGCCGGGGCAATGCAGCCGTAGCCAACGCCTCGGCATCCGCGCTGGAATCGTTCGGCGTGCCGACGGCATCCACGGTCGGTGTCGATGCAGCCACCACGATTGATGTGTCGGCCAAAGCCACCGGCAACGGCGGCAAGGTTGTGGTGTGGTCAGATCAGGCTACCACGTTCTACGGAACGATCAGGGCGCAAGGCGGTCCGGAGTCCGGCAATGGTGGATTTGTCGAGGTATCAGGGCATCAGTCGCTGACGTTCAATGGCCTCGTCGATACCGGCGCGCCTCGTGGCACGAACGGCACACTATTGCTTGATCCGCAGGATACTTTGATCACGACGGTCGCAGGGCCGGGCGTTGTCACCGTATCGTCGATCCAGAACGCACTCGCCAATGGCGACGTGGTGGTAACCACCGGATCAGGGGGTAGTGAGCCAGGCAACATCACGGTTGCCTCCAACATCAATTGGACCACCACGAATGCGCTGACGCTCAGCGCGCACAGAGACATCGTTGTCGATGCGAGTATTTCCAATTCTGGCGGTGCCGCAGTGAATTTGCGGGCTGACAACACCGGCACGGGGTTCGGTACGGTAAGCTTCGGCGGTGCTGGATCAATTTCAACATCGGGGGCTGTCTCGATCTACTACAATCCCTCCGTTAATCCTGTCGGCAGCACTGTCAATACGGCGAGCTATTTAAATCCAACCGAGAACTTTTCAGGCAATGTGACGAGCGGGCAACTGTTGGCCTATATGCTGGTGAACAGTGTGTCTGACCTGCAGAACGTGCAAAACAATCTGAACGGGAGATACGCGCTCGGGAACGATATCGATGCCGGTCAGACGGCCACTTGGAATGGCGGACTGGGCTTCTTGCCAATCGGATATTCGTCGGCGAGTACGACAAACAGCGCGGTACCAACTTATTCGCCTTTGATAGGTATCAACGCGACCCCGGCTAGATTTCTGGGCGTATTTGACGGGATGGGCTACTCAATCAGCGGCCTCACTATCAACAAT
This sequence comes from Bradyrhizobium sp., assembly GCF_030693485.1. Lineage (GTDB taxonomy): Bacteria > Pseudomonadota > Alphaproteobacteria > Rhizobiales > Xanthobacteraceae > Bradyrhizobium. Next base: position 10,037 of record NZ_JAUYAN010000244.1, on the reverse strand, counting down.
CCTGGTGCATTCAACTTGGGTTTGTTCAGTTGGATTGGGGCGGGCGCCATAGTTCGAAATGTAACCGTCGTCGGGAGCCTCACGGGGGGCTCCGAATATCAGAATTTCGGTCTGCTCGCCGGGTGGAATCTTGGTGCCATCTCAAACTCAAATGTGAGCGGCATCGTCAGCGTGGGAGATTCATCCTTCAATATCGGCGGACTCGTTGGATGGAATTGGGGCGGCACGATCACGAACAGCTATGCTGCCGCGAATGTGACAGCCGGTAATAGTGCCGGCGGCATCGGCGGACTCGCAGGTTTACAGGGTTATTATCTCAGCGCCGGGGGCACAATTAGGGATAGCTATGCCACCGGCGTTGTCCAAGCCGGTGACAATTCGTCCGGTATTGGTGGCTTGATTGGGGATAACAACTCCGCAATCATCCGAAATAGCTATGCCACGGGCAACGTCATTGCTGGAAACAATGCGCAAGCTATCGGAGGCTTTGCCGGCCAAAGTAATGGATATTGGGCCACCAATCTGATTACCGCGAGCTACGCCACAGGAAACGTCTTTGGCGGCACCGGCTCTAGGTATGTCGGTGGGTTGGTTGGATTTAACCTTTGGGGTGCCGTTCTGAGCAACTCCTATGCCACCGGGAACGTTACCGGGGGGACTGCCGTTGGTGGTCTGGTGGGGTGGAATGGGTACAATGGTCAGCCCGTTGGGGCGACAATCAACGCATCATACTCGACGGGTTTTGTCAGCGGAGCGAGTCTGGTTGGAGGCTTGGTCGGCTTCAATAACGGCGGGACAACGACCAACAGCTATTGGGACACGCAGACGAGCGGACAACCAACCAGCATCGCAGGTGGCACCGCTATGACAACCACCCAGCTTAAATCGGGCCTGCCGGTCGGATTCGATCCATCCGTGTGGGGCAGCAGCGCAGCTGTCAATAGCAGCTACCCCCACCTTCTGTGGCAAGCTGCGAACCCGCCTCCTGCTCCAAATCCGACGGTGTTGCGCCCCGGTTTAATCCCAATCACTATTGCAATCGATCCGGAACAAAAAATCTATGGCAATGCTGACCCGGTTTTAACCTACCACGTCACGTCCGGAGGCCTGTCGGCTGGTGATACATTTGGCGGGTCTCTGACCCGTGTTGCTGGCGAAGACGTAGGAACATACTCAATCTCGCCAGGAACATTAACTTTGCCGGCAAACTACAGCGTGACGTTCCTCAGCTCAACTTTGATCATACAGCCGCGGCCGATCACGGTAACTGCAAATGCACAGAGCCGTCCCGTTGGAGCGGCCAATCCGGCGTTGACCTATGCCGTTGGTGGGCTCGGCTTAGTTGGAAGCCACACTCTATCGGGTTCGCTGGCAACAAACGCCACAACGAGCAGTCCGGCTGGCACATACCAAATCACGCAGGGAACGCTGGCGAATTCGAATTATGCAGTCACTTACGTTGGTGCGAATCTCACGATAGTGCCTCCGCAAACGACCGATCCAACGGCCGGACTCCTTTCCACGTTCGCTCAACTCACCAATCAGGCTGCAGGGTTGAAAATCGTGTTGCCTGCAACAACTGTAGCATCGGAGCAGTCGTCTATCTTTCCGGTGGTCAGCGACGAGGATATTCGGGTGGAGGGCCGCAAATTACTAGATGCGCTATTCGCACAGGCAAATACAAACTATTCAATACTTGACGCCTACCAATTGTTTGTCGACGTACTCACCCTGGTCGGTAGTTTCGACAGCAAGTATCACAACGAGGAAAATAATCAAAAAACTTTCCTCTTTAGGGGAAAGCTCATAACCGGGTCTGATCTGAATTACTATTACGAGGGATTATTCTTCTCAACTTATGGCTGGCCGAAATGGACGCTCTATCGCTCTATGGAAGCGTGGAAACTTGGAAAGTATCATCAATTGCCGAGCTCCAATGCGTATTGGGCGGCAGATCAGGGTTACACTGACGGCGCTGTATATCAGTTTCTAAATTGAGGCTACCGGTGGATTAAGTGCTCGAAGCAACATCTTTTTTCGATGTATAATGTCTCACATGCAATCAATAGTAGGATTCTTGAAGTTGTGGCTCGGGTATATCGTCTACTTTGTATTGATGAGTTTGAGCGTAGGAACAATTCGTTCATCATTCGCCCAGTTTGACAAGAATGGCACAACCATTTCGGTCCTGTTCCTTTGCTCTAGTGTACTGCTTGCCATATTGCCAATTAACTTCGTGTGGAGCCGTAGGCGAAATTTGAAACGAGGGCGATTGAAGTATTTCGTTTTGCCGGAACCAGAAGATAAATCTACTTGAAACGCAGACGAAAACCTCTTACCCAAAATTGCACCATGTGTCGTGTCCAAAAAAAGGGCCCAGCCGGTAAGCGAGGGCCGGCGAATTCCTAGTTTTAAGCTGTTTGGTCAGGTGAACTCGTACTCAATCGGCTTCATCTTCGTCCTCCAACTTGTACGAGATTGCAATCTCATGCGCCATAATCGGGACATTCGTTGTCGCATTGTGCTGACAATACATCGTCCCATTTTCTCACCGCAGCGATAGCATTCATAGACATTGCGAAATAAGGGCATACCTCTTCTTCTGCAAGCTGGAATAGCCCGCACGTTGCGGTTCATCGGTTCATCAGCTCTCAACGGGGTTCGTAAGGTCCCTCGCCCGCCAGCCGGCCTTGTGGTTCGGCCTTGAGGTCTTAAGAGCATCGGGGATGCGCTGCCGCTGACGCTATGTGAAAACCCTACGCGCGCCAGCGAGACGCAGTGTGAAAGCTTCACGAAACCGTTGGTTGGCATTCGCACTTGAGGACAGTACGCAAGCCAAATGTACGTCGTCGTCAAAACGATCAAAGGCCGCCGCTACCGCTACCTTCAGACAAGCTTCCGCCAAGGAAAGCGGGTCTATACCAAGAGCATTTGTCTCGGTCCGGTTGACGGAGTTGTGGCAAGACGCCCGGCCCGGGGCGGGACCGGCGGGACTTCAGCTTTCCTCGATGCAGAGCAAATGTCGCAAGAAGATCGCATGATGGCGTCAGCCGAACGGGCCGCCGCAAAGATAGACAAATATCAACGCGAGACATTTGGCGAAACCGCCGCCGAAAGAACGGAGCGCCAGCGTCAGGAACACCTGAGCGATCTCCATGCAGCTTACGGCCTAAGAACTTCTGACATGAAGAGTTCTGGGCCTCCACAGATTGCCATAGGTCAATCGCCCACGGCCGACGCAAAAGAAAGCCCCTCAGAAGATGAGGGGCAAGAGCACGACGCAAGCGAAGATCAAGGTGCTCAGAACAACTGAGCAGGTTCGGTCTTCTTCTCGTCCATCAATGCCGCCAACATTTCGAGCTGCTGAGCAGCAATCCCGTCGGTGAGAAACGCCACGACGCTCTCCGGCGCGACGCCATTTTCCACCGCCAGCAGCACCTGGAGCGGGTCCCGGCAGACGAACAGGTCACCACCTTCGGCCAGCCGGTTGGCGTTGAAGATCGTCGAACCGGGGTCGAAGTTGTGAAAGAGCAGAGTGGGTGACTGCTCCTTCGACACCGCAACCCCGACATAGGCCAGCAACGTTCCGTCCTTGCCGTGCACCGGCACCGCGTAGCGCCCCCGAAGCACACCCTTGCCTGCATAGCCGCTTTCAAAGGCGGCAGCCGTTGCCGGCGAGATGCCAAGCGCCTGAATCGCCGGATGCTCCGGTTCGAGATAGGGGAGCGGGTTGAGTCCCGCCTTCTGGTTCTGGGGAACTGTCGGAGAATGGTTCGGTATAGATCCTCGGGTGCGGGCCGGGATTGTGGGAACCGTTCCTCCGAACTGTGACTGAACCAATTGCGCAGCCTCGTTCTGTGAGCATGATTTCACATGCGCCACGAGCTTGATGAGGTCCCCGCCAGTTTTAGCGGGGAAGCAATAGAACAGACCGCGCTCGGGTGTAATGACCAGGGCACGATCACCGCCCGTGTTGCAAATCGGGCAGGGGCCGCGGTGTTGGGCCCCGTGGGCTTTGAGCGTCAACGCCAGCATTTGCGCCGCTTGCAGGATGGTGATGCGGGATTTCAGCTCGACATAGTCTACATACGGCATGGGGATAGCCTCCAATGAACTGCCGCTTCCCATTGTACCATGAGGGAGGAACTGCACATTGGAAGGAGGAAGACAGGATGTCAGTCACCGAAGGAACTACCCGCACCGTCCGGCAAGGGACGGAGCGTCGAAAGCCGGTCTACGTGGTGCGTGCGCCCGATCCCAACGCCCGCGGACGCTGGGTCACGCTCGGCTATGCGTGGCACCGCAAGAATGGCGAAGAGGGTTTTAGCCTGAAGCTCAATTCGATCCCGGTCGGGAATTGGGACGGCGCGCTGGTACTGCTGCCGCCGCTGTCGAATGAAGAGGTCCCGGAACAACCGGAAGCCTGAACGACAAGGGCGCCCCACAGGGGCGCCCTTTCCTTATGTCGTTTCGGGCGTCGCCCGCGCCGGGCAGCTCCGGGCGGTATGGCCCGTTTCGCCGCAACTGCTGCATTTGACGGCCTTCTTCTTCACTTCCCCGCACAGCAATGCGGTCAATTGTTCGTCGATCTCCTCGCGCTTCCGAATCAGGTCCTTGGTCAGCGCGATCCTTTCGCTCAGCTCCATTTCAGTTCTCCGTGCGGTTGATGAAAAACGGCGGACTGCCGACACGGTCCCAGCCCGAGGTGAGCAGGGACAATGCGGGTTGAGGGGCGCGTTCGAAGCTCCCCAAGCTCGGTTCAGCCTTGAACAGGAAGGCGCGCTTCCATTGGTTGTCGCCCGCGAGGTCACGCAGCAGGGCCTTGATGCCGTCGAGATGGCGGGCGTTGGTGGTAATGGTCAGCAGCAGCATCGGTGTCGCCGTCATGCCGAAATGCGTCTTATAGCCACCTCGCGAAAGTACCTCTCGATACTGCAGCAGCTTCCGGAGATACGAGGTTTCGTCGAGATTGGAGCGGGTGAGCGGCATGGTGCCGCGATCAATCTCTAGCGCAAAGCAGCGAAAGCTGCCGTTGGGGTACTGCAAGCCGAAAACAGCGTCTGGAATGATCGGACTGTCTGACCGCTGCACCTTGCCGCTCGGAAACAGATGCGAAATCGAGACTGGGATGGCAAACGGTTGACGGGCATCTTGCGTGGCCTTGGGCGCCCTCGCCAGAATCTCGGTGCAGGTGATGAATCGAAGTCCGGATGTCCTTGTCGAAGCCTCGATCGCAGCCACGGTGTGGCAGATCGTCAGGTTGTGCGCGGCAAGCGACTTGGCGCCGTAACGGCCTTGCTTCAACCAGGTTGCCGGTTCCGACGAATCGCTTCGCTGTGAAATCAGCGCGGCACCGTCGTCGGACAATTCATAGATTTCCGGGTCGTAGAGCGGGTCGCGCATGAAGGCGCGCTGGGGCAGCCGGTTGAGCAATCCATGCTCATGAAAGAGATCGCTCAACGCGGTCCGAACATTGGTGTTGCGCGAACCGAGCAGTGCGTAAAGGTGGTTGGTGTCGAGGAAGCGGTAGCGATGCAGCAGTTCTAGGATTTGAAAATGCCGCGGCGTTAAGCGCGCGAGCTTTCCGCGAGGGGTTCGGCGATGTCGCGATCGTCGCTTGGTGGCTTGCATAGATAACGAGATACGCCGCCCGCGCCCCGTGTAAACGTCGGGAGTACGCCGCCATGCATCGCCATGCGCGCGGGCGTATCAGGATGCGGCCAGACAAAAATTCTACCATTGTTTGCTGGCGGCGGTGGGGGACTCGGGCGGTTGTTGCTGCGGGCCGTCCGGCTGAGCCTCCTTGTTGTGCTCCGGTTCGGGTTCGGACTGCGCAAGCATTTCCGGTTCCTGCGGTTGGACGACCGGCGGGGCCGGCAGCGCCGCGTAGCGGTTACGCATGTGTTCCTGCAACGAAAGACGCTCTGCCTGTTCCATCCTGGCGAGCGCCTCCATGGTGCCAAACGGAATCTTCAGCGAAATAGCGCCCGGAGTAAAATTCTTGACATAGGCCGCCCAAGACCCGGTAGGCTGCTGCTGTATGAAGGACGGCGCGCACCGCAATTCGCGGGCGATCGCATGGGCGTCGCGATCGGATACGCCACCGACGAACTTTATGCTTGTGTTGGCAAACAGGCTCTCAAGTACCCCCTGGCTGATCTGGGACAAATACTGGTGCGCCAGAATGAGACCCACGTTCTGCTTGCGGGCCTGCTCGAGAATGGCCGTCACATTGGCGTCGCTTGAAATATAGTCATGGCATTCGTCGATGTAGACGAAGCACGGCAATCGCTCCGAAGGATGCAAGGTCGCGCGCTCCTGCGCCGCGTTGGCAATCAAGGCGATAAAGAAGCGGCCAAATACCTCGGTCCCGTTCTCCTTCAACAGGTCCTTGGCGGTGTCGATCAGGATGACCTTGCCGGAGTTCATCTCGGAAAACAGGTCGAGTTTGGACTTCTCATGCGAAAACATCCGCCGGAACGTCGCATTCGATAAAATGCCGTAGAGCCGCCGCACCACCTCTTTCTTGGTGGTCTCGAACTGACCGCGCTTGACGTCGAATTCGCGGTTGAAGAAGTCCTGGGCAGTCTCGTCCAGCTTCGCAACATATTGCTTATACTTGGCCAGCGCGCCCTCCTGCATCAAATCGCGGAAGGTGTGGATGGTAGCGCCCGGAATCTCCAGCATCAGGGCCAGCGTGAAGTCGAACAGGGTGGCCTGCTTGCTGGTCATGTCGCTGCCGAGCAGGGAACTCAGCACGAAGTTCAGCAGCTCCTTGGCACTGTTACGTAGCCGTTCCTTGTCGAGGGCCGAATAGCGCTCCAGCCGTTGCATCCCCATGTCGAACAGATTGAGGGCGACCGGGTGCTCGATGTCGTGGGGATCGACAAGGCACAGCCGCTCGGGATGGTCAGCAAAGACCTTCAAATTCGAGATGGTCCGGATCAGGTCACCCTGGCTGTCCATCACGACGATCGATGCTTCGCCACGCATGACCCGGTCGATGTCGGCGGTGAGCAAGTGCTGGATGGTCTGGGTCTTGCCATGGCCGGTGCCTGCGAGAATGTGCATGTGCTCGAACCGGGACTTTTCCGGGATTCGAAACGGCACGTCGGCCGTAAAGAACTCCGCGAACGGCGTCCCAGACAGGAACTTTGCCGCTATTTCGCGCGGCACCATGTCCCTGGCTGTTGACGGGGTCACCAGCGACCGTGCCCGCTGCATTTCCACGCGAGTCAAACCGGATGCCCGTAACAGATTGTCGTCCAGCCGTTGCCGGACCCGGTCGAATAGACCGGCGCGCGTTACATCGTCATCGTACATGGTCGCCATCGTGCGCTCCACCGCGTCGACGGGCTGGGCACAGACATCGATGAGCGAGACGAGGTACGGCGCCGGCTGGTCGAGTTCGTCGGATTCGGCGAAGGCAAAAGCCGGAAAATGGTTCATTTGCCCTTCGAGGATCCGGATGATCTTCTCGCGCCAGATGCCAACGTAGAACTTTGGGTCGCTCAGGACCCGCTCTTTGACCAAAAGGAAGGCGCGCCATTCCAGCAACTGCGCAATCGAAAGATGATCGAAGTCAGGCCGATCGGGCATGCCATAGATGACGGGTTCCTCCATCAACAGCCGCCAGGCGACCTCGTGCATGGACTCTCGCAGCGCGATGCTTGGAACTCGACCGGCCCGCCACGATGCGTCCTGTACCAACTCGCGGACGAAGTCGATCTCAGCAAGCTCTTCCGAGTAGGGCGAGGCGTTGTATGCCTGGGATACCCGTTCGTGCAGATTCCGAACCTCGTTCCGGTCGCGGTCGGCCAGCGAACCGACGAAGGCGGCGCGCAGGTTCGTCCATTGGAAAACGTTCGAGATTGCCCAGTGGAAGATGTTTTGCCGTTTAGATGGTAACAACTTCCTCTCCGCCGAAATGAACAGCGGCGTTGAGGACCTGCTTGAAGGTCAAGGCCGCCTCCTTGATCTGCTCCTCCACCGCCAGCATCTCGACGATGTCCTTGCATTCGACGCGTTTGCCGTTGATCAAATCGCTGACGGAGACGGAAATGTTCATCGCATTGAAGGCGAGCCGGGAAGCCAGCCCGAGCAGCCCCGATCCGCGGTCGACGAGCTCACTCTTGCTGTAAAGCACGGCATCGCCGAGCCGGTAACGCTGGATGCTGGTCATTTGCTCCTGGGTAATCTCAGCTCTAACGTCGAGTTGAAAGATTACCTTACCCAGCAAACTTGCCCGTTGATCCCGTCGCAATATCAGGTTCATCAAAAAACCCCTCTCCCTAAAATTGCAATTATGAAAAGGACGTCTCAGCCCGTCAAGCGGTGTTTTTGATGAAGCGGCCGATCCGCCCGTCGATAACGGCGCGGGGGAGCGCGTATTGCGACCGGCAGCGGTTACGGATTTTCCTGGCAACTTTTGGCTGCGCGATTTCCGGCATCGGGGGCATCCGAAGTTCGGTGGTCCGGTCGGTCCGGGCGTAAGCCCGAAACGGCGCCAGTGCCGACAGGGCGGTGTCGTCCCGTCCGAGTTCGAATTCGGGGGTGAGGGTTTCGGCGTCCAAGGCTCCGGTCCGAAACGCCAGCATCGTTCCCACCGTGCCGAGCACGGCCGCCTTCATGGCGGGGGAGAGTTGATCGAGGTACTGGCAGGCAATCGTCAGCGAGACCCCAAACTTTCTGATCCCGGACAGCATCTCAATCACAGTGCTGTTGCCGAAATGATGAAATTCGTCGAGATAGAGATGGAATGGCATTCGGGTTTTGCGCCGCAATGCGTTAAGGTGGAAGTTCGACAGCAACAGCGCCCCGATGAGGGACGATTTTTCGATTCCCAACTCGCCTTGTGGCAGCCGCGCGATGAAGATCTTGCCCTGGTCCAGGATTTCGCCGAAATCGATCGCGGTCCGGGATTGCCCAATTGAGTTTCGAATGGTTGGGTCGGCAATTAGCGCCCCGATCTTGTTGAGGGTCGAAAGTGTGCGTTCGCGTTGCTCGCGTTCCGGCATGTGAGTTTCGAAGTCGGTCTGCCAAAAGTCTCGAACGGCCGGGTCCAAAACATTGGCAAGAACGCGGGCCCTGAAGGTTCTTGACGTAAGCAAGAACTTCAGGCCCAGCAGGGTGCCGTCCTGGCGGTCGAGCAACGCCGCCACCCCGGCATATACGAACATTTCGACCTGAGGCCCCCAGGAATGGCCCCAGATCGCGCGAAAGCAATCGACAACCGCGGAGGCGACAAACGGGCGGCGCTGGACCGGAATGTTGTGGAGGGGATTGAAACCGATCGGGAAGTCAAAATCCGACGGGTCGTACAGGATCACATCCCGTTGCCGTTCCGGCGGGATCAGGGACAGCAATTGTTCCGTGTCATCGCCGTGGGGATCGAAGAAGGCGCAACCGGCCCCCGACGCAATATCCTGCAGAATAAAGTTCTTTAGCGCGGTGCTTTTTCCGGTCCCGGTCCGGCCAATGACGAACAAATGTTGAAGCCGCCTCTCGTCGGAAATGTCGAGTGGCGTGAAATACTCCTCGCGCCGATGCGGATCGAATTGTCGGATGAGTCCCAGCTGCATTCATGGCAGCGCCGCATCGCAACAAACATCCAAAGGCGGCGTGCCTCATGCTGTAGGAGTTCGCCCGATAGGGAGCTGCCGTAAGCGCACCAAAAGAACTGTCCCATAACATTCTATCGTGCAATGTCCGCTCACTGTTCGTCGGCGCTGCTCGCTTTCGCGAGCAGTCGAAGGCCGACCCAAGCCGGCCTTCCCGGAGCGCCGATGCCGTGTAGTGATAACTCACGGTCATTCGGCGCGCAGTGGTGTCTTGTCCTTTAGCGAGCGTTGTTAATAAGCGAGCTAAGGCAAGACAGGATGGATTGGGTCGGGCTTTGGAAGCACGACGAACAGTGAGCGGAAGTGTTTATTCCTGCGCGAGTTTTCCGCGCGGTGGCATGGAAAAAGTCAATGTCAACAGATAGCCATGGCTGTATCCATGGTAGGTGGGGTTACTGTAACGCCTGTCCCGGCGGC
>NZ_JAUYAN010000243.1 GCF_030693485.1 Bradyrhizobium sp. | reverse complement strand
GACCAGTTTCTTCTGCAACCCGGTCTTGCCGCTGGCGGCCTCGATGGTCCTGCAAAGCTCCGGAATCGGCACGACGTGGCCACCGACAAAACCCTCCGACACGGCGGCGCGGAGGAAGGGGCACGGATTATCGGGCGAAACTGCGGGGCCGGGCGCGATCACGCCGCTCGCACGCTTGTTGACGCTGTCGTCTGCCATGGAACTCAATCCCGAAAAAATACCGAAATCGTGAAAAGTACCGGCAATCAAAATATCAAGCTGACTCGTCGCGTTTTGAAAAGGCGAATCTACAAGCGACACGCTACCTAAGGCTGCAGCGGAGTTTTGGCGGAATCCGGACCCCTGTCAACCGGAGACCGGAGGCACCGGAGACCGGAGGCAAAGAGGCGCTGCCTGGCGGGCATCGGCGGTTTTCCGCAGCCGGCCTTATGAATTCTCGGTGAGCTTCGAGCCGGACTCGACGAGGTTCACGCTGCGCAGGGGAACGCCGGCCTTCAAAAGTCCGTCACGGTAGTGCGCGGTGTCGGCCGCGGTTTTCCAGCGGAAATTCCGCAAGTGCCGCTCGACGTTCAGGCCTGGAAAGCTGGCCAGCAGCACTTCGACCGCCTTCGCCGATTCCTCGGTCCGGTCCAGTTGCGCGAGCGCCGCCGCACGCACGCACAGCACCTGAAGGTGATTGGGATTGAGGTACAGCGCTTCACGCGCCCAGGACAGCGAAGCGTCATACTGCCGGAGAAGATAGTGGCTGAAGGCATTGAATACGGGCCATTGGTATCGGGGATCGCTGTTGCCCTGCTGCACCGCCGTCGAGAACAGTTCAATGGCCTGGCGGTGCTCGCCGATCACCATGTGACAAATTCCGAGCACGCCGCGCGCACCCATATCATAGGCGTTCAATCCGACTGCTTTCCGTGCGGCATCCATCGCCGCATCGTGATTGCCTTCCATCGCATTCAGATAGGACAGGATTGAAAACGCGAATGAGGAACGGGGATCAAGCCGGACGCTGCTTTCCGCGAGATCCAGCGCCTCCTTCCACAATTCGCGGGTGCTCCGGATCCATCCAAAGTGCACGCCCTGCGTCAGGATGGTGGCGAGATAGGCCCGCGCGATGGACAGCGCCGGATCGAGCGCGATGGCCTCCCTGAACAGATCGATCGAGGCTTCGTAGTCCGCCTTGGTCGGCTTGTAGTAATGCGAGAGCCCGCGCAGGAAGCGGTCCCACGCAGTCAGGTCAGCCGACGACCGCGACGGCGCGGAAGCTTCGGCACGATAGATCTCCGTCGCCAAGGCCGCGCACAGATTGGTGGTGATCTCATCCTGCATCGCGAACAGGTCGCCGATGTCCCTGTCGTACCGGCCAGCCCATAATTGCTCGCCGTTCTCGGGAGCGATCAGTTCGGCGGTGACGCGAATCTTGCTTCCGGCACGCCGCACCGATCCCTGGATCAAATAGGTCGCGTCGATTTCGCGCGCGATCAGGCGCGTGCTCACGTTCTTGCCCTTGAAGGCGAAGGTCGGGTTCCGGCTCAGCACCCGAAAGAAGGACTGCAGCGACAGCGCGTGGATCAGATCTTCGGTCAGTCCATCGGAGAAATACTCGTCGGAGCTGTCGCTGAGATTTGTAAACGGAAGCACGCCCACGATCGCGGTCCGGTGGGCCAGCAGGTTTGACGCGCTCCTGGCTTCCGGGCCGGGGCTCTCGGACCTGACGGGTTCCCAGGTCCAGACATGGACCGGCTCGGCGATGTTCTTGAACTTGTGAACGCCGGCGTCGACCAGGGGGATGCTGAGGTGTTTGCTGGCCTCATGGTAGGCTTTGGCGGAGACGGCCACGCCGCCGGGGGTGGCAGTCGCTTCGAGGCGGACGGCGATGTTCACACCGTCCCCGAACACCTCGTCCTCGTCGGCCATCACATCGCCCATGTGGACGCCGAGACGGAATTGCATGACCCGATCCGCGGGCAGCTGGCCGTTGCGTTCCGCCATCAGCGCCTGCATCCCGACCGCCGACTCGATCGCTCCCACCACGCTCGGATATTCCAGCAGGAAACCGTCGCCGGTGTTCTTCACCAGCCGGCCGCCGTGATTGAGAATGACCGGATAGACCGCGCTTCGATGCGCCTTGAACGCGGCGTGGGTACCGGCCTCGTCGGCGCCCATCATTCGCGAGTAACCCGCGACGTCGGCGCAGACGATTGCGGATAAGCGTCTCTCCATCTCCCGTGCCCCTGAACCCGCAGCCCTTAAGGGACGTGGCCTGCCGACCGAATCCAACTACTATAAACCACCAGTTGCCGCCGGACGCCAGTTCGCATGTGCATGATAGTTAGAACAGTGTTCCTGCTTCGCCAAGTGACTTCTTAACTGCGCAACCCCGGCGCTTCTTGGCCCGTTCGAGCGACATATTCGGTATAGCCGCCGCCGTACTGGTGAATGCCCTCCGGCGTCAGTTCCAGCACCCGGTTCGACAAGGCGGCCAGGAAGTGACGATCATGTGAAACGAACAGCATGGTGCCCTCGAATTCGGACAAAGCGTTGATCAGCATCTCCTTGGTCGCCATGTCCAGATGGTTGGTGGGCTCGTCGAGCACTAGGAAGTTCGGCGGGTCGAACAGCATTTGCGCCATCACCAGCCGGGCCTTCTCGCCGCCCGACAGTACCCGGCATTTCTTCTCGACATCGTCGCCGGAGAAGCCGAAGCAGCCGGCCAGCGCCCGCAACGAGCCCTGCCCGGCCTGCGGAAAGGAATCTTCCAGCCACTCGAACACCGTGCGCTCGCCGTCCAGCAGGTCCATGGCGTGCTGGGCGAAGTAGCCCATCTTGACGCTGCCGCCGACCGCGACCGTGCCGTCATCGGGTTCGGTGGAACCCGCGACCAGCTTCAGCAGCGTCGACTTGCCGGCACCGTTGATCCCCATCACGCACCAGCGCTCCCGGCGGCGCACCTGGAAATCCAGCCCGTCATAAATGTTGCGGCTGCCATAGCCTTTCTGCACCTTCTTCAGGCTGACCACGTCCTCGCCCGAGCGCGGCGCAGGCAGGAAATCGAACGCCACCGTCTGGCGGCGCCGCGGCGGCTCCACCCGCTCGATCTTCTCCAGCTTCTTGACCCGGCTCTGCACCTGCGCCG
>NZ_JAUYAN010000235.1 GCF_030693485.1 Bradyrhizobium sp. | reverse complement strand
GACCATCTGCGCTCCTCCGCCTTCCTGATTTCCGACGGCGTGCTGCCGTCGAACGAGGGCCGCGGCTATGTGCTGCGCCGGATCATGCGCCGCGCGATGCGCCATGCGCAGTTGCTCGGCGCGCGCGATCCCTTGATGCATCGTCTGGTTTCGGCGCTGGTGCGCGAGATGGGTCAGGCCTATCCGGATCTGGTGCGGGCGGAAAAGCTGATCGAGGAAACGCTGCGGCTGGAAGAAACCCGTTTCCGCAAGACGCTGGAGCGCGGCCTGTCGATCCTCGACGAGAAGAGCAGTTCGCTGAAGAAGGGCGACATGTTCGACGGCGACACCGCGTTCACGCTGTACGACACTTATGGCTTCCCGCTCGACCTCACCCAGGACGCGCTGAAGTCGCGCGGCATCAGCGTCGATATCGCGTCGTTCACCGATGCGATGGAAAAGCAGAAAGAGAAGGCGCGCGCGTCGTGGTCGGGAAGCGGCGATACCGCCAGCGAGAACATCTGGTTTCCGCTGCGCGAGAAGCTCGGCGCGACCGAGTTTTTGGGCTACGAGACCGAGACCGCCGAGGGCGTGGTCTCGGCGCTCGTCAAGGACGGCAAGGATGCTGACAGCCTCAAGGCCGGCGAGACCGGCTCGATCGTTCTCAACCAGACCCCGTTTTACGCGGAGTCCGGCGGTCAGGTCGGCGACACCGGCGTGATGATCGGCGAGGGCGTCAGGTTCCGTGTCACCGACACCCAGAAGCGGGCCGGCGATCTGTTCGTGCATCAGGGCAAGGTGGAGCAGGGTACACTGACGGTCGGCACCGCCTTGCAGCTGGAGGTCGACCACTCCAGGCGTTCCTCGATCCGCGCCCATCATTCCGCGACGCATCTGCTGCACGAGGCGTTGCGCCAGGTGCTCGGCGACCACATCGCCCAGCGTGGCTCGCTGGTGGCGCCGGACCGCCTGCGTTTCGATTTCGTGCATCAGAAGCCGATCACCCCGGAAGAAATCGCCCGCATCGAGGACATCGCCAACGAGGTGGTGCTGGAGAATGACGAGGTCACCACCAGGCTGATGGCGGTGGATGACGCGCGCGACGCCGGCGCTCGCGCGCTGTTCGGCGAAAAATACGGCGACGAGGTCCGCGTGGTGACGATGGGCCGCAGCGCCCGCGCCCACGGCAGCAACGCGCTGGGCTGGTCGGTGGAATTGTGCGGCGGAACCCATGTCAAACGTACCGGCGATATCGGATTGATCTCGGTGACCGGCGAAAGCGCAGTCGCCTCAGGCGTCCGCCGCATCGAGGCGCTGACCGGCAACCACGCGCGCAAACATGCCAACGACACCATGGAGCTCGCCAAAACCGCGGCAGGCGAATTGCGCACCACGCTCGACGAGATGCCGGCGCGCATCGCCGCCTTGATGGAAGAGCGCAAGAGACTGGAGCGCGATCTCGCGGAGGCGCGCAAGCGGCTCGCGATGGGTAGTGGCACTTCCGTCGGCAATGGCGCGACGGCAGGTCCCGCCGGCGTGCGTCAGGTCGGCGACGTCAAGCTGATGGCGCGCGCGGTCGAAGGCATCGAAATGAAGGACCTCAAGAGCCTCGCCGATGACGGCAAGAAGCAGCTCGGCTCCGGCGTGGTCGCCATCGTCGGCGTCACCGCGGACGGCAAGGCCGGCGTCGTGGTCGGCGTCACGCCCGATCTGACCTCGCGCTTCAGCGCGGTCGATCTGGTCAAGATCGCCTCCGAGGCGCTCGGCGGCAAGGGTGGCGGCGGACGGCCCGACATGGCGCAGGCTGGCGGTCCCGATGGCGCCAAGGCGGGTGCCGCTCTCTGGGCGATCGAGAAAGCCATGGGTAGTGTCTGACAGGCTCAATCCGGGGAACAGCGCGATGCAAGGCCACGATCTGCGCCGCCGGGTTTACGATCTGCTCGAACACGACAACATCCCGTACACGCCGAGCGCGCGGCTGGCGCATCTGATCGTCGCGATCGTCGTCATCAACGTGTCGGTGATGGTGCTGGCATCGGTTCCGGAGATCAACGCGCGGTTCGGCCGGCTGCTCATGGCGGTCGAGATCGCCTCGCTCGCGATCTTTGCCCTCGAATATGCGGCGCGGTTCTGGAGCGTGGCCGGACATGCACCGGTGCGCGAGATGAGCCCGTGGCGCGCCCGGCTGGACTACGCGACCTCCAGTCTCGGCATCATCGACCTGCTGTCGGTGCTGCCGTCCGGAGTCGCATTGCTCGGTAACGAGCGCCCGATGCTGGTGCTGGTCGGCATGCTGCCGTTCTTCAAGCTGGTGCGCTATTCGACCGCGATGCGCTCGTTGCTGGCGGCGGTCCATGCCGAGCGGCGCACGCTGTTCGGATGCCTGGTGATCTTGGTCGGCGCAGTGCTGACCTTCGCGTCCGTGATGTACGCGGTCGAGCATGAGGCCCAGCCTGACAAGTTCGGCAGTATTCCGCTCGCCATGTGGTGGGCGATCGTGACGCTCGGCACCGTCGGCTATGGCGACGTAGTCCCGGTGACGGCGATGGGCAAGACGGTCGCCAGCTTCGCCATCGTCGGCGGGCTGATGATGATCGCGCTGCCGGTCGCGATCATTTCCGGGGCCTTCGCCAATGAGGTCCGCCGTCACGACTTCATCGTGACCTGGGGCATGCTGGCGCGGGTGCCACTGTTTTCGCATCTGCGCGCCGCCGAGATCGCCGATATCATGCGGCTGTTGCGCACGCAGACCATCGAGACCGGCGAGATCCTGGTGCGGCGGGGGGAGCCGGCCTCGTCGATGTATTTTATCGCCGCCGGAGAGGTCGAGATCGAACTGCCGGCGCAGCGGGTGCGGCTCACCGACGGCAGTTTCTTCGGCGAGATCGCGCTGTTGCAGCGAACCCAGCGCAGCGGCACCGTCACCGCCATGCGCAAGTCGAACCTGCTGGCGCTCGACGCGCAGGATTTTCACGCCCTGATCGCGCGCGCTCCAAAACTCGCGGCGCATGTACAGGAAGTCGTCAAGGCGCGGCTCGCCGATACCGCGGTGGCGCAGAAGGGCGATATCGCCGCAGACGAACTTACGCAGGCCGCGCAGAGGGATGATGATGAAGGCGGAGTCGTCGTGTAGTCGCCAAGCTCCGGACTATTTCCTATCCAAAAACGGCGCCACCACTTCCCGCGTTTCCTTGCTCGGCACCACGGGCACGATCTCGAAGGTCATGCCGAGGCCTTGGCAGTTCAGGATCCATTCCTGTATGAGCCTGACGTCGTCGCATTCCATCAGCTGAAAGCAGCGGTCGAAATTGGGCTCGATCCAGCTGCCGAGATAGCTCAGCCCTTCGGGAAATTTTATGCCCTGATCGCGGACGCGCTTGTAGACCGGGATCGGATCCCGGTCCTTGAAGCGTTCGATAACCATGAAGAGCATCGGTCGATTGCTCCCCGGAAATGGCGATCAGGCCATTTCCTTCGTCAGGTTTTCCGCGACCTTGTCGAGGAAGCCCGTGGTGGACAGCCAGCGCTGGTCGGCGCCGACCAGCAGGGCCAAATCCTTGGTCATGAAGCCGGCTTCGACGGTGTCGACGCAGACTTTCTCCAGCTTCAGCGCGAACTTCGCCAGGGCCTCGTTGTTGTCGAGCTTGGCGCGGTGCGACAGGCCGCGGGTCCAGGCGAAGATCGAGGCGATCGAGTTGGTCGAGGTTTCCTTGCCCTTCTGGTGTTCGCGGTAATGCCGGGTCACCGTGCCGTGGGCGGCTTCGGCTTCGACGGTGTTGCCGTCGGGGGTCATCAGCACCGAGGTCATCAGGCCGAGCGAACCATAGCCCTGCGCCACGGTATCCGACTGCACGTCGCCGTCGTAGTTCTTGCAGGCCCAGACATAACCGCCCGACCACTTCATCGCTGCGGCGACCATGTCGTCGATCAGGCGATGCTCGTAGGTGATCTTCTTCTCGTCGAACTTCGCCTTGAATTCCTTGTCGAAGATGTCCTGGAAGATGTCCTTGAAGCGGCCGTCATAGATCTTGAGGATGGTGTTCTTGGTCGACAGGTACACCGAATAGTTCTTGGCGAGGCCCTGGTTGAACGAGGCGCGGGCGAAATCGGCGATCGAATCGTCGAGATTGTACATCGCGAGCGCGACGCCGGCGCTGGGCGCCTTGTACACTTCCCGCTCGATCACGGTGCCGTCCTCGCCGACGAACTTCATCGTCAGCGTGCCCTTGCCGGGAAACAGGAAGTCGGTGGCGCGGTACTGGTCGCCGAAGGCGTGGCGGCCGATGATGATCGGCTTGGTCCAGCCCGGCACCAGCCGCGGCACGTTCTTGCAGATGATGGGTTCGCGGAACACGACGCCGCCGAGGATGTTGCGGATGGTGCCGTTCGGCGACTTCCACATCTGCTTGAGGCCGAACTCCGCCACCCGGGCTTCGTCAGGGGTGATGGTGGCGCATTTGACGCCGACGCCGTACTTCTTGATGGCTTCGGCGGCGTCGATGGTAACCTGGTCGTTGGTCTGGTCGCGGTATTCCATCCCGAGGTCGTAATATTTCAGGTCGATATCGAGAAACGGGTTGATCAGCTTGTCCTTGATATATTGCCAGATGATCCGGGTCATCTCGTCGCCATCGAGTTCGACGACGGGGTTGGTCACCTTGATTTTTGCCATGGCAGATCGGGCCTTTTTGAGAACAGCTCGTTTCGGGACGGATGGGGTGATGGTGCCGTGGCTATAGCACCCGAAAACGCGGGCTGGAAGGCGAATGGCAGGGCCGATCCGGCTGGTTCTCGGACCTGCCCGAAACGCCGCTCCAGCGAGCTTCGTGTCTTGCCCGGCTCCATGGCGTGGATCACCGCGGTACCGCCGCCTGGATGCGCGGGACGGCGGTGACGCACCTCTCCCGGGAAGGCGCAATTGGGGTTTTGGCCGAGGTTCAGATAGTGCGGCTAAGTCGATTATTTTGCTTGAGAAATCCTGCCCGCTGCGCAATCCACTGGGGCTGGCCCGTGAGGCGCTGAATCAGTTTCTTCGGAACTTGATTCAACGCCTTCAGAAGTTGAATCAGAAAGTGAAGCGAATGTCCGGTTCGGGCACCGACAAGACCAAATCGAGCGTCACGCTGGCGGGGCCGGTCGTCATTCTGGTCGAGCCGCAGCTCGGCGAGAACATCGGCATGGCCGCGCGCGCGATGGGCAATTTCGGCCTGACACGTTTAAGAATCGTCAATCCGCGCGACGGCTGGCCCAACATCAGCGCACAGCGCGCCGCCTCCGGCGCTGATCATATCCTGGATGCGGTTGAGCTGTTCGACACCGTCGAGCAGGCGGTGGCGGACTGCACGCTGCTGTTCGCCACCACCGCGCGCGCCCACGACCAGGCCAAGCCGGTGGTGGCGCCGGAAGCCGCGGCGCGGGAGATCGTGGCCGGCGTCGCCAGCGGCGGCACCGTCGGCATCCTGTTCGGCCGCGAGCGTTACGGGCTGCAAAACGAGGAGGTGGCGCTCGCCAACCGCATCATCACCTTCCCGGTCAATCCGGGGTTTGCCTCGCTCAACCTGGCGCAGGCGGTGCTGCTGATCGGCTATGAATGGTTCAAGCTCTCGACCGCGGGCGCGCTGCCGTTCGCGATGCCTGTCCATTCCGAGCCGGCCTCGCAGCACCAGATGCAGGCGTTCTTCGACAATCTGGTCCGCGAACTCGACAAGGTCGAATTCTTGCGCCCCGCCGAGAAGCGCGAGACCATGCTGGTCAATCTGCGCAACATCTTTACCCGGATGGAGCCGACCAAGCAGGACATGCACACGCTGCACGGCGTTGTGATGGCGATCGCGGAAGGGCGCAAGGGCCCCGCCAAGGGCGGCGTGCTCGACGGCGAACAGGCCACCCGCTTGCGCGCGCTGCTCGCCGAACACGGGCAGCACGCCTCGCCGTCGGAAAGCGGCACCGTGCGCGGGCTGGCGCGGCTGTTGCGGCGTAACCCGACCGACGCCGAGCGCATCCTGTGGGAGGGGCTGCGAACCGACCGCCGGTTTGCCGGACAGTTCAAGCGCCAGACCCCGGTCGGCCGCCACATTCCGGATTTTGTCAGTTTCGCGCACCGGCTCGTGATCGAGCTAATCAATCCCGATGAGACCGAGGTGATCGTCAGAGATCGCGCGGCGCGGCAAGAGTGGCTGGAAGCGCGCGGCTATCGCGTCGTGGCGATGGTGTCCGCGGAGGTCGAGGCCGATATCGGCGGGCAGCTCGGGCGGCTTGAATCGCATCTCACACCGAGTCCCTGAAGGCGCGTCGCGCGCTGTCCTGCTCAAAAATTCGGCAGCCTGTGTTACTTTTGACGCCCTTGTATACATTCGGCGCCCTGCATTGACGGATTTGCCTCGCCGGTTACTGCTCGCAGGAGGCCTAAGCGCGGGTTTCACGCGAGTCGATGTGGGTGCGCGCCGGCCTTGCGGCGCTCTGCTGCCATTTCCGTTGATGGCACAGCGATTGCAGTTTTGTGGACGCCAACCCGGCGCCGACGAGGAGCAATCGATGTCCACATTCGACAATCCGTTCGATCCCGACCGCAGTCTCCGCGCCGGCGGCTGCAGTTGCGGCCAGCATACCGGCGAGGCCGAGCATCAGGCCGCGGCCCGATTGCAGACCCAGGCATCGATCGAGAGCGAGCTGAAGTGCTACGAGGGCGTCGTCGCTTCCGCCGTGATGCGAGCGATGTTTCCGCAGGATCTCGCGCGACGCTCCTTCCTGAAATCGGTGGGGGCCGCCACCGCAGTCGCCGCGGTGTCGCAATTCTTCCCGCTGCAGGCCGCGACCGAGGCGTTCGCGCAAGGCGGACCGCTGGAAAAGAAGGACCTCAAGGTCGGCTTCATCCCGATCACCTGTGCGACGCCGATCATCATGGCGGCGCCGATGGGGTTTTACGCCAAGAACGGCCTCAACGTCGAAGTCATCAAGACCGCCGGCTGGGCCGTCATTCGCGACAAGACCATGAACAAGGAATACGACGCCGCGCATATGCTGGCGCCGATGCCGCTCGCCATCACCATGGGCGTCGGCTCCAATCCGCAACCCTACACCATACCCGCGATCGAAAACATCAACGGCCAGGCGATCACGCTCTCGGTCAAGCACAAGGACAGGCGCAATCCGAAGGACTGGAAAGGATTCAAGTTCGCCGTCCCATTCGACTATTCGATCCACAACTACCTGCTGCGCTACTACCTCGCCGAGGCCGGCATCGATCCGGATGTCGATGTTCAGATCCGGGCGGTGCCGCCGCCGGAAATGGTCGCCAATCTGCGCGCCGACAATATCGATGGCTTTCTCGGGCCCGACCCGATGAATCAGCGCGCGGTCTATGACGGCGTCGGCTTCATTCACATCCTTACAAAGGATATCTGGGAAGGGCATCCGTGCTGCGCCTTCGCTGCGTCGAAGGAATTTGTCACCTCGATGCCGAACACCTATGGCGCGCTGCTTAAGTCGATCATCGAGGCTACCGCGTTCGCGCACAAGGCCGAGAACCGCAAGCAGATCGCGGAGGCGATCGCGCCGGCGAATTACCTGAACCAGCCGCAGATCGTGCTCGAGCAGATCCTCACCGGCACCTACGCCGACGGCCTCGGCAACATCGTGAATCAGCCGAACCGCGTCGATTTCGATCCGTTCCCGTGGCAGTCCTTCGCGATCTGGATCATGACGCAGATGAAGCGCTGGGGCCAGGTCAAGGGCGACATCGACTATGCTGGCGTCGCCTCGCAGGTCTATCTCGCCACCGACGCGACCAGGCTGATGAAGGAGGCCGGGCTGACGCCGCCGACCACCACCACCAAGAGTTTTTCGGTGATGGGCAAGATCTTCGATCCGGCCAAGCCGGAGGAATATCTCAACAGCTTCAAGATCAGGAAGGCGTCGTGAGCGTGGCGCGACACCATTTGCATCCGTCGTCCCGGCGAACGCCGGGACCCATACACCTCGGCTTCTCGTTGCGGCACGCGGTTCGACACCTTTCGCAACACGCAACACCGGGGGTTGATGGTGTGGACGGCCCCCTACGGCATCGAGTGTGCCAGAATGAGCTTGTCAGTGATCTCAGACAAGGGAGCCGTCCGTGGAACATATTATCCGAATTGGCATGGATACGTCGAAGCATATTTTTCAGCTGCATGGGGTTGATGCGGATGAACAGCCGGTGTTGCGCAAGCGGCTTCGGCGCAAGGAAATGGTTTTGTTTTTCGCCAAACTGCTACCGACCGTGATCGGGATGGAGGCGTGCGGCGCAGCGCATTACTGGGCGCGCGTGCTGCGTGGGCTCGGTCACGAAGTGAAGCTGATGGCGCCGCAGCATGTTAAGCCTTACATCAAACGTAACAAAAACGACGGGCGCGATGCCGAGGGAATGTGCGAGGCGATGAGCCGACCGACCATGCAGTTCGTGCCGGCAAAGACTGAAGAGCAGCAGGCAGCCCTGATGCTGGCGGGGGTTCGCCAGCAACTGATCGCCAGGCGCACCCAACTGAGCAACGCGATCCGCGGCTACGCGGCGGAGTTCGGACTGACAACGGCCAAGGGGCTGGACAAGATCGAACCGCTGTTGGCCCGGATCGCGCAAGACAACAGGGTGCCGGAGTTGGCGCGCGAGCTGTTCGCTTTCCAGGGAACAGATTATGCGCGACTGCAAATTGAGCTGAAGGCGATCGAGGCCAGGCTGATGGCTTGGCACCGCGCCAATGCCTGCAGCAAACGGCTGGCGCAGATCCCCGGAGTAGGGCCGATCGGCGCCACCGCACTTGTAATGAAGACTCCCGATCCGCGCGCATTCCCCTCCGGTCGGCAGTTTGCGGCCTGGCTCGGGTTGACCCCAAAAGATCATTCCACCGGCGGCAAGATCAGGCTCGGCAAGATCACCCGCGCCGGCGATGAGGTCTTGCGAAGCCTGTTGGTGGCGGGGGCGACCGCGGTGATCCAGCAGGTCAGGAAGGGCCGCGGCCGTCCGTCGCCATGGCTGCTTGATTTGCTGAAGCGCAAGCCACCCAAACTCGCGGCCGTGGCGCTTGCCAACAAGATTGCCCGTATCGCCTGGAAGCTGATGGCGACCGGGGAAAGTTACGACAGCACGCGGATGACCGGCCCATCGGTATCCGCCGCTTAAGAGATCGGTCGGTCGGCGGGTTCGCCGCACCGGCCGGGCCGGAGCTGCAAGAGGAGATCAGATGGTAGGATCGATCGATCCAAGGTGCGAGACATCCCGTGGGACCCATTGGCATAAGACAGGCCGTGTGGTTGTTTGGAACTCGCGTCGCGGAAGCCATCTTGGCCGCGGTCCAACCGACCGCAACAACAGGCCGTACATATGGGCGCAAGCGATCCGATCAAACCTAAGAAAACTCTTGCGGCACGGGGGCCGTCCACATATGGGTCCCTGCTTTCGCAGGGACGACAAAACGGGGTGTGCTTCTACGACGGCTGCTGCCGCCGCCGCGGCGCCTCGGCTTCCGCCGCAACCTCACCCTCCTCGCGCCAGCGCAAAATCTCCACCGCCAGGATCGGGTGGTTGAATCCCTTCAGCGTCAGGTCCTCCAGCTGGCGGCCCTCGGCCCATGGCTCGACCATGCCGAATACGCGCTGGCTGACCACGATCTGGCCGGCCCTGGCTTCGTCGCACAGCCGCGAGGCGAGGTTGGTGACGCTGCCGATCGCGGCGTATTCCAGCCGCTGCTCGAAGCCGATCTGGCCGAGCGTCG
>NZ_JAUYAN010000229.1 GCF_030693485.1 Bradyrhizobium sp. | reverse complement strand
GCGGCGCCGCTCGCCAGCCGGCATCTGGCCGACTGGGGTGCGCGCGTGATCAAGATCGAACGACCCGGCAAGGGCGATTTCTGCCGCGACTATGATTACGTCATGAACGGGATGTCGAGCCAGTTCGCCTGGACCAACCGTTCGAAGGAGAGCCTCGCGCTCGACGTCAAGAGCGACGAGGGCCAACGCGTGCTCGACGCGCTGCTGCCGCAGGCGGACGTGTTCCTGCAGAACCTGGCCCCCGGCGCGGCCAGGCGCCTCGGCCTCGATGCCGCGACGCTGGTGGCGCGCTTTCCCCGGCTGATCGCCTGCGACATTTCCGGCTACGGCAGCGGCGGTCCCTATGGCGAGAAGAAAGCCTACGATCTGCTGGTGCAGTGCGAGGCGGGATTTCTGTCGATCAACGGCTCCGAGGAACAGCCGGCGAAATGCGGCATCTCCATCGTCGACAACGCGACCGGCATGTACATCGTCAACGGCGTGCTGATGGCGCTGTTCAATCGCGAGCGCACCGGCAAGGGAACGGCGTTCGAGGTCTCGCTGTTCGATTCCATGACCGAATGGATGAGCTATCCCGCCTACTACACCCAGGGCGCCGGCAAGCCGCTGGTCCGCAGCGGCACCCGTCACGCCACCATCGCGCCCTACGGCCCGTTTCGCTGCGGCGACGGACGCGTGGTGTTCTTCGGCATCCAGAACGCGCGCGAATGGGCCGCGCTATGCGCCCAGGTGCTGGAGGATGCGGCGCTGGCGAGTGATCCGCGGTTTTGCGACAACCCGCAGCGCATGAAAAATCGCGACGCTCTGGAGGCGCTGATCGAACGGCATTTTGCGAAATTTTCGGCCGAGCAGGTGATCCAGCGGCTCGACGCCGCCGCCATTGCCAACGCCAACATGAACACGGTTGAGGCGTTCCTCGAACATCCGCAGCTTCACGCCCGTGACCGCGTCCACAAGGTGGGTTCGCCGAACGGGCCGCTGATGAGCTTTCTGCCCGCGATCACCATTCCCGGCGTCAATCCTGTCATGGGCGACATTCCCGCGGTCGGCGAACATACCGATGCGATCCTCGCCGAACTCGGCCTGCGTGAGAAAGCCGGGACATGACCGCGCCGCGACTGACCCGAACCTACCTCGCCGTTCCCGCCCACCGCGCGCGGATGGTGCAAGGCGCCGCGGCGTCCGCCGCCGACGCTGTGTTCATGGACCTCGAAGACGCGGTGCCGCCGGCCGAAAAGGCGGCGGCGCTGGAGGCGGCGGCAGATGCATTGACCACGCTCGATTGGGGCCGGAAGACCGTCACCGTCAGGCTGAACGCGATCGACAGCCCGTCGATCCAGCAGGAGATCGCACGGCTCGGCGGTATCCGCCGGCTCGACGGCTTCATCATCCCCAAGGCGGAAGCGGTCGCTGAAGTCACGACAATCGGCCGCTGGATTACCGATGCCGCCGGCACGCGCGAGTCGCCGGCCTCCATGGAACTGTTGATCGAGACGGCGCGCGGCCTGGTCAACGTCGAAGCCCTGGCGGCGGCGGAGGCGCTGGTGACAGCGTTGCATCTCGGCGTCGGCGACTTTGCTGCCTCGATCGGCGCGCGGAGCGCGGAGATCGGCGCATCGCCCTCGGGTTACCGGCATGTCGGCAGCGCCGCGGACGGCCATCCCTCGGTGCCGCTCGATCTGTTCGCCTATCCGATGATGCGCCTGCTGGTCGCCGCACGTGCGTTCGGGCTGCGCGCGATCGACGGGCCCTGCGGCGCGTTCCGCGACGCGATTGCCACCGCATCGACCGCGGCCAAGGCGGCCGCGATGGGGTTCGACGGCAAGCAGGTCATCCACCCCAGCCAGATCGAACCGACGCGAAATGCCTTCATCCCCTCGGACGAGGAACTCGCCTACGCCGAACGCGCCATCGCGGCGCTGGAGGAGGCCGAGCGAAACGGGCAGGGCGCGGTCACGGTCGACGGCAAGATGGTGGACTACGCCAACATCCGGATGATCAGGCGGTTGATGAGTTTTCGGGGACCGGATTGAGGGGGCAGCAGGGCCTTTCAAAAAAAGGCTAAAACAACCCCATGTACAGATGGGACACCCGACTTCCTGCACTCGTCTGCTTTGCCCGGACACAGTAAGAAAAACGGCAGCTAAAGGCCTCCAAACGCTTACGTTTCACCACGCAGCATCACCATAATCTCATCCGTAGAGGGACCGGGGCCGGCGCAGCCAATGACCTTGGCGAATCGGCTCGGCGGTCGCATCCCGTCAGCCCGCTCGATGACGATGCTGCCGTCGGCGGCACGCCTGAACCTAACCTCGGTGCCCGGTTCGAACCCCAAATAGTTGCGGACCCGTTTGGGAACCGTCACCTGGCCGTTGCTCGTGACCTTGGTTGCCATTGCGATGCCTCCTTGGCTGGCCAGCAATCATCAGCAAAATCCTCGCTGGCGTCGATGGTTAATCGCGTCTTAACCTCGCCGTATCTATGGTGGTTTGATCCGTTTTGGCCGGTCTCGACGTGCGACCGGCTGCCCCGAGAGTGCTGGCGCTTACCGTATGGCAATCACCGCTTCATCACGTGCGCCGCAGGCCGCCGGCAGCCCGGAAGGCGAGCGCTCGCCGTTCTTGCGTACGGCCGAGCTGCTGGCGCCGTATCAGCCGGGTAAGCCATTGATTGCGCTGTCATTGGGCGAGCCGCAGCACCCGGTGCCGGACTTCGTCGGCCCGGTGCTGGCCAGGCACATCGCCGATTTCGGCCGTTATCCCATCGCCAAGGGCATCGAACCGTTCCGCCGGAGCGCCGCCAACTGGCTTGCCGCCCGGTTCGACCTGCCGCGGGCGATCGATCCCGAAACCGAGCTGTTGGTGCTGAACGGCAGCCGCGAAGGGCTGTTTTTCGCCGCGCTCACCGCGGCGCGTTATGTCGGCGAGCGCAAGGGCAGGCCTGCGATCCTGATCCCGAATCCGTTCTATCCGGCCTATGCCGCTGGCGCCCGCGCCGCGGGCTGCGAGGCGATTTTCCTGCCGACCACACGCGCCAACGGATTCCTGCCGGATCTCGACGCGCTCGACGACGCCACGCTGGCGCGCACCGTTGCGATCTACATCGCCTCGCCTGCCAATCCGCAAGGCGCGGTGGCATCGAAACAATATCTCAGCCGGCTGAAGCAGCTCGCCGACCGCTTCGGCTTCATGATTCTGAGCGACGAATGCTATTCGGAAATCTACACCAGGGAAGCGCCCGGCAGCATGCTGGAATGCGCCGGACCCGATTTCACCAATGTGGTGGCGTTCCAGTCGCTGTCGAAGCGCTCCAACCTGCCGGGCATGCGGGTCGGCTTTGCCGCCGGCGACGCGAAGTTTCTCGGCCTGTTTCACGAACTGCGCAATGTGGCGGCGCCGCAGGTGCCGGTGCCGCTGCAGCACGTGGCGGTCGCGGCTTATGCCGACGAGGCGCATGTCGAAGAGAATCGCAGGCTCTACCGGATCAAATTCGATCTCGCCGACCAGATTCTCGGCAGCCGCTATGGCTATGTCAGACCCGCCGGCGGCTTCTGCGTCTGGCTCGATGTGTCGGATCTCGGCGGCGACGAAGCCGCGGCGATCAAGCTCTACAGGGACGCCGGCGTGCGGGTGATCCCGGGGAGTTACCTGGCGCGGCCGCAGGCCGACGGCAGCAATCCCGGCGCCGGCTATATCCGGCTGGCGCTGGTTGCGGACAGTGAAACAACAGCCGAGGCGTTGCACCGGCTGGTCGAAGTTCTGAAATAGTCGCGAAGGCCCCATGAGCATGCCGGCGATCGAACGCGTTCTCCCCCTGGTTGGCCACTTGCCGGCATCTATCCGCGAGGCGCTGGCGAAGCGCCTGCGCGAACTCGCCGGGCTTGCGCTGATCTCGCTCTCCGCCGTGGCAACGGCGGCGTTGATGACCTGGTCGGTGCAGGATCCCAGCCTCAGCCACGCGACCTCGCGCCCGATCCGCAACATTCTCGGCTATCCCGGTGCGATCGGCGCCGATCTGTTGATGCAGATCATCGGCCTCGGCGCCATCATGCTGATCCTGCCCGTCGCGGTGTGGGGCTGGCGCATGCTGACCCACCGCACCTTCGACCGCGAGGCGCTGCGAATCGCCTGCTGGATTCTCTGCACGGTGATATCGGCGGGCTTTGCCAGCTGCTGGGCGCATGGCGGAGCATGGCCGCTGCCGACCGGGCTTGGCGGCGTCGTCGGCGACGCGCTGGTGCGCGCGCCTGCCGTCGTGTTCGGACCGCCCGGCATCATCTATCGCCTCGTCCTCGGGATCATCCTGTTCGCCGGCGTGGTGGCGACCTTCCTGTTCGCGAGCGGCATGGGCTCGCGTCCGCAGGAGGCGGAGCTGACGCCGATCGAGGACGACGACGCGCCGTTCGTGGAAGAAGACGATCGCGGCTCGGTCTCGCTGGGATGGGCGTTTCATGCCCTCATGAGCGCCAAGGCGCGGCTCGCGTGGCTGTTTTCGCTGGCCTATCGCTCGCTGGTGGCCAGCGCGCCGCAGCCGCGCGCGGTCTCGTTCGAGCGCCAGGAACCGAACCTGGGCGGCCGCGCCGCGCCGTCGCTGGCGCCGCAGGCCGACGAGGATTTCGTCGACGAGGAAGACGATGAAGAGGACGTTCCCGCCGCCCGCGCCCCGCGCAAGAAGGCCGCGCCGCGTACGCCGCAGCGCAAGGCTTCCGACAAATTCGAACTGCCTTCGGTTTCGGTGCTGACGGCGCCGAAGGCTTCGGACCGGCAGCCGCTGAGCAAGGCGGAGCTCGAAGCCAATTCGCGCGCGCTGGAAAGCGTGCTCGGCGATTTCGGCGTGCGCGGCGAAATCGTCAAGGCGCATCCCGGCCCTGTCGTGACGCTGTACGAACTCGAACCCGCGCCCGGCATCAAATCCTCGCGCGTGATCGGACTGGCCGACGACATCGCCCGCTCGATGAGCGCATTGTCGGCGCGCGTCGCCGTGGTCCCCGGCCGCAACGCCATCGGCATCGAACTGCCGAACGCGCATCGCGAAAAGGTCTATCTGCGCGAATTGCTGACCGCCAGGGACGAATCAGCGGCAAAACTGCCGCTCTGTCTCGGCAAGAATATCGGCGGCGAATCCATCATCATCGATCTGGCGCGGACGCCGCATATGCTGATCGCCGGCACCACCGGCTCCGGCAAATCCGTCGCCATCAACACCATGATCCTCAGCCTGGTCTACCGGCTGCGGCCGGATCAATGCCGCCTGATCATGGTCGATCCGAAGATGCTCGAACTGTCGGTCTATGACGGCATCCCGCATCTGCTGACGCCGGTCGTGACCGACCCGAAGAAGGCCGTGGTCGCGCTGAAATGGGCGGTGCGCGAGATGGAAGAGCGCTACAAGAAGATGTCCAAGCTCGGCGTGCGCAACATCGACGGCTACAACCAGCGCCTGCTCGAGGCCAAGACCAAGGGCGAAGAGCTGAGCCGCACCGTGCATACCGGCTTCGACAAGGAAACCGGCAAGGCGATCTACGAGGAAGAGAAGCTCGACCTCGATCCGTTGCCCTACATCGTCATCATCGTCGACGAGATGGCCGACCTGATGATGGTCGCCGGCAAGGACATCGAAGGCGCGGTGCAGCGCCTGGCGCAGATGGCGCGCGCCGCGGGTCTGCACGTGATCCTGGCGACGCAACGGCCGTCGGTCGACGTCATCACCGGCACCATCAAGGCGAACTTCCCGACCCGCATCTCGTTTCAGGTCACGTCGAAAATCGACAGCCGCACCATCCTCGGGGAGATGGGCGCCGAGCAACTGCTCGGACAGGGCGACATGCTCTACATGGCCGGCGGCGGACGCATCAGCCGCGTCCACGGCCCGTTCGTGTCGGACGAAGAAGTCGAGAAGGTGGTGCGCCACCTCAAGTCGCAGGGCCAGCCGGAATATCTCGAGGCGGTCACCGCCGAAGAGCCGACCGACGAAGACGGCGCGGTGTTCGATGCCACCGGCATGGGCGGCGGCGAGGGCGGCGGCGGCGACCTGTTCTCGCAGGCGGTGGCGATCGTCAAGCGCGACCGCAAGGCCTCCACCAGCTACATCCAGCGCCGGCTGCAGATCGGCTATAACCGCGCGGCGTCGCTGATGGAACGGATGGAACTCGAAGGTATTGTAGGGCAGGCAAACCATGCCGGCAAACGTGAAATTCTGGTCGAAGAAGAAGAGAGCCGTTTTTAAGCGTTATTGAGCCTCAAGGACTGTCTGACGCAGCATGATATTTTCACGGAAAAACGATATCTCCTTGGGCCCAAAGCACGGTAAAATGGCGGCCAGGCAGGACGACACGTTGAACACAGATCCGAATTTTCGAATGGCCAAACGACCATCAACCCGCTATGGGCGCGCCGTCCTGGCGTTGCTGATCGCGGCCGCCGTGGCCGGCATCGCGGCGCCGTCGCAGGCGCAAACCGTTCCCATTCCCAAACCCGCGCCGAAGGGCCGCGACGTGCAGATCAGCGCATCGGAGCCGCCGCGCGCGCCGATGACGACCGGCGCCACCCAGACCGCGGCGCCGAATCCGGTGATTCCCGATCCGCGCCGCAATGTACCCGCCAATATATTTGCGACCTTCGACGCCAACCAGAAGGCGCAGGCCGCCAGGGTGAGCTCCTATCTGTCGTCGCTGCAGACGCTGGTCGGGAATTTCGTCCAGGTCGGGCCCGACGGCACCAAGATCAAGGGCGACTTCTACATCCAGAAACCCGGCAAGGTGCGTTTCGAGTATGAGCCGCCGAGTCCGATCGCGATCATTGCCGACGGATCCTCGCTGGCGGTCCGCGACAGCAAGCTCGCGACCCAGGACATCTATCCGCTGTCGCAGACGCCGCTGCGGTTTCTGCTGTCGGATCGCATCGATCTGCTGAAGGATACCAACGTCGTCAGCGTGACCGCGGACGACTTGTTCATCAGCGTCACCATAGAGGAGAAGCAGGCGCTGATCGGCACCAGCCGCCTGATGCTGATGGTCGGCGCCAAGGACGGCCAGCTCAAGCAGTGGACCGTGACCGACCCGCAAGGCTATGACACCACGGTCGCGGTCTACAATGTGGATTCATCCCGGAAGCTCGATCCCGGCCTGTTCAAGATCGACTTCACCAATTATACGACGCCGCCGGGCTAGTTCTTATATAGCCGCAAGCTCCCAACCTCATCCTGAGGAGCCGCGCGCCTTCGCGCGGCGTCTCGAAGGATGGCGACTGGCGCAGTGCCAGATGGTTCGAGACGCGCGCCGGGCGCGCTCCTCACCATGAGGGAGCGTGCCGTGCCGCTCAACAGCGAAGGGACCCTCCGGATGTAGGGTGTGTTTTCCGTCCGGCACTGATACATCCTCCCGATGCGCTTCTCCCTGACAACCTGGAATATCAATTCGGTGCGCCTGCGCATCGAGATCGTGGCCAAGTTCCTCAAATCGGTGCGGCCGGACGTGCTTTGCCTGCAGGAGACGAAGTGCATCGACGACGCCTTCCCGCTGAAGCGCTTCAAGCGGCTCGGCTATGAGCATGTCGCGCTGAACGGGCAGAAGGGCTATCACGGTGTCGCCGTGGTCTCGAAGCTGCCGTTCGA
>NZ_JAUYAN010000220.1 GCF_030693485.1 Bradyrhizobium sp. | reverse complement strand
CCCCCTGCTGGGGATTTTGAGGAAACAGACATGAAATTCACGCAGCGTACGCGGGGCATCGTCCAGGCCCTTGCCGTTGTTCTATCGTTGGCGGTTCCGGTGATGTTCGCGATCTCCGCGGCCGACGCCCGGCCGGGCGGTGGCGGCAGCTCGGGTTCCCGAGGATCGCGGACCTATTCCGCACCGCCGCCGACCGCCACCGCGCCGAACGCGGCGCAACCGATGAACCGCACCATGACCCAGCCGGGCAGCCCCGGCGTGGCCGGTCCCGCGGCCGCGGGCGCGGCTGCCAAGGGCGGCATGTTCAACAAGCCCGGCATGGGCATGCTTGGCGGCCTCGCCGCGGGCTTCCTCGGCGCCGGCCTGCTCGGCATGCTGTTCGGCGGCGGGTTGTTCTCCGGCCTCGGCGGCATGGCGTCGATCATCGGCCTGATCCTTCAGATCGGCCTGATCTTCATCGTGGTGAAGCTGGCGATGTCGTGGTGGCAGCGCCGTCACTCTCCCGCCACCGCCTCGGCCTATGCCGGCCCGGCGCCCGGAGCCGCAGTCGGCCCCGGCGGACCGCAGAACTCGCTGCGAACCGGAACCGGCTTCGGCCTGGGTTCGGGCAGCGCACCGCTTGAGATCCAGCCGGCTGACTATGAGACATTCGAGCGGTTGCTCGGCGATGTCCAGACCGCCTGGTCGAACGAGGATGTCGACAAGCTGCACACGCTGGCGACCCCCGAGATGGTGATGTACTTCACCAAGGATCTCGAGGAGAACAAGGCGAAGAACGACATCAACAAGGTGTCGGACGTCAAGCTGCTGCAGGGCGACCTTGCGGAAGCCTGGCGCGAGGGCGAAACCGACTACGCCAGCGTGGCGATGCGGTTCTCGCTGGTCGACAAGACGCTGGAGCGCGGCACCAACCGTCTGGTTGCGGGCAGCGAGCAGCCGGTCGAGGCGACCGAAGTCTGGACCTTCGTGCGGCGGCGCGGCGAAAGCTGGGAACTCTCGGCGATCCAGCAGACCTGACCGTCTGCGACAGGCTGATATCAAAGGCGCCGCGGTTCATTCCGCGGCGCCTTTTCTTTTGCGGCGTCGCCATCCCTGTTCTACGTCGCGGAACCGGGATAACATGGCCGCGTCGTGTTGATGTCATGCCAGGCCGGCGCTCAACCAGCCGGCGGATCAGATAGCCAATCGGAGGAGATGATGCCCGCTTTACCCCGGATGATCTCGCGGCTGTGCTTCGGCCTCGCCACCGCCTCGTTCGCCATGCTGGCGGCGCAGCCCGCTTTGGCGCAGGCCGCCGGCACCAGCTTCTTCGTCACCTCGGTGGGGATCGGCAATGGCGGCAATCTCGGCGGCCTCGCCGGCGCCGACAATTATTGCCAGCAGCTGGCGCAGGCGGCCGGCGCCGGTGCAAAAATCTGGCGCGCCTATCTTTCCACCCAGCCGGCGGACGGCAAGCCGGCGGAAAATGCCCGCGATCGCATCGGCAAGGGGCCTTGGCAGAATTCAAAAGGCGTCGTAATCGCCAAGGATGTCGTCGAACTGCACGGCGCCGCCAACAATCTCACCAAGGCGACCGCGCTCAGCGAAAAAGGCGACGTCATCAACGGCCGCGGCGACACGCCGAACCGCCACGACGTGCTGACGGGATCACAGGCTGACGGCACCGCCTTCGCCGCGGGCGACGACCGCACCTGCAAGAACTGGACGAGCAGCACGCAGGGTGCTGCGATGGTGGGGCATGCCGACCGCGTCGGTCTGCGCGACGACGACGCCTCGAAATCCTGGAACACCTCACATCCCTCGCGCGGGCCGGATGGCGGCTGTTCGCAGAATGACCTGAAGAGCACTGGCGGCGACGGACTGTTTTATTGTTTTGCGGCGAATTGATTGGTTGCGTCGCAAGGATCGAATTTGCGGCGCAGCTTATGCTGCGGCCACCGCCGGCGCGTCAGCAAGTTCGATAGCATCCTCGCGCACGAATCGTGCGGCGGCAGCCATCGCCGCCGGCAATTGAGCCAGCGCCACCGGCCGCGCGAACAAATAACCCTGGCCCTTGTCGCAGCCTTCGTTGGCGAGGAACTGCCATTGCGCTTCGGTTTCGATGCCTTCGGCGAGCACGGGGATACCGAGGCTCGCGCCGAGCGCCAGCACGGTGCGGACGATGGCGGCCGCCGCGGCGTCCTTCGGTAGCCGTTTGACGAATGACTGGTCGAGCTTGATCTTGTCGAACGGGAAGGCGTGCAGCGTCGCCAGCGACGAGTAGCCGGTGCCGAAATCGTCCATCGAAACCGCGATTCCCATCGCCTTCAGCTTGCGCAGGATATGCAGCCCGCGAGTCTGGTCCGACATGAAGGTCGATTCCGTGACTTCGACTTCCAGACGCCGCGGTGACAGCCCGGTCTCGAGCAGGATCGCATGGATGGTTTCCGCCAGGTCATCGCGCGAGAACTGCACCGGCGATAGGTTAACCGCGACGGTTCCGGGAATCCTGCCCTGGGCGGCGTCGCGGCAGGCGGTGCGTAGCGCCCACTCGCCCATCGGCACGATCGCCTCGGTTTCCTCCGCCAGCGGGATGAACTCCGCCGGCGAGATCATGCCGTGCTTCGGGTGTTGCCAGCGCATCAGGGCTTCGGCGCCGCAGATCCTTCCATCCGCAAGGGAGGTCTGCAACTGATAGTGCAGCGCGAGCTCGCCGCGTTCGGCGGCGGTCTGCAGGTCGCGCGCCAGCGCGCGTCGCGCCCGGGCGGTATCGTCCATCTCGTGGCTGTACATGCAGACCGAGCCGCGCTGCTTGCTCTTGCCGCGGTGCATCGCCAGCTTGGCGTTGCTGAGCAATTGGTCACGCTCCGGCGTGTCGGTCGGAAACACCGAGAAGCCGATCGAGGCGGTGAGCGTGACCATCTGGCCCTGGACGGTAAAGGGCTGGGCGAAGGCTTGTGCGATCCGCCCGGCAAAGCCGTGCGCATCCTGCGGATGATTGCCCGAGGTCTGCAGGCCCAGGAATTCGTCGCCGCTCTGGCGGGCGAGGAATTCGCCCGACCCGATGGTTCGGCGCATCCGGTCGGCCACCTCGATCAGCAGCAGATCGCCGGCACTGTGGCCGAACACGTCGTTGATATCCTTGAAGCCATCGACGTCGATCGAGAACGCGGCGAGCTTGTGCGCCTTCTCGTGGGCTTCGGCGGTATCGTACGCCAGCCGCTCGTTGAAGGCGATGCGGTTCGGCAGTCCGGTCATGGTGTCGTTGAATGACAGCTGATGGATGCGGTCGGCCGATTCGGTGCGCGAGCGCAGGTCGATGATGTAGGTCGAAAATCCGCTGCCCATCACCAGCAATACGGCGGCGACCACGGCGAAGCCGAGCATGGGTGCGGGGATGAGATATGGCGGCAGCGCGACCGAGGGGTCGGGCAGGGTGGTCGACGCCGCCGTCATGGCGTAGTGCATCGCGCAGATCATGAACGCCAGCACGATCGCCGCGCCATGGCGGCACCAGCGGGTGACCGGACGGTTGGCGCGGTTGACCGCCAGCGCGCTCAAGCCGAGGCCGAGCACGAAGGTCATGACGACGCCGTAGGCGTTCCAATGCGTGGTGCCCGCGATGTGCCAGGACTTCATGGCGGTGAAGTGCATGGCCAGGATGCCTGCCCCCATCACGAGGCCGCCGAGTTCCGGCGCCAGGGTAAAGTGCCGGCTGCCGATCTCGAATCCGACCAAGCAGGCAATGACCGCGACGATCAGCACCACCAGCGTGGCGAACGGCTCGAACCCGCTGTTCAGCGACGGGTCCAGCGCCAGGATCGAGATGAAGGTCGAAGCCCAGAGTGCGGCGCCGGTACCGACCGAGGCCATGAACAGCCAGCCATAGCGGGTGGTGCCCTGGGTGGCGCGGGCGCGGGCAAAATGGCGCATGCCGACCCAGGTGCCGAACAGGCAAACGGCGCCGGCGATGACGACGAGCATCTGATGGTAGGCGAAAGCGAAGACCGTGTCGGGCGGCATGAGGAGCTCTCCAGGCTCGCACTAAAGGGCACGCGCGTTAAAGCTACGCGCGAAAAGCGGCTCAGGTGTTTGATGGAACTCGTACTCTGCGAAACAGCGTTGAAACTTTGTAACCGAAAAGCGAAACCCGGATGCAACCTGCACTATGCTTGCTGCAGGCGGCTGCTCTAATGTTTTGTTAAGGATATGGACGACGAGGGATCGCCGATGCGTTATGAGCTCTACTACTGGCCGCAGATCCAGGGACGCGGCGAATTTGTCCGCCTCGCGCTGGAGGAGGCCCGCGCCGATTACGCCGACGTGGCGCGCCAGCGCGGCATGGGCGCGATGATGAAGATGATGGAGCCGAGCGGCACGCCGCCATTCGCTCCGCCGTTTCTGAAAGCAGGAAAGTTCGTGATCGGGCAGACCGCGAACATCCTGCTCTATCTCGGGCCGCGCCATGGCCTCGCGCCGAAGGCCGAAGCGGGAAGATTGTGGCTGCATCAGCTGCAGCTGACGATCACGGATCTCGTCCTCGAAATCCATGACACCCATCATCCGCTCGGGCCGTCGCTGTATTACGAGGACCAGCGCGGGCCGGCGAAGAAGCGCACCGCGGAATTCTGGCAAGCGCGGGTGCCGAAATATCTTGGATATTTCGCGGGGGTGCTGGAGAGCAGCGGCGGCTCCTGGGTCGCCGGCCGCCGCGTTACTTACGTCGATCTCTCGTTGTTCCAGATCGTCGCGGGGCTGCGCTACGCTTTCCCGAAACGCATGAAGGTGTTCGAGCGCAGGATCCCCGGCCTGGTCGATCTGCACGACCGCGTCGCGGCACGGCCGAACATCATGGCGTATCTGGCGAGCGAACGCCGCATTGCCTTCAACGAGGAGGGAATCTTCCGCCGCTACAGGGAACTGGATGCTTAAACTACGTCATTCGGGGGCGCGCCGGAGACCCGAACCGGAATCTTGAGATTCCGGTTTCGATGCTACGCATCGCCCCGGAATGACGGCAACCCCTACCTGTTCCGGCCGTCGATCGGCGTCATCGTCAGTTTGGCAAGCTCGATGCCGTCGATGCAGGCGACGTTGAGCGCCACCACTTCGCTGCCGTCGGGCTTGCTGCCGCGTGCAAATACCTCGACGCCGCAGTCGTTGCAGGATTGATGCCGGATCGCATGCTTGTTGAAGAGATATTCGCGCAGATTGTCCTCGCCGGCGCGAAGCACGA
Organism: Bradyrhizobium sp.; assembly: GCF_030693485.1. Lineage (GTDB taxonomy): Bacteria > Pseudomonadota > Alphaproteobacteria > Rhizobiales > Xanthobacteraceae > Bradyrhizobium. The sequence continues at coordinate 7,154 of NZ_JAUYAN010000220.1, read as the reverse complement.
AACTCTTCGGCGCCAGGAATGCGAAATGCAGGCCCTTCTTGGTGCAGATCGAGCAGTTGCAGGCGGTGACCATGGCAAGGTCGGTGGTGCATTCGAATCGCACCATGCCGCAATGGCAGCCGCCGGTGTAGGTCATGTTACTGGGCATCGGACCGCATCCGCTCCATGAGGGGTTGTGGCCGGCAGTATAAACGAATTTGCGGGATGTGTTCAGACGAGCTGGTCGATCCTCGTTCCCTGGCCCGGCGGCAGCGCGGCCCGCACCGGCGGCGGCGACGTGCGATCGTCGCGATCGACCCTGACCTCCGGCGGTTTGAGCACGCTGGCCTCGGGCGGTTTCATGGAGATGGAAGGGCTGACTGCGGAAACACTCATCGGACAGGATCCTTGCTTGGTTGCTCCCGACTGTGACGCGCCGGGGGCGAAAGCTTTATGAATCCATGGCGGCAATCGTGCAGCATCGCCGCAATTCCCGGGCAGTGGTGAACGGCGGGCTCGAATTTCCCTAAGATGCGATCGATCTTGTTGGCAGATTACTGGTGATACCGCCCGCCGCGGCCGGCTACTCGTCCGAGCCGCGCGTGATTGCGATCGCTGCTTCGGTCTTGGTGCGCGTGCATTCCATGTTGAGCCGGCGGAAGCGCATCTTGACCCGGTCGCCGCGCAGCAACCCCATCCGCTTGATGCAGCGGGTGGAACCGGTCATCACGTCGGGCTTCGGAATAGTGAAGACGATGGCGCCGGCGCTGGCGACCAGCTCGAAAAATTCCGGCTTCGGCTTGCGGCGGTCGGCCTTGGCGTAGAGTTCATTGGAGAAGTTGGCGCCGCGGCAGCCCAGCGAAAGCTCCCGGGCCTGCGGGTGGGACAAATAGATGGTCTTGCCGGTGGTGATGCCGATCTTGATGCCGTCGACCTGGCTTTTGAGTTCCTTGGCGATATCTTCGCAGCGGTCGGCGCGCGCCGGTTGAGTGCCCGATACCGTGAGCGCCGATGCCGCCAGCAATATTGCGGCCAATATGGTCGATCTGCCAAAGTCCGTTCTCATGCAAGATGCCCCTTTACGCCCATTGAAACGCGCATGTCGATTTCCTGCAAGGCCCGGGGGCCGATGTCAATCGGAACGGTCGATCAAAACCCGTAGATGCTGACGCCGATCGCGAAGATGATGATCCCAAGCAGGCTGTAGACAAGGTGGGCACGCTTGAGGCCGAATCGAAGCCCTCGCAGGGCGGCGATGATCAGCACGGTACGCGGTCCCAAATGAAGCGGGGAGGTTGAGGCAGGGGAGGCGATGGCCGCGGTACGGGGGCAGTAGTCATGCTCTATTTCGATTGCTGCGGGATTCCTGGAACCTTCCCTTTGTGTCAAAAGTGCTTAGAACGGTTCAATCGCCGACAGAGCGTCTGACGCCTTCGGCCTAAACCTCGCGAGAGCCAAATGAACGCCCCAACGCCCATCCCGTCCGCTGCCACCCCTGTTCCGCCCTACAAGCACACGCCGCTGTTTCCGCTCGGCGCCGATACCGCGCCGTACCGCAAGATCACGTCCGAGGGCGTGCGGGTGGAAAACGTGCTGGGCAAGGAGATGCTGGTGGTGACGCGGGAGGCGCTGCGGGCGCTCAGCGAGGCCGCGTTCGGCGACATCAATCATTATCTGCGGCCGGGCCATCTGCAGCAGTTGCGCAATATCCTCGACGACGGCGAGGCCAGCCCCAACGACAAGTTCGTAGCACTCGATTTCCTGAAGAACGCCAACATCGCCGCCGGCGGGGTGCTGCCGATGTGCCAGGACACCGGCACCGCGATCATCATGGGCAAGAAGGGTTTTCGCGTCATCACCGATGGCGACGACGAGGCCGCGCTGTCCGAGGGCGCACGCGACGCCTATCTGCGCCGCAATCTGCGCTATTCACAGGTGGCGCCGCTGTCGATGTATGAGGAGAAGAACACCGCCAACAACATGCCGGCGCAGTGCGAGATCTATGCCGAGGGCGATGACGCCTACAAGTTCATGTTCATGGCCAAAGGTGGTGGCTCCGCCAACAAGAGCTTTCTGTTCCAGGCGACGCCGTCGGTTCTGACCAAAGACCGCATGCTGGCGTTTTTGAAGGAGAAGGTGCTGACGCTCGGCACCGCAGCGTGCCCGCCCTATCACCTCGCCATCGTGATCGGCGGCACCTCGGCCGAACTCTGCATGAAGACGGTGAAGCTGGCCTCGGCGCGCTATCTCGACGCGCTGCCCACCCATGGCTCGGCCGACGGCAACGCCTTCCGCGATCTGGAGATGGAGCAGGAAATTCTCAAGATGACGCAGTCGCTCGGCGTCGGCGCGCAGTTCGGCGGCAAGTATTTCTGCCATGACGTACGCGTGATCCGGCTGCCGCGCCACGGCGCGTCGCTGCCGATCGGGCTCGGCGTGTCCTGCTCGGCGGACCGCCAGGTGCTCGGCAAGATCACCAGAGACGGCGTCTATCTCGAGGAGCTCGAGCACAACCCCGCGCAGTATCTGCCCGCGGTGGAGCAGGCGCTCGGCGGCGAGGTGGTCAAGATCGATCTCAACCAGCCGATGGCGGACATTCTGGCGACACTTTCAAAGCATCCGATCAAGACCCGGCTGTCGCTGTCGGGCACCATGATCGTGGCGCGCGATTCCGCGCACGCCAAGCTGCGCGAGCGGCTGGAAAAGGGCGAGCCGCTGCCGGACTATTTCAAAAATCATCCGGTCTACTACGCGGGTCCCGCCAAGACGCCGGATGGTTACGCCTCCGGCGCGTTCGGCCCGACCACGGCGGGACGGATGGATTCCTTCGTCGACCAGTTCCAGGCCGCGGGCGGCTCGATGGTGATGGTCGCCAAAGGCAACCGCGCGGTCGCGGTGCGCGAGGCCTGCAAGAAGCATGGCGGCTTCTATCTCGGCTCGGTCGGCGGTGCGGCGGCCAACCTCGCCGAGCACTGCATCAAGAAGGTCGAGGTGGTGGAATATCCCGAACTCGGCATGGAGGCGATCTGGCGCATCGAGGTCGAGGATTTTCCGGCCTTCATCATCATCGACGACAAGGGCAATGATTTCTTCAAGGAACTGAATTTGGGGTGAGGGGGCCTCGGTTCCGGCGCCGCCAGGTCCGCGCGGCGGTGCGCCGAAGCCGCGCATCTACTTCGGCGGAATCTCCAGCCAGAGTTCGAGCTTGCCGTCCGGATTGCTCTTGGCGGGGTTTGCCGCGAGGACGGCCGAGACCTGCAGTGATGGATAGCCGAGCCGCTGCAGCGCCTGGGTTGCATCGGCCGCCAGTTGGATCCCGATGGCTTTCTGTGCGGCATAGAAATATCGCACCTCGCGCTTGCCCGCGGCGGCCTCGGTACGGTCCTCGCCGGGGATCTTGTAACCCTTGTCCTGCAGGTTCTTCGAGAGCTGCCGGGCCTGGTCGCGCGTGCCACCGGCGAACTGCAAATACACGGTCGAAAGCGCCAGCTTCACCACCCGTACCTGCGCCCAGAGTTGGTCGCCAGCGGGACGCTGGAACGCGGGCGCGATGTTCACAATCTGAATGCGCGTACCCTCAGGCATGATGCCGAGGGTGGGCTGCTGGATGTAACCCGGAAGTTCGGGTAATCCCTTGCGCAGATAGATATCGAGGTCGGTGGTATATTGTTCACCGGCCTTCACCGCCTCGGCGGCAACGGCGACGCCGGCCGGCGTGTTGAGATTGCTTCGCGGCGCCGCTCCAGCCGACCCGATCCACATGAAGCCGGTGTTGCTCGACAGCGTCGCTGCAGGCGCCTCGCCCTTGGCATCGACGATGGCGCGCTGCGCCGTGGCGTCGCTGACCGCTGAGTTCGACTGGACGAACTTGCTCAGGTCCTGCTGGACCTTGCTGTCGTTCAGCGGCAACGCCTTCTGGACCTGCTCGACCCTCTCGCTGACATCCCGCCGGAATTTCTCCAGCTGATCCTTTTGCGCCTGAATGTCCGCCAAGGCCTGGTTGAGCTTGGCGTCATAGTCCCGGGCAAGGCGGTTTTTCTCTTGGGCGATCTGTTCCTCGCCGGCCGCAGCAACCCGGGCCCGCTCGATCTCGATTTCGGCCCGCTGGGTCGCCAATTGGGCCTGCTCCGTTGCAAATTGGGCGCGCTTCTTCTGCTCATTGAAGAGAAACACGATGGCCGAGACGACCCCGATCAAGACGAGGACGACGGTCGCTGCGCGCAAGTAGCGCTTGCGAACCGCGCGCTGTTGGCGAATCTCGAACTCTCTGCGGTGGAGGTCGAACACGCCTTCAAGAAAATCCTTCACCGCGACAAATTTGTTCCCGTACCGCTCGGCCCACGCCGCATTCGGGCGTGTCGTTCGCCACCACAGCTGCCGCTCATCGGCGATTTTGCTGGGGAATATGTAATTCCGCTTTTCATCCTCCAGGAGGTCATTGTATTTGCGCCCATTGGCGGCTTCCTCGCCGATCCAGCCTTCTTTTTCCGGCGTGCCGGTCAGCCTGCTCCAGCCGCGCAACAGGCTTTCGTGCGAGATGTCGATCAGTGTGGACGGCTCGATATACTCACCGGCCGGAGGCATGACGAAGCAGCAGTCCGGCGCGCGGAACGCATCGACCACTTCGAGCAGTTTCTGTTCGCTTTTGGCGGCCGGCATCGTCGCGTCGTCGCCGGATACGATGGCCGCGATGTCGCCGAACTGGGTGGCGCGGCGGATCGAGCGGCCGCGGCGGTCGCGTTCCGAGATCGCCTTGAACAGGCGCTCGGCGGCGACGCGATGGCCGTCGCTCGGCAACGCGCCGTAGATCTGATCGGCGTGGCGCGAGATCGCTTCCTGGACACCGCCGGTGCCGGTGTAGTCATCGAGCGAAATCTCGGCAGCCGCACCTGCATGCTGCCACATCCGCATCAGCACGTGCTGCAGGACTGGCAACTGATCGGGATCCTCGCCGATTTCGTTGAGCAACCGCTGCGTGACTTCGGGCCTGATCAGCTTGCCGGCCTTTTTCGCCGGCGCTTCGATGGCGGCCCGCCGTTCGGCGCGGCTGAGATTCGGAACCAGATACTGACCGTCGCTGATCGCCTCCGGAAGCCGCTGGAAACGGGCGCAATCGCCGAGGAAGTCGAGCCGCATGGTCAGGATGACGTTGATATGGGGGGTCTCGGCATTGATCGCCTCGATCAGGAGCCGCACGAAGGCGGTCGCCTCGTCGGCGCTTTTGCCGCTCGGGTCCTCGAACCGGAAGATCTCCTCGAACTGATCGACGATGATGAGCAGCCGGCCGGTGGAGGAGAGGCCAAGTTCGCGGGCGGCCTCGACCAATCCCAGGCTGCTGCGGGACAGCATGGCGGCAAGCCGGCTGCGGCGCAGCTCTCTGGCGTCCTCGGCTCCGCCGGGGGCAAGGTCGAGCAGCGCCGTGCCGAGTTCCTCCATCGGCCGGCCCTGCGGTCGAAACAGCGCAATGCGCCAGATCGGCTCGCCCGCGGCGTTCTCCTGCGCAAGCATGGGAATGAGGCCGGCTTTCACCAGCGAGGATTTACCGCAACCTGAACGGCCGACGACTGCCACCAGCCGGCTGGTGTCGAGCTTTTGCCGCAGACCGCGTGTCTGTGCGTCGCGGCCGAAGAAGTATTCCTGGTCGCCTTCCTCGAACGCGCGCAGTCCCGGATATGGCTGGCTGGATGAAAGCCCGCTCACGATGGCGGTGCCTTCGCGGCACCGGCCTGCTCCAGCTCATCGCGGACGATTTCCTTGAACATTTCCAGCCCGCCGCGCACGAGTTCGTCCTGCGCGGTCAACCGCGTCCCGTCCTCGAGACTCTTGATCAGCGCCTGCTGTGCGGAATCCGGTTCTTTCAGACCCTGGGGAATCCAGATCAGCCGGCGGAATTTCGGATCGGTCTTCTGGCGCGCGCCAGCCATATCGAGCTGCAGCACGGTCAGCTCGTTCAAATCGGCGCGTCGCGCACTGTTGGAAACCGCGCCGAGCAGATGGACCGAGAACGATGCGTTCTTGATCCCGGCGCCGAAATGATCTTTCGCCTTGTCCGCATTAGCCGGCCACGGATCGATCGGCGCGATCAGACATTTCTGGCTTTCGAGTTCCTTGTAGACCCTCCAGTGATTGGTGACCTGATCGAGCCCGGGCGCCGCGAGGTAGACGGTCGCCTTGTGGGGGTCGTCGGGCAAGCCCTTCAGTCGCGTATCGATCAGCTTGGCCACCTCGCGAACGGCATCCCAGTATTTCTCGGAAACGAACTTGCCATAGCCGTCGTAGAACGGCTCGACCTTTCCGGTTTCCGGATCGATGTCGAAGAACGGAATGTATTTCAATCCCTGGAGCGGCGGTGGAATTTGCCCTGGATCGATCGGTCTCGGCAGTACGGGAATGATCAGGTCGGTCGCCAGTTCGTCCGGCTTGCGGGAATCGAAGAATTCTGTGAGCTCGAATTCCGTGTATTGCTTGGTCTTGTAGTGGCGCGACAGCACCACCAGCAACATCGCGGCATTTCTGACCTGTTCCCGCAGTCCGTCGGTGATCAGGCCGCTTTCCCTGAAATCGCGCACGTCGCGCCACAGCCTGACTTCGTCCAGATGCTGGATTTCCAGCTTCAGGCAGCTGTCGAGCGAACTGACCCACCCCTTGAATTGCTCGTCGGGGACGGCGTTGTCATCGGATGCATAGCTGAGAAAGACCGTCCGCAAGGGATGCCTCCAACGGGCTATTGGTGCCAAAACTGACACAAGCCCCGGTTGCATTCAAGCAGACGGTTCTGTCCGGACCTGGTTACGGTCGCACGGTACCGTGACCGGCGATGCCTGGCATCGCCGGGGAAGCCGGCGCCGCAATGGTGGCGCTACCTGCGCAAGCGCACTTACGCCCTTGTTCCCGTGAACGGGAAGCTGCCCATCGGGCCGATGCCCATTTCGCCGGACATGTTGTCGCCGGCAACCTTGCCGGAGAATGCCAGCGTCAGCGGCATCGGGTTGGTGATCGAGATTTTCCAGGCGACGTCGTCGCCTGCGACGGTACCGTCGAAGATTTCGCCGGAATTGCCGTCGGCGCCCTGCGTGCCCGTCAGCGTGCCGCCCGCGCTCGAAAGGGTCAGCGTCGCCTTGCGCTCGCCCATCGGGGTAGTCATGACGATATTCCAGTTTCCGTCGACGGCCATC
>NZ_JAUYAN010000213.1 GCF_030693485.1 Bradyrhizobium sp. | reverse complement strand
TGGCGGAGAGGGAGGGATTCGAACCCCCGATAGGCTTGCACCTATGCCGCATTTCGAGTGCGGTGCATTCGACCACTCTGCCACCTCTCCAGGCGCCATTGCGGGTGGTTTGATCCGCCCGCGGTCGGGGCGAGTTCTAGGCGAGGATGGCGGGGCAGACAAGGCGCTGGCGGCAGGAATTTGCCGATCCAGGGCAAACCTTGCCCAGCGGCAAGAGTGGGGCCGCCAGACGCGACAAACCCTGGCGGCCCCGTGTCGCGTCATTGAAATTCTGGCCGGAAGTGCGGCTTCGCTGGCCAGTCTGAGCGACGGCTTGACCGTAGCGGGCCGCCGGAAATCGGCAACGCGATCCGTATTTTAACCTAACCAGTCAAGGTTACCCGCCCAGGGACCTCAATCGGTGAACCTCAATCCTTGCTCTTCTTTTCCTTCTTGTCGTCCTTCTTGTCTTCCCTGGCCTTCCTGCCGTTCTTTTCCTTGGCTCGGTTGGTGAAACGCGCATTGCCAAGGCCGGTGCCGATGGTCAGCACGCCCCAGCTCTCGACGTCCTGCATGAACGGAACCTCGGAAAGCCCCTGCGCCACGCCATCATTATGCATCAGCACCGCGGTGTCGTGATCGCCGATCTGCGGGATGCCCTCGACCAGGCTGGCCGGCAGGTTGAACTTGCTGCTTTCCCAGTTGCCCGGCAGGTTCTGGGCGCCCTTTTCGATGGAGCCGTCCCCGTTGATGACGCCGGGACAGGAAATCCCGATAAAGGGCGCCAGCTTCAACCCTTCGGCCTCGGCCGCGGTGATCAGCCCCTTCAGCATCTTGACCAGCCGCTTGACCGTTCCCTCCCGGGTCGGCTCGTCGTCGGCGTGGCGCCAGAGTTCGGATTTGAACACTTCGGCCTTGGATAAATCCTTGGCCTTTTTCCAGCGGGTTTCGACCACGCCACAGCGGATATTGGTGCCGCCGATGTCGACCGCGATGATGCTGTCATGGGCCTCGAAGATCCAGGACGGCGCCAGATGCAGGCAGCCGATCAGACCGGCTTCATCAGGGTGAAAGCGGATCGGCACCAGGTCGACGTCGAACTCCGCGGCCTTGAGCAGGACATCCGTGCGCGCGATCGCGAGTTCGCCGACCCGGCTCAGCCGAAAGCCGCCACCGACCACGATGCGCTCGGTGCCGGCCCAGGCCTTGGTCTTGAGAAACCGCCCGGTCACATAGGCCAGTTCCTGGGCGAATTCCTCGATCGCGCCGTGCACCAGCGCGGCGGCGTGGATGTCCTCGCCGACCAGCGCCTCGTCGAGCTCGGTCTTGCCGATGTCATCGGAGTCCTTGTTGCCGAGCGGATCGTCATCGTCCTTCAGCTTGCGCAGTCCGTCCAGAATCCGGCGAAACGCGCCCTTGCTGGCGCGGTCGCCGAGAAAGCCGTCATCGTCCTTGAGCTCGATATTGAAACTGTCGACGTCGACCGACGGCAGCCGGGTGGCGCCGTGGCGGGCGATGCCCGTCGTCGTAGTATCCTCAGCCATTTTTTTGCCCCTGCGGTCAGAATTCGCGGGACAACGGCGGGGGAACCCATTGGTTTCACGAAGGCGAGTAGCGAATGGCGCGTGGCGAACGGGCCCCTGCATTCGCTATACCCCGCCCATTCGCCCGTTTCGGCCCAAATCCGGCATATTTGGCCGGTTTTTGGGCCGGATTTCCTTGACTCATGGCCGTCACCGGCTATAAGTCCCGCCAATCCGGCGCGAGGTTTTCTCGCGCTGTTTGTTTTTGCGCGAATTCAAGGGATCGCTCCCGAGAGAACCGCGCGGAAATTGAACCCATAACGACTGAAGAAAAAGCCGGCCCGGACTTGTCCGAGGCCGGGATCGAACACGAAGGAATTAAACGATGTTCGCAGTCATCAAAACCGGCGGCCGGCAATACCGCGTCGTTCCGGATGATGTGCTCGAGATTGGCAAGATCGCCGGCGATGTCGGAACGATCGTGCAGCTTGGCGAAGTTCTGCTAGTCGGCGGTGAATCGCCGGTGCTCGGCGTGCCGACGGTAGCAGGTGCTTCGGTGGCAGCCGAAGTGCTGCAGCACAAGCGCGGCCCCAAGGTCATCTCATTCAAGAAGCGCCGCCGCAAGAATTCGCGCCGCAAGCGCGGCTACCGCGACGAGATCACGGTGCTGCGCATCACCGAGATCCTGACCAACGACAACAAGCCGACCATCGGCCCTCGCCCGAAGCGCGAGAAGCCGGTTGTGGTGGCGCCCGTCGACGGCGACGACGACGATGACGCGCCGGTGGCCAAGAAGAAGGCGCCCGCGAGGAAGCCGGTGGCCAAGGCAACGACCAAGGCCGCGGCCAAGCCGCGCGCCAAGCCCGATGCGAAGAAGCCGCCCGCGAAAAAGTGACAAGAACTGAATCGTGACAAAAAGTGAGATGATTCCGTCAAGGAATTGATCTAGAAATTTGAGAGAAGTTGGAGACGGGCCATGGCTCACAAAAAAGCAGGCGGTTCATCGCGAAACGGACGAGATTCCGCAGGCAAGCGCCTCGGCATCAAGGCATATGGCGGCGAGCACGTGATCCCCGGCAACATCATTGCGCGTCAGCGCGGCACCACCTGGCATCCCGGCCTTAATGTCGGCATGGGCACCGACCATACTCTGTTTGCCAAGGTCGAAGGCCATGTCGAGTTTCGTGCCAAAGCCAACGGCCGCACTTTCGTATCGGTTGTACCGATGATGGAAGCCGCGGCCGAGTAAACGGTGGACAACATGAGTCCGCCGGGTCCTGTTGAACCGGCGGAGCTCCTGAGGGCTCTATTGGGGAGGCGGGAAACCGGCCTCCTCTTTTTTATGCGTGTTCCGCAAAAGTGGACACCGGTTTTGCGACCAGAACACGCATCATAGTCAAAGAGCTGTCTCCAGGAGCCCGACATGCTGCAGGATATCCCGACTCCGACATTGCACAAGGCCAGTCCCTGCGTCCTCGAGACCGAACGGCTGATGCTGCGCAGGCCGACGCTCGCGGACGTAAAAGCGATCGCGGCTCTGGCCAATGATCGCCGCATTGCAGAAATGACCCGCCGCCTGCCGCATCCCTACACCCAGGACCATGCGATCGAATTCGTGCGCGCGATGGCGGCCGATGCCCGCGAGACCGTGTTCCTGATCGAAGACAATTTCGTGCCGGTCGGCATGGTCGGCGTCGACTGGCGCGAGCCGGAGGCGCCGGAGCTTGGCTACTGGCTCGGCGTCGATCATTGGGGCCAGGGGTTTGGCACCGAGGCGGCGCGGGCGGTGATCGATTTCACCTTCGAGGAATTCGCGGTCGAGCACCTGATCTCCGGCGCCCGGGTCGCCAACCCGTCCTCGCGCAACATTCTGGAGAAATGCGGCTTCCAGTGGAGCGGCGTCGAGCTGCACCGCTTCGAGGCGCTGGGATCGTCGACCCCGGTCGATCGCTTCCGGTTGAGCCGGAGTGTGTGGTCGTCGCTGAAGAACTGGAACAGTTCGAGAAGGCATGAAGGGTAGCAACAACCGTCGTCCCGGCTCAAGGCCGGGACGACGGGCGAATGGATTTGCGCCTCACACCGGCGGATTGACCACCGGCTCCTCGTGCCCGAGCTTTTGTTCGCGCCAGAAGATATAAATCCCCGCGGCGATGATGATGGCCGCGCCGATGATGGTCGGCGGCTGCGGGATGTCGCCCCATACGAAATAGCCGAACATCACGGCCCAGACGATCATCGAATACTGATACGGCACCACCACGCTGGCGGGCGCGAGTTTCAGGGAACGATTGACGCAGAGCAACGCGCCGACCGAGATGAAGCCGGCCGCCGCGAACAGGCCGAGGCTGCCGAGGCCGGGCGTCACCCAGCCGAACGGCGCCATCAGCGCACCCAGCGCGAAGGTGCCGACAAATTGCGAGGTCGCCAGCACGATATCCGGCGTCGCCCGCAGCGAGCGGGTAATCAGCATCAGTAACGCAAACGACAGGCTGCCGCCGAGCGCAATCATGGCGGGCCAGCTCACCGTCTGTGCCGACGGCTGCAGCGCGATCAGCACGCCGCAAAATCCGATCAGCACCGCGGTCCAGCGCCGCCAGCCGACATGCTCCCGCAGCACCAGCGCCGACAGCGCAGTGACGAAAATCGGCGCCGCCAGATAGTAGGTGATGACATCCGCAAGCGGCAGATAGACGGTCGCGATGAAAAACGCCGCGACTTCGAGGGTGGAGAGCGTCACCCGCAGCAGCTGCAGCCACGGCCGCTCCAGCCTGCCGAACGCCGCGCGCTGCCGCCAGACTATCGGCAGCAGCACCAGCAGCGCCGCGCAGGCGCGCAGCCACAGCAATTGCCCGACCGAATAGGTCGCGACCATGTACTTGCCCAGCGCGTCGCCGAACGAGAACATGAAGATCGCCAGCAGCATCAGCCCGATGCCGGCCAACCGCGCGGACCGATCGTCCAGCCCGGTCGAGATTTTTGCAAGCAGAGTCATGGTACCCGGGCGTTTCCCACTTGTTCTTTGCGATGGCTCGTTCCGGCCATCCGCGTCTTTTGCGCATCGCTGTTTTAAAGGCGTGGAGACCTGAGACAAGCCCGGGCCGCGGAATTGAGCCAATTGTCGCAGTCCCAGCTCTGCGATACCGGTACGTCACGCTTGCAAACCATCACAGGAAATCTGGCATGACCGAGTTTGATCCCGCCTTGCACCGCATGGTGCCGGAACAACGCTGGTTCGAGGATTTCGTACTCGGCGAACGCTTCGTCATTCCCGGCCGCACCCAGACCACCGGGGTGTTCGCCGCGTTCCAGGCCGCAAGCGGCGACACCCATCCGATCCATTACGACGTCGAATATTGCCGCGCCCGCGGCATGCCGGACCTGCTGGCGCATGGCTTCCAGACCCTGGTCCACACCGCGCCGGGGGCCGGCCTGTTTCCCCATATCGTCGAGGATTCGCTGGTCGGCTTTCTCGAACAATCGAGCAAATTTCTGAAGCCCGTCTATGCCGGCGACACCCTCTATCCCGCGCTGGAAGTGACCGAACTCGTGCCGGGCCGGACCACCGGCGTGGTGGCCCTGCGCAGCACCGTGTTCAACCAGCGCCGCGAACTGGTGCTGGAGGGGCTGCAGAAGTTTCTGATCCGCCGGCGGCCCGCTTGATAGCGAGGCCGCCGGCAGGTCGCTGCGAGCCGTGACGGCTTTCTCAGACCCCGGTCTGTGAAATAAACTTGGTGTTGAAATAGGCATCCATGGCTTCGGTGCCGCCCTCCGAGCCATATCCGGAGTCCTTGATGCCACCGAACGGCACTTCGGGCAGCGCCAGACCAAAACTGTTGATCGAAACCATGCCGCTCTCGATGTTGGCGCCGATCGCGGTTGCGGTCTTGGTCGAACTGGTGAAAGCGTAGGAGGCAAGGCCGAAGGGCAGGCGATTGGCCTCCTCAGTCACCTCGTCGAGCGTCGAGAAGCGCGAGATCAGCGCCAGCGGACCGAACGGCTCCTCGTTCATGGCGCGCGCGTCCTTCGGCACATCGCTGACGACGGTGGGCTCGTAGAAATAGCCCTTGTTGCCGACACGATGGCCGCCGGTCTCCAGCCTGGCGCCCTTGCCGATGGCGTCCTGTACCATGCCCTCGATCGCGATCACGCGGCGCGGATTGGCGAGCGAGCCCATCTTCGAGTCGGGGTCCATGCCGTTGCCGACGTTCATCGATTTGGCGCCCTCGACGAACTTGTCGACGAATTCGCGGAACACATCGTCCTGCACCAGCATCCGGGTCGGCGAAATGCAGACCTGGCCGGCGTTGCGGTATTTCGCCGCCGACAGGATTTTTGCCGCCGAGGTCACGTCCGCGTCGTTGAAAACGATCGCCGGCGCATGCCCGCCCAATTCCATGGTGGCGCGCTTCATGTGCAAGCCGGCCAGCGCCGACAATTGCTTGCCGACCACGGTCGAGCCGGTGAAGGAGATCTTGCGGATCACCGGATGCGGAATCAGATATTCCGAGATCTCGGATGGCACGCCATAGACCAGATTGATCACGCCATCCGGCACGCCGGCGTCCGCAAAGGCGCGGATCAGCTGGGCAGGAGATGCCGGGGTTTCCTCCGGAGCCTTGACGATAATCGAGCATCCCGACGCCAGCGCGGCGGAGAGCTTGCGCACCACCTGGTTGATCGGGAAATTCCAGGGCGTGAAGGCCGCGACCGGACCGACCGGCTCCTTGATCGCCATTTGATAGATGCCCGGCCCGCGCGCCGGAATCAGCCGTCCATAGGCGCGCTTGGCTTCTTCGGCGAACCACTCGATGACGTCGGCAGCCGCCATCGCTTCCATTTTGGCTTCGGCCAGCGTCTTGCCCTGCTCCATCGTCAGCAGCGGCGCGATTTCGTCATTGCGCTCGCGCATGATGGCAGCGGCCTTGCGCATGATCTTGCAGCGGTCGAACGCCGATACCGCGCGCCAGACCTTGAAACCGGCGGCGGCGGCGGCAAGCGCCTCGTCGAGGTCGGAACGCCCTGCATGCGCGACCGTGCCGATCGTCTCTTCGGTCGCGGGATTGAGCACCTCGATGGTCTTGCCGCTGTGCGCGGGACGCCATTTGCCGTTGATGAATAACTGGGTGTTCGGATAGGCCACGAAAACTTCTCCCTGATCGGACGTTATGGGCGCAACATGCGAATAGTTCTGCAAAAGATCAAGTTGGCGCTTTATGCCAAGCCGGCTAGACGTTTTTGATTTTCCCTAACCGAAGGATAGCGACATGGCTTCACACGACGGTGCTCGGCCGTTAACGGGCAAGATCGCGCTGGTAACCGGCGCCGGACGCGGGCTCGGCCGCGCCTTTGCCGAGCGGCTCGCCAGCCTCGGGGCCGATGTCGCCATTCACGGCATGCGCGAGAACGGGCCGGCGGAATATGGCGAGGGCACCACGCTGACGGCGGTGGCGGAAGCGGTCGCAACGGATCACGGGGTGCGCACCATCCGCGTGCTCGGCGACCTGACCAGGGGCGACGACATCGAGCGCATCGTCGAGACAACATCCCGCTCGCTCGGGCCGATCGATATCCTGGTCCACAATGCCGGCGGCGACATTGCGGCGGCCGGCGGCAAGCCAAATCCGAACGATGCCGTCGGCATTCGCGAGGAGGACGTGCGCGCGGTGCTGGACCGCAACCTGCTTTCGACCATCCTGACCTGTCAGGCAGTGGCGCGCGGCATGATGGAACGGCGCTCCGGCCGCATCGTCACCATCGGCTCGGTCGCGGCCTTCAAGGGCCGCACCCAGGGCTCGATCTATGCCGTCGCCAAGGCCGGCATGACGCACTACACGCGCTGCCTCGCCGACCAGTTGCGGCCCTACGACATCAACGTGAACTGCATCGCGCCCGGCGACACCCGCACCGGCCGCTTCATGGGCACACGCAGCGTGGACCAGACCCGGCTCGCCGAGACCGGCACGCTGGACCGTATCGCCACCGTCGACGAGGTGGCGCGGGTGGTCGAGGTGTTTGCCGGTCCGCTCGGGGCGTTCGTCTCCGGGCAGGTGTTGCGGGTCGATGGCGGCGGACAGTGCTGGCCGGGGTGAGGCTTTTCAAAAATTCGCAAAACAACCCCATGCAATGAAATGTCAACGCCGCCAAACGCCTCAAAAAGGCCCGAAACGGGCACTTTTCGCGTCGATTCCGGCATCTAAAGGTTGCCCCGCCGACCCCCCTGCACTACCTGTAGCCCATGAAATTCCTTGACGAAGCAAAGGTCTATATCCGCTCCGGCGACGGTGGGAATGGCTGTGTGGCGTTCCGCCGCGAGAAGTATATCGAGTTCGGCGGACCCTCCGGCGGCAATGGCGGCCGCGGCGGCGACGTCATCATCGAAGTGGTCGACGGGCTCAACACGCTGATCGACTACCGCTACCAGCAGCACTTCAAGGCGCAGAAGGGCACCAATGGCATGGGCAAGGACCGCCATGGCGCCAACGGCAAGGCCATCGTGCTCAAGGTGCCGGTGGGGACGCAGCTGTTCGACGAGGATCGCGAAACCCTGATCCACGACTTCACCGCGCTCGGCGAAAAATTCGTGCTGGCTGAAGGCGGCAATGGCGGCTTCGGCAACGCGCATTTCAAATCGTCCACCAACCGCGCCCCGCGCAACGCCAATCCCGGCCAGGAAGGCGAAGAGCGCTGGATCTGGATGCGGCTGAAGCTGATTGCCGACGCCGGCCTGGTCGGCCTGCCCAACGCCGGCAAGTCGACCTTCCTGTCCGTGGTCAGCGCCGCCAAGCCGAAGATCGCCGATTATCCGTTCACTACGCTGCATCCGCAGCTCGGCGTGGTCGATGTCGACGGCCGCGAATTCGTGCTGGCGGATATTCCGGGCCTGATCGAGGGCGCGCATGAAGGCGCCGGCCTCGGCGACCGCTTTCTCGGCCATGTCGAACGCTGCCGCGTGCTGCTGCATCTGGTGGATGCCACCTGCGAGCATGCCGGCAAGGCCTACAAGACGGTGCGGACCGAACTCGACGCCTATGAGGGCAATCTCGCCGACAAGATCGAGATCGTGGCGCTGAACAAGATCGACGCGGTGACCGCGGACGAATTGAAAAAGCAGAAAGACCGGCTGAAGCGCGCTGCGAAGAAAACCCCGCTGCTGATGTCGGGCGTCACCGGCGAAGGCGTCAAGGACGCGCTGCGGGCGCTGGTCGCAGTGATCGGCGAAGCCCCGGTGTCGCTCAAGGCCAAGGGCACCCCGGCCGAGCCGTGGTCGCCGGCGCCGCAGGGCTGACATGAGCCCTGACTTGCGCCGGTTCCGGCCCGCTGCGAAACTCGCAACCAACGCTTCACTCGACTGCATCCCATGACCCGCCCCTCGCTCGAGAATTTTCGCCGCATCGTCGTCAAGGTCGGCTCGTCACTGCTGATCGACTCCGATGCGGGCGAAGTGCGGGAGGCGTGGCTCGCCGCGCTGGCTGCCGACATCGCCAAACTGCACGGCGAGGGCCGCGACGTGCTGGTGGTCTCGTCCGGCTCAATCGCGCTTGGCCGCAGCCGACTTAAATTGCCGCGCGGCGCGCTGAAGCTGGAGGAAAGCCAGGGCGCCGCCGCGGTGGGGCAGATCGCGCTGGCGCGGATCTGGTCGGAGGTGCTGGGCCATCACGGCATCGGCGCCGGACAGATCCTGGTGACGCTGCAGGACACCGAGGAACGCCGCCGCTATCTCAATGCGCGCTCGACCATCGCCAAGCTGCTGGAATGGCGCGCGGTGCCGGTCATCAACGAGAACGACACCGTCGCCACCAACGAAATCCGCTACGGCGACAATGACCGCCTCGCCGCCCGCGTCGCCACCATGGCGAGCGCCGACTTGCTGATCCTGCTGTCCGACATCGACGGCCT
>NZ_JAUYAN010000202.1 GCF_030693485.1 Bradyrhizobium sp. | reverse complement strand
GATGGCGGCCTGGCCCGCGAGTTGATGCAGCATCAGCCGCTCCAGCTCGGGCATGTCGGCGTGCGCGACCTGCTCCCCGGCCTTGAAATGCGCCAGCGTGCCAAGCATCCAGCGGATCGAGTTGCGCAGCTTGCGGTAGGTCTCGATGGTGTTTTTGAGGATTTCCGGGCCGATGCGCTGGTCGTCGGCATAGTCGGTGGCGCAGACCCACAGCCGCAGAATATCGGCGCCGGAGTCCTTCATCACCTTCTGCGGCTCGACGGTGTTGCCGACCGACTTCGACATCTTGCGGCCGTTCTCGTCCAGCGTGAATCCGTGCGTCAGCACCACGTCGAACGGCGCGCGGCCTCGGGTGCCGCAGCTTTCCAGCAGCGACGACTGGAACCAGCCGCGATGCTGGTCGCTGCCCTCCAGATACATCACGGTATCGGCGCCGCCATCGACCTTGCGGACGATATGCCCGAGTTGAGGAAAATTCTGGCGGTCTTCCAGCACGAAGGCATGGGTCGAGCCGGAATCGAACCAGACGTCGCAGATATCGTCGACCTTCTTCCAGTCCTCAGCCGCGCGCGAACCGAGGAAGCGTTGCCGCGCCCCGTCCATGTACCAGGCGTCGGCGCCTTCTTTCATGAAGGCTTCGGCGATGCGCTGATTGACGATTTCGTCCTGCAGGATTTCGGCGGAGCCATCGGCTTTCTCGCGCACGAACACCGCGATCGGCACGCCCCAGGCTCGCTGGCGCGAGATCACCCAGTCGGGCTTGCTGTTGACCATGCCGTTGATGCGGTTCTGGCCCGACGGCGGCACCCATTGGGCGACCGAGATGGCGTGTTGCGCGCGGGCGCGCAGCGTGTCGTCCGGCTTCGCCTTGCCGTCATCCGCGATAGGCTTGTCCATTGCAATGAACCATTGCGGCGTGTTGCGGAAGATCACCGGCTTCTTCGAGCGCCAGGAATGCGGATATTGATGCTTGAGCCGGCCGCGCGCCAGCAGCATGCCGCGCTCGACCAGCGCCTTGATCACCGCCTCGTTGGCGTCGCCCTTTTCGCCCTTGTCGTTGATGACGCGTTTTCCGGTGAAGCCCGGCGCGTGATCGGTGAAGGCACCGTTCTCATCGACGGTGTAGGGGATGGTGGTGTTGATGCCGCGCGCCGCCAGATCGCGCGCATTTGCCATCCAGACCTCGAAATCCTCGCGGCCGTGGCCCGGGGCGGTGTGGACGAAGCCGGTACCGGTATCGTCGGTGACGTGATCGCCTGCGAGCAGCGGCACGACGAATTCATATCCGCTACTGACGCCCTTCAGCGGATGGGCGCATTCCACCGCATCCAGCGTGTCGGCCGGCAAGTCGCGCACCTTCTTGTAGGCGGTGACACGCGCTTGCTTGAACGCGCCTTCCGCCAGCGCATCCGCCAGGATCAGCAGATCGCCATTCCTGGCCCAGTTGTCGCCGGGCGCATCGGTGACCTCAAAGAGACCGTAGGAAATTTTCGGCGAGAAGCTGATGGCGCGGTTGCCGGGGAGCGTCCACGGCGTGGTGGTCCAGATCACGACGCTGGCGGTGGCGAGCGCGCCAAACGCCGGTGACGTGACCGGAAACTTCACCCACACGGTATCGCTGGTGTAGTCTTCGTATTCGATTTCGGCTTCCGCCAGCGCGGTCTTTTCCACCACGCTCCACATCACGGGCTTGGAGCCGCGATAGAGCGTGCCGTTGGCGGCAAACTTCATCAGCTCGCGCGCGATCTGCGCCTCGGCGGCAAAGTCCATCGTGGCGTAGGGATGATCCCAGTCGCCGATGATGCCGAGCCGCTTGAATTCCTCGCGCTGCACGTTGAGCCAGTGCGTGGCATAGGCGCGACATTCCTTGCGGAAGGCCACCATCGCAGTGGAGTCCTTGAAGTCCGGCTTTGGCTTGCCCTTGGAGCGGTAGTTCTCTTCCTCGATCTTCCATTCGATCGGCAGGCCGTGACAGTCCCAGCCCGGCACGTAATTGGAATCGAAGCCGAGCATCTGCTGGCTCTTGGTCACCACGTCCTTCAGGATCTTGTTGAGGGCGTGGCCGATATGGATGTTGCCGTTGGCGTAGGGCGGGCCGTCATGCAGGACGAATTTGGCCCGGCCGGCGGCAGCCTCGCGGAGCTTGCCGTAGAGGCCGATCTCGTTCCACCGCTTGAGGATCTCCGGTTCGCGCTGCGGCAGGCCGGCGCGCATCGGGAATTCCGTCTGCGGCAGGAACAGGGTCTTGGAATAGTCGGTAACGTCGGACTTCTGCGGCTTCTCGGACATGAATGCTCTTGGGCTCAAGGGGCGCTGAAACGCGATTCATCGCGGATGAATGGATAGGATCCCGGTCTTGCGCCGAGCAGATCGCTCAGGCGGAAGCCGGGCCGCTAATGGGGATGGTGCGCCGCGAAAACATGAGCTTTCCATAGCAGCCAAGCGGCAAAATCGCAAAGCCCCCGGCACGCCTCGACCGTCAGTCCTCGGCCACTGGTCGCGGGTGACGCGGCCGGGCCGGATTGCCGGTAACGGTCTGGCCCGGCTCGACATCCCGCGTCACCACGCTGCCGGCCCCGATTATGGCGCGCGCCAGCCATTCCTTGGTGACGGCCTGCTCGGCGCCGATTTCGGCGTCGGCACGGTAGAGTTCGCCCGCCAGCATTTTTGCTTTTCGGTTTTGCTCATCCGACCTGCCCGAGCTTCGGAAACGCGTCCGGCGCCGCCGCCAGCGCCGCGCGGGCTCTCGCGCTGTCGTCGTCCATCTGGCGTACCAGCGCCTCGATGCCGTCGAACTTCACTTCGTCGCGGATGAAGGCGATGAAGGCGACATCCAGCGAGACGCCATAGAGGTCGCCCTTGAAGTCGAACAGGAACACTTCCAGCAGCGGCGCGCCATTATCGAAGGTCGGGCGGCGGCCGAAACTGGCGACGCCGTTGAGCCTTTCGGTACCGCGGCCGACCCGCACCGCATAGATGCCGTGCTTGAGCCCGCAATTCTTGTCGAGCCGGATATTGGCGGTGGGATAGCCGAGATCGCGGCCGCGTTTCTCGCCATGGATCACCGTGCCCGCCACGAACCAGGGGCCGCCGAGCATCGCGGTGGCGTCGTCGATCTGCCCCTCCGCGAGCGCCATCCGGATCGCAGAGGAGGACACCGGCCGCTCGTCGATATCGATATGGGCCTGGACGTCGACCTCAATGCCGAGCCGGGGCGCTTCGCTCACCAGAAGGCTCGGCGAGCCCACACGGCCCTTGCCAAAATGAAAGTCGTAGCCGACCGCGATCCCGCTGATTCCGAGCCGGTCGATCAGGTCATGGTGAATGAAATCCTGCGCCGTGGTTCCGGCGCGCCCCTTGTCGAAGGTCATCACCACGGCGCCGGAAAGCCCGGTGCCGGCCAAAAGCCGGAGCTTGCTGGCCTCGTCGGTAAGCCGGAACTGGGGGGTGTTCGGACTGAAGAAGCTGCGGGGGTGCGGCTCGAAGGTCACCGCCAGCGCCGGCCGGTCGTGGGCACGCCCCATCTGCAGGGCGGCGGCGATGACCGCGCGGTGGCCGAGATGAACGCCGTCGAAATTGCCCATCGCCACCACCGCTCCCCTGGGGATGGCGGCTGCTTGGGTGTCGTCGCGGATAACGGTGAAGCCAGGCGTCATTTTGCAAGATTCTTTGGGCGAGGTCAGCAGGCGCGGGACCGTGACGCGGCGGCCCCGACGAAGTCAAGCCGGGCCAAATCGACCGCGGAGCGGGTGTCGCTACCATGTTTCCCGCTAAGGTCGGTTAACGGGCTGTTTAACGGCTGGTGCTACTGGTGGGGGCGGACTGCGGGGCTTTTGGCCTGGCGCGGGCTCGTGTGGATTGTAGCGTTGCGGGGGAGTCAAGATGGCGGTTGATTTGTCGATGTCGGTTCTGGTGGTGGATGACTACAACACCATGATCCGGATCATCCGAAATCTCCTGAAGCAGCTCGGCTTCGAGAATATCGATGACGCCAGTGACGGCTCGGCGGCGCTGAACAAGATGCGCGTCAAGAAGTACGGGCTTGTGATCTCCGACTGGAACATGGAGCCGATGACCGGCTACGACCTGCTCCGGGAAGTTCGCGCCGACCCCAATCTCGCCACCACGCCGTTCATCATGATCACGGCGGAATCCAAGACCGAAAACGTGATTGCCGCCAAGAAGGCCGGCGTCAACAACTACATCGTCAAGCCGTTCAACGCCGCCACGCTGAAGACCAAGATCGAGGCGGTATTCCCTGACATGGCCAACGCGTAGGCGTGTGCGTTCGTTCTTTACCTCGCCCCACTTGCGGGGAGAGGTCGCCGCGCACTTGCGCGGCGGGTGAGGGGGATTCACCGGGTACTCTCTTCTTTAAAATTTGCCGAGAGAGCCCCCCACCCCGACCCTTTCCCCGCAAGCGCGGGGCGAGGGAGAAGAGACGTCCCTACCACCTCAACTCGCGCATCAGCGCCTTCGGCGGGTGGCCGAACAGCTCCTTCACCGAGGCGGGGTCGAGCTGATCGATGCCCTCGAACTCTTCGGAGTGGATGCCGCGGGTCAGGAACAGGCAGTCGATGCCGAAGGCATGCGCGCCGGTCAGATCGGTCCGCACGGAATCGCCGATCGCCAGCACGCGGTTGAGCTCGATGGCGTGGCTCTGGCGCGCGGCCGCGAGTTCAACGGCGCGCTCATAGATCGGCCGGTGCGGCTTGCCGTAGAAGATCACCTCGCCGCCGAGTTCGCGATAGAGTTCGGCGATCGCGCCGGCGCAATAGATCAGGCGGTCGCCGCGCTCGACCACGATGTCGGGGTTGGCGCAGATCAGCGTCAGCTGGCGCTCGCGAGCCTTCAGCAGCATGCCGCGATAATCCTCGGCCGATTCGGTTTCGTCGTCGAACAGGCCGGTGCAGACGATGTAATCGGCGGCTTCCAGCGGCGCGATCATGGTGTCGAGGCCGCGATAGATCGAATTGTCGCGCTCGGGGCCGAGCCAGAACATTTTCTTGCCCGGATGGTCGGCGACGAAATGCCGGGTGAGGTCGCCCGAACTGACGATGGCGTCATAGGTCTCGTCGGCGACGCCGAGCTTGCGCAATTGCCGCTGTACCGAATCGGCGGGCCTTGGCGCATTGGTGATCAGGATCACCGTGCCGCCCTGGGCGCGGAAGTTGTGCAGCGCCTCACAGGCTTCGGGGAAGGCCACCAGGCCGTTGTGAACCACGCCCCAGATGTCGGAGAGCACGACCTCGACGCCGGGGACGAGATCGCGCAGCCGCTCGGCAAAACGCAGACCGGTCATGGCAGCGACACCCGGTCAGCCCGGCCCAGCGGCACGCCGCGCCAGCGCGGCGTTGCCGGTCGCCCGCGCCGGGGGCTCGATGGCCGGACTGGTGAGGGGAGCCGTTTTGGGGGAGCCATTGGGTTCCTGCGGATTGTTCGAAGGCGCCCCGCCGGTAGCAGATGCCCCCTCGGGCCGCAACGGCCGGGGTGGCGCAAACAGAAAGCCTTGCCCGAACCGCACGTCGAAATCGAGCAGGTCGACCACCGCGCGCTCGCCTTCGATTCGCTCGGCGATCAGGTCGATACCGAAGCGGCCGAGCAGATCGGACAGGTCCGAGGGATGAATGTCGGAGGTGGAACTTGAGCGCTGGTCGAGCAACAAAGCGGCAGGTACCTTGATGAAGCGGACGCCGCGGTCAGCCAGTTCGCGCGGCTCGATCCTGAGGTCGGTGACGTGGTCGATCGAGAAACGGTAGCCGCGCTGCGCCAGCGCCGCCAGATGCTCGGTCTCGACCGCGCCGAGGTTGCGGAACGTCGCCTGCTTGAATTCGAGCACGAAGGAAGGCGCCAGCGCGCGGTTGGCTTCGAGGAAGTCGAGGCATTGCGCGAAGGTGGTGGGGTTACCGAGCGTTCCTGCTGCGACGTTGCAGAAGATTCCGACATCCTTGTTGCGCACCATCAGCCGGCGCAGCACCTGCACGCAGCGCAGCATCACCATGTGATCGATCCGTCCGATCAGTCCGGCGGCCTCGGCGACCCCGATGAAATCCTCCGCGGCGAGAACCTCGTCCTTGTCGTCGCGCAGCCGTGTGACCGCCTCGTAGAAGCGCACCTTGCGCTGCGGCAGAGTCACCATTGGCTGCAGGTAGATGTCGATGCGATTTTCCTCGACCGCGCCTTTCACAGCGCTGAGGATTTGGGCGTGGCTGCGCGACGGGGTTGTTTCGGCGGCAACAGCTGGTGCTGCAGCGGCGGGTGCTGCAACGGCAGGCGCTGCCACAACCGGCGCCGCCTTGGCGGGCATCGGCGCGCTGACTGTCTGCTCGGCGACGTCGGGTGGTTCGCGCGAAGCCTCGCGCTCCGGCGGGCTGGCAAGCGGAGGCGGCGCGGTGGCGGCGCCTGCGGCCAGCATGTCGTCGTGGCTGGCGACCGAGGTCGCGAGCTGCTTGACCAGCACGCCGAGTTCGTTGATCTCGCCGATCACGGTCTGGATGCGGTCGGCACCGGTCGAATTGGCCGACACCACCCGGCCCTCGACGGCGGCGAGGCGGCGCCCGAATTCGGCGACCTGGCGGGCGAGGTCGGCCGTGCCGCGCGACAGATCCGCAATCTGGCCTCCGACATCGGTGCGGTCGCGCAGTCGCATCGACACGGCATTGTAGAGGATCAGGAAGGTCAGCGCGGTGAGCGCCACGATCGCGGATTCCGAACCGCTGATGCCCAGCACCGAATACAGGATCAGGCCGAGGGAGGCCGCGACCAGCACCATGCAGATGGCGATGAAAACCGTGGAAATGCGAATCATGTCGCGCGCAACGCCCTCAGGTCCAGACTGCTCTCGCCCGGGAAAACGCGAAAGCCGCAGCCATCTCGAATCTTGCGCTCCTCCAGGCCCTGCAAGCTTAGCATCAATGTTGATTCGACGGGCTAGTGTTCTTTTGATTCGGCCGGAACCGCCGGTCCCAGCGTGTCCGCCATCACGGCGCCGCGGGCGCCGAGCGGCCCGGGTTGCCCGACCGTCGAATCTCGCGCGGTCTGGTGCTCGATTTCCGCGTTCAGTTCGGCGCCGCACAGCACGATGACGGCGGACATCCACATCCACATCATCAGACCGATGGCGGCGCCGAGCGAGCCGTAGGTGGCGTCGTAGTTGCCGAAGTTCGACAGGTACCACGACAGCAGCGAAGAGCCCGCGATCCAGAGCAGGGCCGCGGCCAGCGTGCCGACGCTGAGCCATTCCCACCGCGCCGCCCGCCGGCTCGGCCCGAACCGGTAGAGCACGCCGAGCGCCAACAGCAGGATCACGAACATGACAGGCCATCGCGCCAGGCTGACGATGTCCTTGCTCTGCTGCGCGAGGCCGAGATGATCGAGCGCCAGCGGCAGCGCCACCACCGCGCTCACCATCAGCATCAGCGCCATGATCGCGCCCGTGGTAAAGCCCAGCGACAGCAGGTTCAGCCGGAAGAATCCGCGCTTCTCGCGTTCGCCATAGACCACGTTCAATGCCTCGATCACGGCCTTGACGCCGGCATTGGCGCTCCAGATCGCGAGCCCGAGGCCGAACAGAAACGTGGCGCCCAGCGCAGTGTCGCCCTTGGCGAGCACGCGCGTGATCTGGTCCTGCACGATCTGGAACGAGCCCTGCGGCAACATCACGGCCATGGTCTGCAGATTGGCGCCGATGGTGGAGGCGTCCGCGAACAGTCCGTAGGATGACACCAGCGCCGTGATCGCCGGAAACACTGCGAGCAGGCCGAAAAACACGACACCCGCGGCGGTTGCGAGCAAGCGGTCTTCGTCGATCTGCTGATAGGTCCGCCACAGGATGTCCTTCCAGCCGGCAGAGGGAATCTGCAAAGGGTTGCTGGAAAGCCGGCCTCGTCCGTGCGGCGCCAGTTCGGGCACGACGGAATCGGGCGCCGCGATCGCCGGCCCGCAAGCCGGCTCCGGCGCGATGATGTTTTGAAGATAGCGCTGCGCGGTCAGCACGAAAATCGCCGTGGCTGCGATCAGAAGCAGACTGTCGGCAGCCTCCCTGCGCCGGCCGGACATCAGGACGCCGGTCTTCGCGCCTGTTGCCGCCGGACGGCCGCCCAGCCCAGCAATGTCGCGGCTACGAGCAGGCCGGCCTGCACCTTTCTGCTGTCCACGGCCGGGCCGGGGCGCGATGCCCGCCGGGTGCGGCTCGTACCGCTCACAGGCGTGGCGGGCTCGCGCAAGATCGCCGTCGCGGTATTGGTGGCCGCTTCGACCCGGGCCGGCTTGATCGGATTGGCATTGATGGCGACACGCAGGCGGCTCGCCAGCGACGGGAATTTTGGTGCCGGGCGCTTCAGCCGGCTGGCGGCCACACCGGCGCAGATCGCGGCGATCGTCGCCAGCAAGCCGCTGGAGGCGCCGAACGCCTGAAACAGCCCGTAATGGATCTCAATCCAGCGAAACAGCGCGGCGGCCCCGACGAAAAGCGCCGCGATCAGGAAAATACCCGCGGCGGCAAACAGGCCCGCTGCGACGGCATAAGATACGGCAGCGCCGGTGGCCTGTTCCGTCCGGTCGCGCATATAGGATTGCGTCGCCCGTTTGACCTGGTTCAGTTTGAGCGCCAGTCCGGTGCGCAGCAAGCCGCTCGAGAGCGCGAGCATGTCTGTCGTTCCTTCTACCGCAGCGGCGCGGATCGCCCTGCCGTGACAAGAACGTGGTGAGGTTTTGAAGGTTCCGCGCTGCCAAGACGTGTTTCGGGCGCCCTGTGGCCCATGGCGCGGGCGACCGTATCCAAATGGGTCCCGGCTCTGCGGCGCACCGCTGAAGAAGCGCTGCGCCGCGTCCGGGACACGGATGTGACCTTACGCCACCGCGCGGATCACCTTGGCGACCTTGTCGACGATCTCGCCGATCTGGTCTTCGGTGACGATCAAGGGCGGGGTCAGCGCCAGGGTGTCGCCGGCGACGCGCAGCATCAAGTCGTTGTCGTGGAACGCGCTGTTGAGCCCGTCGAAGCCGCGCTTGCCCGGCAGGTCCGGGCGCGAGGCGAGGTCGATGCCCGCGGTCAGGCCGACGGTGCGAATGTCGACCACGTTGGGCTCGTTGCGCAGCGACATCACGGCGTCGGCGAATTTCGGCTCGAGCATTTTGGCGCGCTCGAACAGTTTTTCGTCGCGGTAGATGTCGAGCGTCGCCAGCGCCGCGGCGCAGGCGATCGGGTGCGCCGAATAGGTATAGCCGTGGGTCAGTTCGACGACATGCTCGGGGCCGTTCATGAAAGCGTCGTGGATGGTGTCGCGCACCAGCACGCCGCCCATGGGGGCCGCCCCATTGGTGATGCCTTTTGCAAATGTCAGCATGTCCGGCAGCACGCCGTAACGCTCGGCGGCAAAGGCGAAGCCGAGCCGGCCATAGCCGGTGATTACTTCGTCGAAGATCAGGAGAATGCCGTGCTTCTGGGTGATCTCGCGCAGCCGCTTGAGATAGCCCTTCGGCGCCGGCAGCACGCCGGTCGATCCGGCCATCGGCTCGACGATCACGGCGGCGATGGTGTTGGCACCGTGCAAATTGACCAGCCGCTCCACATCGTCGGCGAAATGCGCGCCATATTCCGGCTCGCCCTTGGAAAAGGCCTGCTTCTCGCGGTCATAGGTGTGGGAAATATGATCGACGCCTGTCAGCAGCGATCCGTAGATCTTGCGGTTGTTGACGATGCCGCCGACGGACGTGCCGCCGAACCCGACGCCGTGATAGCCGCGCTCGCGGCCGATCAGCCTGGTGCGGCCGCCCTGGCCGTTGATCTGGTGATAGGCCAGCGCAATCTTCAGCGCGGTATCGGCGGCTTCAGAACCGGAATTGCAGAAGAACACGTGGTCGAGACCATCGGGCGCCAGATCGGCGATGCGGCTGGCAAGCTCGAAGGCCTGCGGAATGCCGAACTGAAACGGCGGCGCGTAGTCGAGCGTGGCTGCCATCTTGCCGATCGCCTCGGCGATCTGGGAGCGGCCGTGGCCGGCATTGCAGCACCACATGCCGGCGGCGGCGTCGATGATCTTGCGGCCGTCGACGGTGAGGTAATGCATGTCCTTGGCGCCGGCGAGGAGCCGCGGATTCTTCTTGAACGCACGGTTGGCGGTGAACGGCATCCAGTGCGCGGCGAGATCGTTCGGCACGTTGACGGCGGCGGAGCGTGGGCTCTTATCCAGCATGGGGGGCCTCTTCGAGGTTTGGGGCAAGATCTTGGAATATGGGCGGCTACCCGCGCAGTCTATCAGCTTCGCCGCTCGGCGGGAACGACGATGCAGCGCAATATTTATTTCCGATCGATCGGGCGGATTGATGCCGGTTCGCGCGGCACTTGGTCGCTCAGGAATCTGGCCGCTCACAAATCGGCGGCCCCGATCCAGAACACTTCGCCGTCGGAATCTTCGGTTTCGAGCCAGAGCAGCGGCAATTGCGGGTAGGCAGCCTCCAGCGCCGGCCGGCAACGGCCGATTTCGCACAACAGCCCGCCCTGCGGCGTCAAATGCTGTTTGGCCTCGTCGAGGATGCGCCTGACGATATCGAGCCCGTCGGCGCCGCCGTCGAAAGCGAGTCTCGGCTCGGCGCGGCATTCGCGCGGCAGGTCGGCCATCCCCTGCGCGTCGACATAGGGCGGATTGGAAATGATCAGGTCGTACCGCCGGCCCTTGAGTGGCCCAAACAGGTCGCCGCGGTGCAGCGTTATCCGCTCCTCGAGGCCGTGATCGGCGACATTGCGCGCGGCGACGGCGAGGGCATCCCTGGAAAGGTCGATCGCGTCGACCCGGGCATTGGGGAAATTCCGGCTCGCGAGGATCGCGAGACAGCCCGAACCGGTGCAGAGGTCGAGCACGTTTTCGACGGCTAGAGGATCCTCGATCAGCGAGCCGCCGGCTTTGTCACCATCCTCGCCGCCGAAATGGGAGTCCAGCAATTCGCCGATGAAGGAGCGCGGCACGATGGTGCGCTCGTCGACAAAGAACGGCATACCGCGCATGTAGATCTTGTTGACCAGATAGGCGGCGGGTTTGCGCGACGTGACACGGCGCGCGATCAATTCGAGGATGGCCTTGGCCTCGTGTGCCGTGACCCGCGCCGTGGCAAACGTCTCGAACTGGTCAGGATGCAAATGCAGCGTTTCGCAGACCAGGAAGGCAGCCTCCGCCACCGGGTCGGTGGTGCCATGCGCGAACACGAGTCTGGCTTCGATGAAGCGGCTTGTCGCATAGCGCACGAAATCGAGCAGCGTCCTGAGTTCGCCGGATGCAATCCTGGGCAGTTTCACCGCGGCGGGCCGCTTCGCCGCCGGCTTTGCACGCTTCGCCATCAGGATCTGGTCCAGCGCGCGGCGGCGTCGTCGTCGTGGCTGTGGGCGTCGACCCAACTGGTTCCGGTGGGCTTTTCCTCGCGTTTCCAGAACGGCGCATTGGCCTTCAGATAATCCATCAGGAACTCAGCCGCCTCGAACGCCGCCTGGCGGTGCGCCGAGGCCGTCAGTACCAGCACGATATTCTCGCCTGCCTGAATGCGGCCGACGCGATGGATCACGGTCAGCCCGGTCAGCGGCCAGCGCGAGTTCGCGGTTTCGGCATGGCGTGCGATTTCGGCCTCGGCCATCCCGGGGTAATGTTCCAGCGTCAGCGCCGCGATCGCCTCGTCGCCCTCGCGGCCGCGGCAGATCCCGGAAAACGTCACGACGGCGCCGATATCGATACGGCCTTCCGTGAGCGCCGCGATCTCGCGGCCGATGTCGAAATCGGCCTCCTGGATGCGAATGGTCACCGTGACGGCCATGACAGGCTCAGCCGCCTGTCATCGGCGGGAAGAAGGCAATCTCGCGGGCGCCGGCGATGACGGTATCGGATTTGACGTGGGCGTGGTCGATCGCGGCGCGAATCACCCGCGGTGTCTCGAAGGCATGGGCATAGGTCTCGCCCTGTCCGGCCAGCCAGGCGATCAGGTCGTCCACGGTGCGCACGCTGGCCGGCGGCTCGACCGTTTCCTCTGATTTGCCGATCCGTTCGCGCACCCAGGCGAAATACTTGACCTTCACGTCTCATCCTCCTTGATAAGATGATGAATGCCGGCGCGGAAATAGTCCCAGCCGGTGTAGATCGTGAAAATCGCCGAGGCCCACAACAGCACGATGCCGATCAGCGTGGTCAGCGGCAGGATCGCCTCGCCGGCTTCGCCGGCGATCAAAAAGCCGATCGCGACCAGCTGGATGGTGGTCTTCCATTTCGCGAGCTTGGTGACGGGCACACTGACCCGCAGGGCGGCGAGATATTCGCGCAGGCCCGAGACCAGGATTTCCCGGCACAGGATGACGATGGCAGCCCACAGCGTCCAGCCATGGATGCTGCTATCCGCCGCCAGCATCAGGAGGCAGGATGCTACCAGCAGCTTGTCTGCGATCGGATCCAGCATCCGGCCGAACGCCGAGTGCTGGTCCCAGATTCGCGCATAATAGCCATCCAGATAATCGGTGATGGCCGCGGCGATAAAGACCGCCAGCGCCACCCAGCGCAGCCACAACGGGTAGTACATGATGGACTGCAGGAAGACGCAGCCCACCACCACCGGAATCGCGGCGATCCGGCCGTAGGTCAGGATATTCGGCAGGGACATCGAGCTCTTGCCCGAACCCTTTGTCGTGGCGGTGTTCATCCGTCTTACCAATACCGCCCAAGCATGAAGGTCAACCGTGCGGCGCACGTGACCCGTTGCAGGCGCCCCCTGTGTGACGCGAAATTACCCCGTCTGCGCGTGGAAAAACTCGAAAATCTTGCGGGCGCTTTCGGCGCTGACCCCCGGAACCTTGCCGAGATCGGCGATCGATGCCCGTTCGATCTCCTTCAACGTTCCGAAATGGTGCAGCAAGGCACGTTTCCGTGAGGGCCCGATGCCCGGAATTTCCTGCAGGCCAGCCTCGCGGATGTCCTTCTTGCGCAGCTTGCGGTGCGAACCGATTACGAAGCGATGCGCCTCGTCGCGTAGCCGCTGGATGAAATAAAGCACGGGGTCGCGCGGCTCCAGCTTGATCGCCTCCTTGTCCGGCATGAACAGGGTTTCGCGGCCGGCGTCGCGGTCGGGACCTTTTGCCACGGCCAGCAGCGTGACCTGGGTCAGGCCGAGCACGGCGAAAATCTCCCTGACGGCGTTGAGCTGGCCGCGGCCGCCGTCGATGATGACGAGGTCGGGCCATTGCGGAAACGAATCGTCGTCCGCTTTCGGCCTGGCGGCGCCGTCTTCCGCGGGCTTCAACAGCCGCTTGAAGCGCCGCTCGAGCACCTCGCGCATCATCGCGTAATCGTCGCCGGGGGTGAGGCCTTCCGACTTGATGTTGAACTTGCGGTACTGGTTCTTGATGAAGCCATCCGGACCCGCCACGATCATGGCGCCAACCGCGTTGGTGCCCTGGATATGGCTGTTGTCGTAGACTTCGATCCGCTTCGGCGGATGCGGCAGTCCGAGCGTGGCGACCATGCCCTGCAGCAACCGGCTCTGGGTCGCGGTATCCGCCAGCTTGCGGCCCAGCGCCTCGCGCGCATTGGTCAGCGCGTGCGCGATCATCTCCTTCTTTTCGCCGCGTCGCGGTGTCGCGACTTCCACCTTGAAACCGGCCTTGATCGACAGCGCGTCGGCCAGCAGTTCGGATTCATCGATGGAATGCGACAGCAGGATGAGCTTCGGCGGCGGCTTGTCGTCGTAGAACTGGGCGAGGAACGAGGCCAGCACCTCTTCCGGGGTAAAGGTTCTCTCGGCGCGGGGGAAATAGGCGCGGTTGCCCCAGTTCTGGCCGGTGCGGAAGAAAAACACCTCGATGCAGGAATAACCGCCCTCCTGGTGGATGGCGAAGACGTCGGCTTCCTCCACGCTACGCGGATTGATGCCCTGCTGCGACTGGATCGCGGACAATGCCGCGAGGCGGTCGCGGTAAAGCGCCGCGGTCTCGAATTCCAGTTCGGCAGAGGCCTTTTCCATTTCGCCGGCGAGCTGCTGCTTCACCACGCGGCTGCGGCCGGACAGGAAATCCGTCGCCTCGTGCACCAGTTCGGTATAGCCGGGGAAATCGATCTCGCCGGTGCACGGCCCCGAACAACGGCGGATCTGGTAGAGCAGGCAGGGCCGTGTGCGGCTTTCGAAGAACGCATCGGTGCAGGAGCGCACCAGAAAGGCGCGTTGCAGCGCCGTGATGGTGCGGCCGACCGCGCCGGCCGAGGCGAACGGGCCGAAATATCGCCCGGGGCGCGACTGCGCGCCGCGATGCTTCAGGATCTGCGGCGCCCAGTGGTCGCCGGTGATCAGGATGTAGGGAAACGACTTGTCGTCGCGCAGCTGCACGTTGAAGCGCGGCCGCAGCTGCTTGATCAGATTGGCTTCCAGCAGAAGCGCCTCGGTTTCGGTCGCGGTCGACACGATCTCGACGGTCGCGGTGGCCGCGATCATGCGCAGGATGCGCGCCGGCTGCGGCGCCGAGACCCGGGCGTAGGAAGACAGCCGCTTCCTGACGTTCTTCGCCTTGCCGACATAGAGCACGTCGCTGGCGGCATTGAGCATGCGGTAGACGCCGGGCGAGGTCGGGGCATGGCGCACCGCATGCTCGATCGCGGCGTGGCCGGACGCCAGCCGTCCCTCCGGCAGCGCTTCGCCTGATTCGTCCGCAACCTCCGGCAGGCTCTCGTCGTCCTCTTCGGCGCCCGACGCAGGGTCGAACTCCTCCAGCGCCGGGTCCTGCGGCGGCAGATCGGCAGCCGCAATGGCCGGTCCCTGGCCGCGCTCCGGCCGCGGGGCTGAAAGCCCAAGGGCATCCTTGGGAGGTTGGGAAGAATCTTGATCCATCGGTCGAATACTTAAGCGCTGGGTCCGGTCATCGCCAGCGTCGCGGCGTGGACGGCAGGCCCGGCTGCCGTCGATGCGGATCAGCGCGGCCCGCCCTCTGTAACACTTTCTTAAGAATGCCGAACGGGCGGTAACCGGTCTTAACAACCCTTTAACTTAAAACTCTCGATAAATCTTATCAGAAGAAGAGTGAGTTCCGTAACCATGCGGTCTCGCGTCGCGCCCCGCTTCGGGCGCTTTGCGAAGCCGGGGGTCACGGCAGTTGCGTGGGGAGAGTACGATGAAAAAGCTTGTATCGGGCGCCGCGGCGCTGGCCGCCGTGAGCTGGACCCTGTCGGCGCAGGCCGCCGACATGAACAATTATGGCGCGCGCGCTCCCTATACCGTCAACCAGCCGCTCAATGCCTACAGCTGGGCCGGCCCCTATCTCGGCGCCAATCTCGGCTATGCCTGGGGATCGGTCCACAACAACCCGGCCAAACCTTCGGGCTTCGTCGGTGGCGTGACGGCCGGCTACAACTGGCAGACCGGGCCCTGGGTGTTCGGCGCCGAGGGCGATATCCAGGCGACCGGCGCCAACGATACCTTCGCGCCGTGGAAATTCTCCAATCCGTGGTTCGGCACCGTGCGCGGCCGGGTCGGCTATGCCCTCAACAACATCATGTTCTTCGGCACCGGCGGTCTGGCGTTCGGCGAATTGCGCGGCGAGACCTTCGGGCTGTCGGAAAGCCATACCAGGGCCGGCTGGACCGTGGGCGCCGGCACCGAATTCGGCCTGACCCAGAACCTGAGCGCCAAGATCGAATATCTCTATGTCGATCTCGCCAATTCCAACTTCACCATCACCGGCGCGTCGAACGGTTACCGGTTCGGACTGCTGCGCGCCGGCGTGAATTATCGCTTCTGACCACAAGAAACTTTCGAAAAAGAAAAGATCTGCTGCAACCTCCCGGCCGCTTCCCGCGGCCGGGATTTTTTTGTGTGCGCTGTTCGCCATGCGCGGGCATCGCCGTCCGAAGGAGGGCGTCGCTTCCGTTCGCATGACGGTGACCAAAGTTACTCAGGATGAAATCACCAGATTGACCGCCTTGGGGCCCTTGCCCTTCTTGTCAGGTTCGACTTCGAAGGTAATGTGTTGTCCTTCGGTCAGATCCTTCAACCCGGCCCGCTCTACCGCGGTGATGTGAACGAACACATCGCGACCGCCGTCATCGGGCTTGATGAAACCATAGCCCCGTTCTCCGTTGAAGAACTTGACGATCCCAGTCATGGCCATCGGGAAACTCCTCCCCCGTACTGCACCGCCGCTACGCGCTGCAGCGCGCATCAGCTCGACCGGACATTCGCTGTCGGAAAGCAGGGCCTTCTGTGCGGATTAGGCAGCACCGCCGATCCGTCTTGAAATCGATTGAAGCCTTGTCACTCCGCCGCTACCATTTGCGGAAGCGGAACGTAAAGCCAGTCCCAATGGAGCAAGCATAATACGGTTCCCGGCACATTGCCTACCGTTGAAATCGTGCTGTTGCGTCGCGGAAAATGGCGCAGGTTGCGACGTCAGGGTTTCGGCACTTCGAGTCTGAAGCGGCCGGCGCCGCCCTGGCCGAGCGGCTTTTCCAGTTCGGGCAAAATCGCCTTCAACTCGCCCATCAGCGTCCATGGCGGATTGACGATCAGAAGCCCGGTAGAGACGAGGCCGGGGGAGGCCGCCTGCGGTGCGACGCTGAATTCGAGCCGCAGGCATTTTCCCGCGGGCTTGCCGGCGCCGGCCACCTCGGCGACATGCCGCGCCAGGCCGTCGGTGGCACGCCGGCTTTTCACGGGGTACCACAGCAGATAGCTGCCGGTCGGCCATTTCGCGAAGGCCTCGGTAAAGCCTGCGGCCAGCCGTTCGAACTCGTCCTTGGCCTCGAACGACGGATCGATCAGGACCAGGCCGCGCCGCTCGTTCGGCGGCACGAAGGCCGGCAGCGCGGTCCAGCCGTCGAGGTCGACCACCCGGGCCTGGGTGTCGCGCCTGAGCGCCGCGATCAGGCGCTTGCGGGCTTTCGGCTCGACTTCGCAGACGGTCATGCGATCCTGCGGCCGCAGCATCGCGCGGGCGATCAGCGGCGATCCCGGATAGGCCACGAGGTCGCGTTGCGGATTGAACGCCCTGACGATGTCGAGGTAGGGCCTGAGCAGC
The DNA here is from genome assembly GCF_030693485.1 of Bradyrhizobium sp. GTDB lineage: Bacteria > Pseudomonadota > Alphaproteobacteria > Rhizobiales > Xanthobacteraceae > Bradyrhizobium. The sequence goes on along the minus strand of NZ_JAUYAN010000202.1, from coordinate 17,913 downwards.
GGCTCGGTCTTTTCCGAGAACCGCGCCTGCATGATGCGGGCGATGCCGGTCAGCGATTCGCCGCCGCGGCGGGCTTCATCGGAGGTCAGGTCGTAGACCCCGGCGCCGGCATGGGTGTCGATGACGCGAAACGCCGCCGGCTTCTCATGCAGATAAGCGAGCATCCGCACCAGCACGATGTGCTTGATGACGTCGGCGAAGCCGCCGGCATGAAAGTCGTGACGGTAATTCATGGGGGAGGGTTACGACATCAGGCGACGAAAGTAACCAAGGTCATTCCGGCTTCGATGCTTCGCATCGCCCCGGAACGACATATCCCTTCAGGTCCCCCGCATCGGCGGCATCACCACCTCGTCGCGGCGGCAGGCACGGCGGTCGGTTTCCTCGCAGGCGCGGAACTGGAGGTCCTTGCTCATGCAGATGCGCACTTCGCTGAGCCGTTTCCTGCCGCAGACCACCGAGATCGCCGAGGCGCTCAGGCCTGGGTTGACCTTGATGAAGGCCTCCTCGATCGCGGCCGGTGCGAGTATCTTTTCCGATGACAATTCGAGATATTCCGGAGGAATCTTCACAGCGGCCCGCGCCTTGCGCGTGGTCTCGAAATAGGCCCGGGCGCTGAGCCCGGAGCAGGTGCCGTGCTTGTCCCATTCGGCAAAGATCAGTCCGGGCGCCGGCATCAGGTCCAGCATCGACGTCATGATATTGCGATCGAGCCGCGGCGACGGCCGCTGGCAATAATTGGGAAAGCCGCGCTCATATTGCGGCCACAGGCCGTGAACCACGAAGGAATAGGGCCGGCCGCACTGGATCTGCTGCGAACGTCCGTTGTTGCCGCGTTCCGCCGCTTCCTCGCAGTAGGACGGCGACCACGACAGCGCCAGCACGTAAAAATCGAACTCGCCGGGGGCATTCTGCCGGCGATCCTGCGCCGTGGCGGTCCCGGCCAACCCCGTCAGCGCGGCTGCGGCAAACAGGCTCACGGAAATCACAATCCGCGAAATCCAGACCCGTGAAAAAAGCGACATGACAAAGCCCCTAACCCTGGACCGCTCGGGAGCGTAGCAGAAAAACAGAACATTTCAAGAACAAAACGCGGAAGCCGACGGCGTCATGGCGTCCCTCGGGAGGGGTCGGGCAAAAATCTCGAAAACAACCCCATGTACAGTAGGATCCGGCCGCCGCAGCCGTGCCGCTGCGGTCCGGCACCCCAAGGCGCAATTCAAGGCCTGGCGGCCTTGCAGCCGGGATTATAGGCCCAGTTGCGGTCGAGCCCGGTCACGCACCATTCCACGCCCTGGCCGAAGCCGGCAAAACCGCCGTCCTCGATGATCGAATAGTGCACCTGGCGCATCTTGCCGTCGCTCAGCATCACGTCGGCGCTGCAATAGCGGCGCGGAATGTTGTCGGACTGCCAGGGCCGGAAGGCGGTTTCGTGGATCCGGCCATAGGCGGTGATCTTGAGCGAGGAATTCCAGAAGCTGCTTTCCTTCTCCCAGAACTGGTTGGTGATGGTGCCGAGCGCGGCTTCGCACTGCTTGACCCGGCCGTCATAGCGCGGACCGAACAACCCGAAATTCAGCTCCAGCGGATTGGCGGCTTGCGCAGCCTGTCCAAATGCCAACAGGCCCAGAAAAACGCCGAGTGCGGCGCCGATCGCGGGTCGTTTCAGGGAGGTGATGAAGTCACGCATGGGAAATCCGCCGGTGTTCCAACGCCGGGGACGGTGCCGCGAAGCCCGCATGAGGTCAAGTGCAACGCGGCAACACCTGCCGATAACCCGGCTGGCGGCCATCAGCCGTTCTTTTCACGGCGGCCGATGCGCCGTAAGGTGTCATCAGCCAAATGGAGTCTGCGATGCGAATGATTGGGGCTGCGAGCCTGGTTGCGATGGGAATGCTGGCGAGCGCGCCGGCGCAGGCCCAATGGGTGCCGCCGTTCAAGGGCAACGATACCGGCGGCATCATCGCCTATGCGCTGGCGTCGCAGACCGATATCCGGGCGATGGCGATCGATCACTGCGCGGGTTACGGCAAGGTGGTGAAATTCCTGGGTGTGCAGGCCTATGAGGGCGGCTACATCTCGTTCGCCTGCCGCTGGGTGCCGTATTACCGGGCGGACGGGGCCCTGCGCGCCCGTTATTGAGCCGGACCCTCCCGATTCGACGAAGGCGATCTGACGGAAGTAATTTGCCGGGAGTGCGCAGCATGATGCGACAGCTGGTTTCATTCGCTTTGGGCGCTTGTCTGTTGGTCGTCGTCCTGGTGCCCGAGGCCGTTGCGGTCGAACTGCCGGTGCGCAAGCCGGGCCTCTGGGAAATGAAAATGCTGCGGACCGGCGGGCCGGTGCCCGAAATGACGATGCAGCACTGCACCGACGAGAGCACCGACAGGGCGATGAGTTCGTCGTTCTCACCGGCAGCGAAGGATATGTGTTCGAAGAACGACATCCGGAAGACCGCGACCGGCTACGTCACCGATTCCGTCTGCAACGTCGCGGGTGTGACCATGACCTCGCATTCCGAGATAACAGGCGACTTCAATTCCGCCTACACCGTCAAGGCCACCTCGCAGAGCCAGGGCGGTCCGCCCGGCATGCCGCGCGACAGCACCTCGACGATCGAAGCGAAGTGGCTGGGCGCCTGCAAGGCCGACCAGAAGCCCGGCGACATCATGATGCCCGGTGGCGTCAAGATGAACATCAAGGACATGGAAAAGCTCAAGGGCCTGATGCCGAAGCCGGCGGCGAAGTAGCCCTTTTCTTACCTCTCCCGCTTGCGGGGGAGGTCGCGCGCTTTGCGCGCGGGTGGGGGCTACATCCGCGTCCGAGTGTGAGAGGCCCCCACCCCAGCCCTCCCCCGCAAGCGGGAGAGGGAGAAGAAATCACTACACCGGTATCCGCACCGCGGCCCGCAACCCGCCCATCGGGCTGTCGCCGAGGGTGATGTCGCCGCCATGCGAGCGGGCGATGTCGCGGGCGATCGCCAGCCCCAGACCGGTGCCGCCTTCGTCCTGGTTGCGGGCGTCGTCGAGCCGCAGGAACGGCTTGAACACTTCCTCGCGCATCTCGACCGGAATGCCCGGGCCGTCGTCGTCGATCGTCACCGTGAGGTAGCGGTGGTCGCGGTGGCCGGTGATCGCAATCGCGTTGGCGTGCCGCGCGGCGTTGGAAACGAGGTTGGCGAGGCAGCGCTTGAACGACGCCGGCTTCACGGTCACCACAGGCAGGCCGTGGAAGGTCACGGTCGCGGCATGGCCGTTGCGCTCGGCGTCGCTGCGCAGTTCTTCCAGCGCCAGCGACATGTCGGTCGGCTGCGCATGCTCGCCGCTGTCGCCGCGCGCGAACGCCAGATAGGCCTCCAGCATGCCGGCCATCTCGTCGACGTCCTTGCGCATGCCGTCGACCTCGGGGCTGTCGCCGATCAGCGCCAGTTCCAGCTTGAAGCGGGTGAGGATGGTGCGCAGATCGTGACTGACGCCGGCCAGCATCGCGGTGCGCTGTTCGATCGAGCGCTCGATACGCGCCTTCATCTCGAGGAAGGCGTGCGCCGCGCGCCGCACTTCGCGCGCGCCGCGGGGACGGAAGTTCGGCGCCTCGCGGCCCTTGCCGAAACTTTCCGCGGCGTCGGCCAGCCGCAGGATCGGCTTGATCTGGTTGCGCAGGAACAGCACCATGACGATCAGCAGGATCGACGAGGTCCCCAGCATCCAGAAGATGAAGATTTCCGAGTTCGACGCATAGGCGGCGCTGCGCTGCGCGAACACCCGCATCACGGCGTCGTCGAGCTGGATGCGGATTTCCACCAGATTGGAGCGGCCAACGGTATCGATCCAGAACGGTCGCGCAATCTGGCGGCCGAGTTGCACCGACAGCGTCTGGTCGAGCAGCGAGAAGAACGGTTTCGGACCCGGCGGCGGCAGGTCGCCGACGGGCAGAAAATCCACCACCAGTCCGAGCCGCTGCTGGGCGATGCGCCGCAGCTGCGCGCGGTCCTTGTCCTGGGGATAGACCTTGTAGACGTCGATCAGGGTGGCGACGTCGGCCACCACGGCGGCGGACAGCCGCCGCGTCACCGTATTCCAGTGCCGCTCCATGAACACGAATGCCACCACCGACTGCAGCACCACCATCGGCACGATCATGATCAAGAGCGCGCGGGCATAGAGCCCGGTCGGCATCCAGCTCTTGAACGCGTTGCCCATCCAGCGATTGGATGCGGAGACGCGCCCGGCGGCGCTGCGGATCAACGTGAGGCCGGTGTCGAGCGTGCTCATACGGGTTTGCTCAAGGCGAGGCGACCAGGCGATAGCCGACGCCGCGCACCGCCTGCAGGAACAGGGGATTGGCGGGATCTCTCTCGATCTTGCGCCGCAGGCGGTTGATCTGCACGTCGACCGCGCGCTCGTTGACGGAGCCGTCGCCGGTGAGCGCGCTGCGCGGCACGGTCTCGCCAGGCGCCACCGCGAGAATCCGCAGCATCTCGCGCTCGCGGTCGGTGAGATGGATGGTCTCCTCGCCCAGGCGCAGTTCGCCGCGGTCGAGATGATAGACATAGGGCCCGAACGCGATCTGCTCCAGCGTCTCCACCGGCGGCGGCGCGGTGCGCTTCAGGATATTGCCGATCCTCAACACCAGTTCACGCGGCTCGAACGGCTTTGCCACGTAATCGTCGGCGCCGATCTGCAGGCCCTCGATGCGGGCCTCGGCCTCGTGACGCGCCGTCAGCATGATGATCGGCACCGAGGACGAGGCGCGGATGAAGCGGGCGAGATCGAACCCGGTCTCGCCCGGCATCATGACGTCGAGGATCAGGAGATCGAAATGCAGGCCAAGCAGCTTGGCGCGGGCGTCGGAGGCGCTCGCCGCGGTGGTGACGCGGTAGCCTTCGCCGCAGAGAAAGCGCGACAGCAGATCGCGGATGCGGCGGTCGTCATCGACCAGCAGCAGATGCGGGGCGTCGTCGGCCGGTTGCGGCGGGGTCCGCGCGAGGGTCGCAGGCTGGATCACGCTTTATCCTTTGCGGTTGCGCCGCCGGCTTCGAGAATGGTCGCCAGCACCTTGTCGGGATCGTCGTGATCGATCATCGCGCGCAGGAAATGGCGGACGGTTTCCACGCCATCGGGCGCGATACCCGACAGTGCGTGGTTGATCCGGTCGGTCTGCAGGCCCGCGAGCTTGCCCACCAGCGCCTCGCCCTTGGCAGTGGCGTACAACAGGCGCTGCCGCCGGTCGTTGTTGCCGGTGCGCTGCACGATGTAGTCTTCGTCGAGCAACTGCTTCAGCACCCGTCCCAGCGACTGCTTGGTGATGCGCAACACGTTCAGCAGATCGGCAACCTTGAGGCCGGGATAACGGTGGACGAAATGCAGCACCCGGTGATGCGCCCGCCCGAATCCGAACGCCTCCAGTTCGGTGTCGGCGTCGCCGACGAAATCGCGGTAGGCGAAGAACAGCAACTCGATGATATCCCAGCGCAAGTTGGTCTGGCCCGGGGCCGGGGAACGCGCTGCGCCCGGCCTGGAATCAGGGTCGGGGGAGGATGTTGAAAAATTTATGTCAGCCATATTGACGTATCTTGGGTTCAATGTTACAAAACTGTCAGCCGCGACGAAACATTAAGTCGTGTTGAACGCGGTACAGTTCCAAAAAGGCCTCTGAAGGCCTGAAGTGGCGGCCGAGTTCGAACAAGGCTGCTGATTTGTTCACCGTGCGATTGTCGAGCGGCATTTCGACAAACATACTGGACTTCCGCCTTCCACAAAAGCGTGTCCTAAGGACGTGCCGGCGTGGCAACCGGCCTTGGGGTCGGGAGGGGAAAGCCAGGCGTAACCAACCGCGCTGCGGTGTCAGCGCAAGAACAGCGTCAATCCGGGAGAACGTCCATGGCAGTTTCGATCGAGCAGGCCCGCAGAGACAGGCCGACGCCGGACGTCGCGCCGGCTCCGACATCGGGCAAGGGGATGAGTTTGAAATTCGAGATCCAGCCTGCGGCGAATCCGACGTCGGAGAAAGACCGCGCGGCAAGGCTCGCGGACCCGGGCTTCGGCCGGGTTTTCACCGATCACATGGCGATTGTCCGCTACGATCAGGCGAAGGGCTGGCATGGCGCGCGGGTCGAAGCCCGCGCCAATTTCCCGCTCGATCCGGCGCTGGCCGTGCTGCATTACGCGCAGGAGATTTTCGAGGGTCTGAAGGCCTACAAGCGCGACGACGGCGGCGTGAACCTGTTCCGCCCCGACGCCAATGCAAAACGCTTCCAGAGTTCAGCCGACCGCATGGCGATGGCGCCGCTGCCGGAGGCCGTGTTCATCGAGGCGGTCGAACAGCTTGTGCGCATCGACCGTGCCTGGATCCCGGGCGGCGAGGGCAGTCTCTATTTGCGGCCGTTCATGATCGCGAGCGAGGTCTTCCTCGGCGTCAAGCCATCGGCGGAATACATCTTCGCCGTCATCGCCTCGCCGGTCGGCTCGTATTTCAAAGGCGGCCCCGCGCCGGTGTCGATCTGGGTGTCGGAGAATTACACGCGCGCCGCGATCGGCGGCACCGGCGCCGTCAAATGCGGCGGCAATTACGCGGCGTCCCTGCGCGCGCAGGCCGAGGCGATCGAGCATGGTTGCGATCAGGTCGTGTTCCTCGATGCGGTCGAGCGCCGCTATGTCGAGGAGCTCGGCGGTATGAACGTCTTCTTCGTGTTCGACGACGGTTCGCTCTTGACGCCGCCGCTCGGCACCATCCTGCCCGGCATCACCCGCGATTCGATCATCACGCTGGCGAAGGATGCCGGCATGCCCGTGCGCGAGGAAGCCTACACGATCGAACAGTGGCGCGCCGACGCTGCCAGCGGCAAATTGAAAGAGGCGTTCGCCTGCGGCACCGCGGCCGTGATCTCGCCGATCGGCAAGGTGTGCTCGGCGAGCGGCGATTTTCTCATCAGTGGCGGCGCCGCCGGCCCGGTCGCGATGGGGATGCGCAAGAAACTGGTCGACATCCAGTACGGCCGCGCGCCCGATCCGCACGACTGGATCAAGAAGGTGTTTTGAGCGGGGCTCTTTCTTCCCCCTCTCCCGCTTGCGGGGGAGGGCCGGGGAGGGGGTGCTTCCGCGAGACATTCTGTCGGGGATCATGCCGGTTCAGTCTGAACGGACGTCGAACGCAATCACCGGCCCCAGCCTCGCCCCCACCCCAGCCCTCCCCCGCAAGCGCGGGAGAGGGAGCGCAGCCAGCCACGGTTGCCGCATTGCATCCCGGCTGGTACCAACGCCGACCATGGCCGAAAAACCCAAGAAACCGCAAAAACTCCGCGCCCGCCTGCCGCGCGGCCTCGCCGATCTCCGCCCCGCCGAGATCGCGGCGACGCGCGCGATGGTCGGCAAAATCCGCGAGGTTTATGAACGCTATGGGTTCGAGCCGGTGGAAACTCCGGCAATGGAATACACCGACGCGCTCGGCAAATTCCTGCCCGACCAGGACCGGCCCAATGAGGGCGTGTTCTCGTTCCAGGACGACGACGAGCAGTGGATCTCGCTGCGCTACGATTTGACCGCGCCGCTGGCACGCTACGTCGCGGAAAATTTCGACACGCTGCCGAAACCCTATCGCAGCTACCGCGAGGGCTACGTCTACCGCAACGAGAAGCCCGGCCCCGGCCGCTTCCGCCAGTTCATGCAGTTCGACGCGGATACGGTGGGCAGCGCCTCGCCTGCGGCGGATGCCGAGATGTGCATGATGGCGGCAGATACGATGGAAGCGCTGGGGATCGAGCGTGGCCAGTATGTGGTGAAGGTGAATAACCGCAAGGTGCTCGATGGGGTGATGGAGAGCATCGGGCTTGGCGGCGAAGAGAATGCGGGACGCCGGCTGACGGTGCTTAGGGCGATAGATAAGCTGGATCGACTTGGCGTCGATGGCGTGAAGCAACTGCTTGGCGAAGGGCGCAAGGACGAGAGCGGCGACTATACAAAGGGTGCCGGATTGTCGTCTGAGAAAATCGGATACGTTGTGAAGCAATTCGATGGTGGCGTCGAAATTCATCCACCAACAATTCAAGTTAATGTCGCTACGAACGCGCCGGAGATCAATCCAACGATTCTCGAGCAAGGATATTCAGAGTTAAAGGAAATAGAGCGTCTCGTTGCCACTGCTGGTTATGGCGCTGACCGGATCAAGATCGACCGCTCCGTCGTCCGCGGTCTCGAGTATTACACCGGCCCAGTCTTCGAGGTCGAACTCCTCCTCGACACCAAGGACGAAAAAGGCCGCCCGGTGCGGTTCGGCTCGGTCGGCGGCGGCGGGCGTTATGACGGTCTGGTCTCGCGCTTTCGCGGCGAGCCGGTGCCGGCGACCGGTTTCTCGATCGGCGTGTCGCGGCTGCAGGCCGCCCTCACCATGCTCGGCAAGCTCGACATCACGCCGGAGTCCGGTCCCGTCGTGGTCACCGTGTTCGACCGCGACCGCATCGCCGACTATCAGAAAATGGTCGCGGCCCTGCGCAACGCCAACATCCGCGCCGAGCTGTATCTCGGCAACCCCAGGAACATGGGCAATCAGCTCAAATATGCCGACAGGCGCAATTCGCCGTGCGTGATCATCCAGGGCTCGGACGAAAAGGCCAATGGCAGGATCCAGATCAAGGATCTGATCCTCGGCGCGGGCCTGAGCGAAATCAGGGATCGCGAGGAATATCTGAAGAAGCAGACCGCGGCGCAATACGAGGTCGATGAGGGCAGGCTTGTCGAAGCTGTGCGCGAAGTGCTGGCGCGGCATGAGGTGAAGTGGGGATAGATTGAGGTCGTCATGCCGCCTTCGCGGTCGATGACGGCGGTGCAGGATGCGCGGTGCCTCGGAAAGAGGGTCGTGTTGTGGTGAAGTAGCAAAAACAAAGGGAGTGACAAATGCCTGAAATTACCGTGAGCATGGCCGCCGGCCGCACCGACGAACAGAAGGCCGGCATGATGCGCGACATCACCCAGGCGCTGGTGAAGAACCTCGGCGTCGACGCCGACGCCGTCGTGATCCAGATCAACGAAGCGCCGCTGGCTCACAAGATGAAGGGCGGCAAGACGTTCGTGGAACGCGCGGCGGCTGCGAAGAAGTAGCTCTATCGTCGTCACCGCGAACGCGGGGACCCATAATCCCGGGCGCCAGTTGTTTTGGAAGGTCGTCAGCCTTCCTGCTTCAACGCGGCATCACGCGGTGTGGGTCCCGGCGTTCGCCGGGACGACGCTTTCATCTTTCCCGGATATCCCCATGGATGCACGCGACATCATCAAGGTCGGCATGAGCGCCGAGCGCACCCTCGTGGTGCCGGCGGAGCGCACCGTCGGGCACTTCGTCGCGGGCATGCCGATGGTCTATGCGACGCCGATGATGATCCTGGAAATGGAGCTGGCGTCGGGCGACGCCATCCGTGGCCATCTGCAGCCGGGCTGGGTCACAGTCGGCACCGAGGTCGATATCCGCCATCTCGCCGCCACCCCGGTCGGCGCCACGGTGCGGACCACGGCGAAGGTGATCGCGGTGGAGCGCCGCGTGATCCGTTTCGAGGTCGAGGCATTTGACGGCGAGCGCAAGATCGGTGACGGCCGCCACGCCCGCGGCCTGGTCAACCTCGCGAGTTTCAACAAGCGGATGGGGAAGTAGACGAAGAGTGTTACTTCGCCAGTTCCTTCGACCGCTTCGTCGCCGCGGCGACCGCGCGGATCATCAGCGGCTGCAGGCCGCCGTCGCCCATCAGCACTTCCAGCGCAGCCGCGGTGGTGCCGCCTGGCGAGGTGACGTTCTTGCGCAGCGTCGCGGAGGAATCTTCCGAGCGATGCAGCAATTCGCCGGAGCCTGAGACGGTTTCACGCGCCAGCCTGGTGGCGAGTTCGGCGGGCAGGCCGGCCTCGACGCCGGCGCGCGCCAGTTCCTCGGCGAGCAGGAAGATATAGGCGGGGCCGGAGCCGGACACCGCGGTCACCGCGTCCATCAAACTCTCGTCATCGACCCACTCGACCGTTCCGATGGCGCGCAGCAGCGCGTCCGCGACCGCGCGCTGCGCGGCGCTGACCTTGTTCGACGCCACCGCCACCGTGATGCCGCGCCCGATCGCGGCGGGCGTGTTGGGCATGGAGCGCACCACGCTGCCGCCGCAGACCTTTTCGAGCGCGGCGATCGGGATGCCCGCCATGATTGAGACCACCAGCGTGGAAGCACTGACGAATGGTGTCAGCGCCGGCCCGGCCTCGGGGAATGTCTGCGGCTTGACGGCCACCACCAGTGTCGCGACGTCGCCGATGTCTTTCGGTGCGGGATTGAGCCGGATGCCTTTCGCTGCCAGCGCGCTGATGTCGGCGGACGGATGCGGCTCGACCACCGCGACCCGACTGGGATCGAGCCCGCCCGCCAGCCACCCCGTCAACATCGCGCCACCCATCTTGCCGGCGCCGGCGAGCACGATGGTGCCGGTGATGTTTTTCAATGCGTTAGCTGGGTTCGAAGCTGCCACGGCAAATTCCCATGTCGTCCCTGCGAACGCAGGGACCCATAACCACAGGTGGTTCTAATGAGGCGAGGGACGCGCGACAAGCATTTTACCCGAACGCGGACGTCACGGCGTATGGATCCCGGCTCGGAGGCCGGGACGACAGTGAATATGTTGCAGCGTCTGCGTTAGAGTCTTCAAGCCTCACCCTGCGTGTCGAACATCGCCGCGCTCATGGCTTCCGCGGCGTTCTTGCCGGCCCAGACCACGAACTGGAAGGCGGGAAAATAGCGTTCGCAGGCGTGGATGGCGCCGACCAGCATGCTCTCGCATTGCGCGGTGGAGGCGGTGAGCCCGCCCGGCAGCACCAGCGCCTGCCGGTACATGATCATGCCGGTATGGGTCCAGATGTCGAAATGCCCGACCCATAATTGCTCGTTGATGGCGGCGATCAGCCGCTGCACCTCGCCCCGGCGGGCGGTCGGAATCTTCATGTCGAAGGCGCAGGCCAGATGCAGCGCCTCGATCTCGCCCATCCAGGTGAAGGACAGCTGATAGTCGGTCCAGTCTCCCTTGGAGACGATGGTGACCTCGTCTTCGCCCGATCGCTCAAACGACCAGTTGTTGTCGGCGGCGATGTCTTCGACAACCGCGAGCGGGTTGTTCCGGGAATCGATGATGCCTTCGAGCAGGGACATGCCGTCTCGACCTTACCTTGATTTCGAAAGATACGATGGTTGATACGCACGCAGCAGGCACTCGCTGACATAACGCGTCGCTGCCGGATGCAAACCCCTGGATCCCCGTTGTGGTTTTCCCAAGCTTGCCTGGATCAAGTGATGTGATTTGCAGAATCTCCGCAACTGCACGCGGACTCCGTCCACAGGCAAAGCGGAGATCATCCACAGCTGATCTCGGACACGGTCATTAACCTTTGGAACAAACCGGAATCGGATTCGCGCCGGGCGAGTCCGGCGCACGGAATGCAGCTGTCGAATGGCGCTTGATGGCGAATAACGAATCGTTTTCAGGTGGTTAGAAAGAAGGTGAAGCTGGCGTCAGGCTCTGCGGACATGGGGAGCATGCAGTTTTTCCATGCGGAAGCCGCTTGCTGGCGTCCCGGCCATTCGCCATAGTTCCCGCAAGGCCGCTCATACCGGGCGGCCGATGTTCTCAGGGCGGGGTGAAAGTCCCCACCGGCGGTAAGGGTGACGCAGCCCAAGCCCGCGAGCGCCTCCTTTGCCGGAATCTCCGGAGAAGAAGGGTCAGCAGATTCGGTGCGATTCCGAAGCCGACGGTTAAAGTCCGGATGAAAGAGAACGGTCGCGACAGCCGCATTCCGCGCGGCTGCTCGTTCCGTATGCCCTGATTCTGGTCCTGAAAGAGGAAAGCCATGAATCAGATGTTGCAAGAACCCCAAGTCGAATCTCCTGAAGTCGAATCTCCCGAAACCATCGATCCGCCTGCGCCGTCGCATCCGCGGTTCCAGAAGCCGCAGCGGGTGGCCTTCGTGCAATCGTCCTGGCACCGCGAGGTGGTGGAGGAATGCCGGATCGCCTTCCTCGGGGAGATCGAAGCGCGCCACATCACCAATGTCGATCTGTTCGAGGTGCCCGGCTCGTTCGAAATCCCGTTGCATGCGCAGATCCTCGCCAAGACGCGGCGCTATACCGCCATCGTCGCGGCCGGGCTGGTGGTCGATGGCGGCATCTACCGCCATGAATTCGTCGCCGACACCGTGATCAAGGCATTGATGGATGTGCAGCTGCGCACCGAGGTGCCGATCTTCTCGGCGGTGCTGACGCCGCAGCAGTTCCACGAGAGCGCCGCGCATCTCGATTTCTTCCGCCGGCATTTTGCGCTCAAGGGCGTCGAGGTCGCGGAAGCCTGCGCCAATACGCTGCTCAGCCTGGAACGGCTGCGCGGCCAGGTCGCGGCAGGGATTGCGTAGCTTCGCGTCCCGGACGCTGCTCCGCCTCCGGGACACGAACTCCGGAGGGATTGATTGTCATTCCTCCCGCTGCGCGGGTAAGCTCGGCGGCGGGAGGAGGGCACGCCCGCGGCGACGGGCGGCCGAATGATGATGTTTGAAGGACACGATCCGTATCTCGTCGCGCTCTCGGTGGTGATCGCGATCCTGGGCGGCTACACCGGCTTCGGCCTCGCGGCGCGCATCCGCGGGACGCCGGGCGTCAGCCGTCGGCTGCTGCTGGCCGGCGCCGCCAGCTTCCTCGCGGTCGGCATCTGGACCATGCATTTCGTCGGCATGCTGGCGGCGCCGATCCCGGCCGACACCGTCTATCTCGTGCTTCCCACCATCATCTCGTTCCTGATCTGCGCGCTGGTGGTCGGCATATCCCTTTTCTTCGTCAGCATCGGCGAACCGTCGCTGCGGCGCGTGGTCTGGGCCGCGGCGCTGCTCGGCGCCGGCATCGCCAGCATGCATTATGTCGGCATCCACGGGCTGACCGGCAATTTTGCAATCGCGCACGACACCCCGATGATCCTGCTGTCGATCGGAATCGCGATCGTCACCGCCTATGGCGGCCTGCGCGCCTTCCTGGCGCGGCAGGACGGCGTCCGCCTGATCGCAAGTTCGATCGCGTTCGGCGTCGCGGTATCGGGCATGCATTACACCGCGATGCACGGCATGCATTTCGTCGCGCTGTCGGAGACGGCGCATCGTCATGCCGGCGGGCTGGCGGCATCGCCGCAACTGCTCGCGGTGATCGTCGCCGTGCTGTGTTTCGTCATCGCCGCCGGCTTCCTGCTGTCGCTGGTGCCGGATCCGCGCCGGCAACCCGTGACGGTCGCCATCGCGGTCGATCCGGCGCCGCCAGCGGCGATCGCCGATCCGCAACCGGCGTTGCGCGAACCGGCGATGCCGTCGCCCCGGCTGATGCCGGCGCCGCTCGGCGGCCTTGGCCAGCCGCCCCGTGCCGCCCCCGCCGCCCGGCTTCCGGTCGAGGGCGCCAACGGCACCCATTTCATCGATTCCGCCGAGGTGCGCAGCGTGCGGGCCGACGCGCATTACACAAGGGTGCATGACGGTACCCGCGAGCGGATGTGCCCGTGGTCGATCTCGGAAGCCGAAGCCCAGCTCGATCCCGGCCTGTTCGTCCGGGTGCACCGCAGCCACATCGTGGCGATCCCGCATGTCACTTTCGTCCGCAAGGAAGGCGATGGCGCCGTGATCGAACTCGACGGCCCGTCGCCGCACCGGGTGCCGGTGAGCCGGGCCAAGATCGCCGAGGTCAAGGCGCGGCTCGGGTTGGCAAAGCGGCATGCCTAGGGCCGGGTTAGGTCTTGGTCGCTGACGCATTTCGTGCGCCTCTTTCCGCATTTCGTGCGAATTTCGCCTCCCCGTGCCCTCGCGATTGCTGCAAAATAATTCCGGGAACAGCCTGCCATCAACGTCCGAGATCAAAAGGACGAATGGAGGAGGCAACCATGATTCCTGGCCCATTCAGCTATCACCGGCCCGCGAGCGTGGCCGATGCGGTCAAATTGCTCTCGAAGCTGGGCGACGAAGCCCGGCCACTGGCCGGCGGCCACAGCCTGGTGCCGATGATGAAGCTCCGGCTCGCCACCCCCGAGCATCTGGTCGACCTGCATGGCATCGCCGGGCTGAAGGGCATCCGCCGCGACGGCAACAAGATCGTGATCGGGGCCATGACCACCCAGCACGAGTTGCTGGCCTCGGACGTGATCAAGACCTCGCTGCCGATCCTGCACGAGACCGCGCTGTTGATCGCCGATCCGCAGGTGCGCTACCGCGGCACGCTCGGCGGCAATGTCGCCAACGGCGATCCCGGCAACGACATGCCGGCGCTGATGCTGGTGCTGGGCGCGGTCTACCGGCTCGAAGGGCCGGGCGGCGGGCGCGACATCGCCGCTTCGGAGTTCTATCAGGGCGCCTATTTTACCGCGCTCGAACCCGGCGAAATCCTGACCTCGATTTCCATACCGGCGGTGGCGGCCGCTCACGGCTACGCCTACGAAAAGCTCAAGCGCAAGGTCGGCGACTATGCCACCGCGGCGGCGGCGGTGGTGCTGACGATGGCCGGCGGCAAGGTCGCGACCTGCGCGATCGGGCTGACCAACCTGCACGAGACACCGCTGCTCGCCACCGATGCGGCCAACGCGGTGATCGGAACCAGCCTCGACGCGGCGACGCTGAAGAAGGCCGCAGCCGCGGCAGTGGCGATCATGTCGCCGGCCGCGGACGCCCGCGGGCCGGTGGAATACCGCAAGCATGTCGGCGGCATCATGGTGACGCGGGCACTTCAACGCGCCGCCGCGCGCGCAAGTTAAAAGGGGATCAACCAATGGCAAAAACCCATGTGACCATGAAGGTGAACGGCGCCGAGGTCGAAGGCCTGGTCGAGCCGCGCACCTTGCTGGTGCATTTCATTCGCGAGAATCTGCTCCTCACCGGCACCCATATCGGCTGCGAGACCACCCACTGCGGCGCCTGCACCATCGATATCGACGGCATGTCGGTGAAGAGCTGCACCATGTTCGCGGTGCAGGCCCAGGGTTCCGACATCACCACGATCGAGGGCGTCGCCAATGCCGACGGGTCGCTGTCGGCGCTGCAGGAAGGATTCCGCATGATGCACGGGCTGCAATGCGGCTTCTGCACCCCCGGCATGATCTTGCGCGCGCAACGGCTGCTCAAGGAAAACCCGTCGCCGTCGGAAGAGGAAATCCGGATGGGCATCTCGGGGAATTTCTGCCGATGCACCGGTTACCAGAACATCGTCAAGGCGATCCAGTACGCCGCCGCCAAGATCAATGGCGTCCAGTTCCAGGAGGCTGCGGAATGAACGACATGACTCCCACGCGGGAACAACGCGAAGCCAAGCTCGAAGGCATGGGCTGCAAGCGCAAGCGGGTCGAGGACATCCGCTTCACCCAGGGCAAGGGCAATTATGTCGATGACCTGAAACTGCCGGGCATGCTGCATGGCGACTTCGTCCGGTCGCCGCATGCCCATGCGCGGGTCAAGTCGATCAACAGCGAGGAGGCGCTGAAGGTGCCGGGCGTGCTGGCCGTCATCACCGCCGAGACGCTGAAGACCGTCAACCTGGCCTGGATGCCGACGCTCGCCGGCGACGTCCAGATGGTACTGGCCGACGGCAAGGTGTTGTTCCAGAACCAGGAAGTCGCCTTCGTCGTCGCCACCGACCGCTATGCCGCCGATGACGGCATCAACAAGGTGGTGGTGGAATACGAGCCGCTGCCGGTCGTGATCGATCCGTTCAAGGCGATGGACGCCGACGCGCCGGTGCTGCGCGAGGACCTCGCCGGCAAGACCTCGGGCGCGCACGGACCGCGCAAGCATCACAACCACGTCTTCGAATGGACCATCGGCGACAAGGACCTCACCGACGCCGCCTTCAACAAGGCCGAGGTCAAGATCAAGGAGATGATTTCCTATCACCGCACCCATCCGTCGCCGCTGGAAACCTGCCAGTGCGTCTGCTCGTTCGACAAGATCAGGGGCGAGCTATCGATCTGGGGCACCTTCCAGGCGCCGCATGTGATCCGCACCGTGGTGGCGCTGATCGCGAAGATTCCGGAACACAAGATCCACGTGATCTCGCCCGACATCGGCGGCGGCTTCGGCAACAAGGTCGGCGCCTATCCCGGCTATATCTGCGCCGCGGTGGCCTCGATCGTCACCGGCAAGCCGGTGAAATGGGTCGAGGATCGCATCGAGAACCTGACAGCGACCTCATTCGCGCGCGACTACCACATGACCACCGAGATCGCCGCGACCAAAGAGGGCAAGGTCACCGGCCTGCGTGTCCATGTGCTGGCCGATCACGGCGCCTTCGACGCCTGCGCCGATCCGTCGAAATGGCCGGCCGGCTTCTTCAACATCGTCACGGGGTCCTACGACTTCCCGACCGCGCATGTGGCGGTCGACGGCATCTACACCAACAAGGCGCCGGGCGGCGTCGCCTATCGCTGCTCGTTCCGGGTGACGGAGGCGGCCTATTGCATCGAGCGTGGCATGGACATCCTCGCACAGAAGCTTGGAATGGATCCGGCCGAACTTCGGCTGAAGAATTTCATAAAGCCCGAGCAGTTTCCGTATCACTCGGCGCTGGGCTGGGAATATGATTCCGGCGACTACCATACCGCCATGAAGAAGATGATGGAATCGGTCGACTACGCCGGCCTGCGCAAGGAGCAGGCGGCGCAGCGTGCCGCCTTCAAGCGCGGCGAGACCCGCGAGATCATGGGCCTCGGCGTGTCGTTCTTCACCGAGATCGTCGGCGCCGGCCCGTCGAAGAATTGCGACATCCTGGGAATCGCGATGTTCGATTCCTGCGAGATCCGCATGCATCCCACGGGGGCCGGGATCGCCCGGGTCGGCTCCAAGAGCCAGGGCCAGGGTCATGAGACCACCTGGGCGCAGATCATCGCCACCGAGATCGGCATTCCCGCCGACGACATCATGGTGGAGGAGGGCAATACCGATACCGCGCCCTACGGGCTCGGCACCTACGGCTCCCGCTCGACGCCGGTGGCGGGCGCCGCCATCGCCATGGCCGCGCGCAAGATCAAGGCCAAGGCGCAAATGATCGCCGCCTACAAGCTCGAAGTGCATGAAGGCGATCTCGAATGGGACATCGACGGTTTCAGGGTCAAGGGCCTGCCGGAGAAGACGATGTCGATGAAGGACATCTGCTGGGCGGCCTATAATTCGGTGCCGCCGGGCATGGAGCCGGGGCTGGAGGCGGTGAGCTATTACGATCCGCCCAACATGACCTATCCGTTCGGCGCCTATATCTGCGTGATGAACATCGACGTCGATACCGGGGTCTACCGGATCAGGCGCTTCTATGCGCTCGACGATTGCGGCACCCGCATCAACCCGATGATCATCGAGGGCCAGGTCCATGGCGGGCTGACCGAAGCCTTCGCGATCGCGATGGGCCAGGAGATCCGCTACGACGACGAGGGCAATGTCGTCACCGGCTCGTTCATGGATTTCTTCATGCCGACCGCGGTCGAGACCCCGCACTGGGAAACCGATTTCACCGTCACCCCGTCGCCGCATCATCCGATCGGCGCCAAGGGTGTCGGCGAAAGCCCGAATGTCGGGGGAGTGCCGGCATTCTCCAACGCCGTCAATGACGCGTTTTCGTTCCTGGGAAGCACCCACATCCAGATGCCGCACGACTACTGGCGTAACTGGCGGACGGCGAAGGAGCTGGGAGTGTTCGCGTAATGTCACTCATCGTCATTCCGGGATGGTCCGGAGGACCAGACCCGGAATCTCGAGATTCCGGGTTCGATGCTTCGTATCGCCCCGGAATGACGGAAACCGGAAAATGAAAACCCGCGAAGAGATCGCGCAAGCGCTGGCGGCGTCCGGCTATATTGCCGACGCCGAACTCGCGACTGCGATCTCGCTGATGCAGCTGTTGACACGTCCG
>NZ_JAUYAN010000200.1 GCF_030693485.1 Bradyrhizobium sp. | reverse complement strand
ATGTTCTTCGGCGGCAACCGCGACAACAATCATGGTCCCGGCATCATCGGTTCGATCGCGATGATGATTCTGGCGCCGCTTGGCGCCATGCTGGTGCAGATGGCGATCAGCCGCACGCGGGAATATGCCGCCGACGATCTCGGCGGCCGCATTGTCGGGCAGCCGATGGCGCTGGCGTCGGCGCTGGTCAAGATCTCGAACGCCGCGCACGTGATTCCGAACGAGGAGGCCGAACGCAATCCGGCGACCGCGCACATGTTCATCATCAACCCGCTGTCGGGCCGCGGCATGGACAATCTGTTCTCGACCCACCCGGCGACCGAGAACCGCATTGCCGAGCTGCAGCGCCTCGCCGCCGAGCTCGGATCCGGGTCAGGCATGGCGCCGTCGCTACATCAGCCGTCATCGCACCGGCGCGGTCCCTGGACCGCCCCCCGCGGCAGTGGCGCGGCGCCGCGCCGGCCGTGGGGTTAACGGTGTCCTCAGCCGGCTAGATTCTGCTGCTTCGTCGACGGCCGGGCTCGTCCCGGCCATTGACGCAATGGAACGTTCCCCGCGCTAGGGCATTGTTCATTTACCGTCGGTCTGCTAGCCGTTCGATTGTTCCCACAGAACCTGTTCACGCGGCATCCCCGCAGAAACCTGTCGAGCGATCCAGTCGATGACTCGCCCAGGTTCATGAAAGCTGGCAATAGCCATGGTGATGCTGTCACGAGGCGGCGCGGCGATTCCGGTCGCACAGAAGGTGCAGCCACCAGAAAAATCAGGTTTGCCGGACTGGGACGCCGCACATCTGCGCCTCGCCATCGAGGCGGCGGGAGTGGCCCTGTGGTCGTGGAATGTCGACACCAACCGTTTCACGATGGACGAGCGCGCCTTTGAGCTCTGGGGCGTGCCGCTCCGCGAATACGTGTCGTTCGAGGACCTCTCGGCCAGTATTCATCCGGCGGATCGCGACCGGGTCAAGGCGGCGTTTGCCGCGACCCGCGCCCTTGTCGGCGCCTACGAAATCGATTTTCGCGTCATGGTCGGCGAAGAGGTGCGCTGGATATCGGCGCGCGGGCAGGGCGACGATGCCGGCATCGTCGGCCGCATCATGTATGGCATCTTCATCGACGTCACCGGCCGCAAGCAGGCCGAAGAAGGCCATGAGCTGCTGGCGGGCGAAATGAGCCACCGGGTCAAGAATCTGCTGGCGATCGCGACGGGACTGACAGCGATCACTTCACGCTCCGCCACGACCACGGCGGATATGGCGCAGGAACTCACCCATCGGCTGACCGCGCTCGGCCGGGCCCACGATCTGGTTCGTCCGCTTCCGGGCCACAGCGGAAAGGCGGCGCTGCTCGGCGATCTGCTCACGGTATTGCTGGCTCCCTATGACGACATGGGTGCGTTCAGCGGTCGCGTCCGGGTCTCGGTGCCGCGCATGGGCGTCGGCGAGCAGGCGGCGACGACGCTGGCGCTGGTGGTGCATGAGCTTGCCACCAACTCGCTCAAATACGGTGCGCTGTCATCGCCGGAAGGGGTGCTCGACATCTCCTGCGCGCCCCATGACACCGAGGTGACGGTGGTCTGGACCGAGAGCGGCGGCCCGCCGGTGCAAGCTCTCACGGGCGATGGCGGATACGGCAGCAAGCTGCTCAACCGCGGCATGACCGTCCAGCTCGGCGGATCAATCAGCTGCGACTGGAATCCGGAAGGCGTCATCGTCACGCTGAAGATGACCAAGGATCGGCTGACGAGGTAGCGCGGACGCCGCGGCAATTACCTCGGCAGGTTCGTCGCCCCCATCAGGAACTGATCGATCGAGCGCGCGCAGAGCCGGCCCTCGCGGATCGCCCAGACCACGAGCGATTGTCCGCGGCGCATGTCGCCGGCGGTGAACACATTCGGTCGCGAGGTCAGGTAGTCCGCGGTGTTGGCCTTCACATTGCCGCGCGGGTCGAGGTCGACGCCGAGGGTTTTGAGCAGGCCCTCATGCACCGGATGCACGAAGCCCATGGCCAGCAGCACGAGCTGCGCGTCGAGTTCGAATTCGCTGCCGGGAACCGGCTTGAACTTGTCGTCGACATGCACGCAATGCAGTTTTGTGACCTGGCCGTTGTCGCCGGAAAATTTCTGCGTCAGCACGGCGAAGTCACGCTTGGCGCCCTCGGCCTGGCTCGACGACGTCCGCATCTTCATCGGCCAGTTCGGCCAGGTCAGGGCCTTGTTCTCATGCTCCGGCGGCGCCGGCATGATCTCGATCTGCGTGACCGACTTCGCGCCCTGCCGGAACGAGGTCCCGATGCAGTCCGAGCCGGTGTCGCCGCCGCCGATCACGACGACGTCCTTGCCGGTGGCGAGGATTTCCTGGCCATTGCCGAGCGGTTCGCTGCTGACGCGGCGGTTCTGCTGCGGCAGGAAATCCATCGCAAAATGAATGCCGGCAAGGTCGCGGCCGGGGATCGGCAGATCGCGCGCGGCTTCGGCGCCGCCGGTCAGTGCCATCGCGTCATATTGGGTGAGCAGGGTTTGCGGATCGAGCGCGCCCGGGGCGCTTCCGCCGACCGGGCTGCCGTAATGAAACACCACGCCCTCGGCCTCCATCTGCGCGATGCGGCGGTCGATGACGTGCTTCTCCATCTTGAAATCGGGAATGCCGTAACGCAGCAACCCGCCGGCCTTGGCGAATTTCTCGTAGACATGCACCTCGTGCCCCGCGCGCGCCAGCTGCTGTGCGCAGGCGAGGCCGGCCGGGCCCGAGCCGACCACGGCGATCTTCTTGCCGGTCTTGTTCGGCGCGATTTCCGGCGGCAGCCAGCCGCTGTCCCAGGCGCGGTCGACGATGGCGCATTCGATGGTCTTGATGGTGACCGGGTTGTCGTCGATGTTGAGCGTGCAGGAGGCTTCGCACGGCGCCGGGCAGATGCGGCCGGTGAATTCGGGGAAGTTGTTGGTCGAGTGCAGGTTGCGCGAGGCTTCCTGCCAGTTATTCTGGTAGACCAGATCGTTGAAATCGGGAATCTGGTTGTTGACCGGGCAGCCCGGCGTGCCCGGTGCCACCGAGCCGGTGCCATGGCAATAGGGAATGCCGCAATTCATGCAGCGCGCCGCCTGGTCGCGGGTTTCCTTCTCGCTCAGGGGAACGACGAATTCCTTGTAGTGCTTCACCCGCTCGGCGACCGGCGCGTATTTGCGGTCGTGGCGGTCGATTTCGAGAAAACCTGTAATCTTGCCCATTTAACCAGACGCCCCTGAACCCTTGATCCGTCGTTCCGGGATGCGCCGCAGGCGCAGATCCGGAACCTCGATGTTACGTTTGCGAGATTCCGGTGCGCGCTTTGCGCGCCCCGGAACGACGCTCGGTGATATCTACGCCCCGATTGCGATCTTCGGCTCGGCGTCGGCGCTCGCCTTCATTTCCTTCAGCGCGCGGCGGTACTCCACCGGCATCACCTTGCGGAACTTGGGCAGATACGCCTTCCAGTTCGCCAGAATTTCGGCGGCGCGCTTCGAGTCCGTCAGCCTGGCGTGGCGGGTGATCAGCACATGCAGCCGCTCGACGTCGGATTCCAGCAAGTTCTGGAACACGTCGACCCGCCCATGCGCATCAAGATCGCCGGTCTGATGATAGGTGTTCTGGTTGATCATCTCTTCCGAGAGCACCGGCTCAAGCTCGACCATCGCCATGTTGCAGAGTTTGGCGAAGTCGCCGGCTTCGTCGAGCACATAGGCGACGCCACCCGACATGCCCGCCGCGAAATTGCGTCCGGTCTTGCCGAGCACCACGACGATGCCGCCGGTCATGTATTCGCAGCAATGATCGCCTGCGCCTTCGACCACCGCGACCGCGCCGGAGTTGCGCACCGCAAACCGCTCGCCGGCGATGCCGCGGAAATAGCATTCGCCCTCGATCGCGCCGTACATCACGGTGTTGCCGACGATGATGGATTCCTCCGGCACGATGCCGGAATTGCGCGGCGGCTTGATGATGATGCGGCCGCCGGACAGTCCTTTGCCGACATAATCGTTGCCTTCGCCTTCCAGAGTGAAGGTGACGCCGCGCGTCAGCCACGCGCCGAACGCCTGGCCCGAGGTGCCCTTGAAGCTGACCTGAATGGTGTCGTGCGGCAGGCCGGCATGGCCGTAGATCTTGGCAACGGTGCCGGACAGCATCGCGCCGGCGCTGCGGTCGGTGTTGTTGATCTCGGCCTCGATCTTGACAGGCGCGCCGCGGTCGAGCGCGGGCCGCGCCTTCTCGATCAGGGTACGGTCGAGCACAGCTTCCAGATGGTGGTCCTGGCTCTGCGAATGATAGATCTTCTGGCCCGGCAGTTCGTTCTGGCGCACAAACAGCTTGGAGAAGTCGAGCCCCTTGGCCTTCCAGTGCGCCACCAGCGTGGACTGGTCGAGCATCTGGGTCTGGCCCACCATCTCGTTGAAGGAGCGGTAGCCGAGCGCGGCCATGATCTCGCGGACTTCCTCGGCGACGAAGAAGAAGTAGTTGATGACGTGCTCGGGCTGGCCCGTAAAACGCTTGCGCAGCACCGGGTCCTGGGTCGCGACGCCGACCGGGCAGGTGTTGAGATGGCACTTGCGCATCATGATGCAGCCGGCCGCGATCAGGGGCGCGGTGGCGAAGCCGAATTCGTCGGCGCCGAGCAGCGCGCCGATCACGACGTCGCGTCCGGTGCGGAAGCCGCCGTCGACCTGCACCACGATGCGGCTGCGCAGCCGCTCGCGCACGAGGGTCTGTTGGGTTTCGGCAAGGCCGATTTCCCACGGCGAACCCGCATGCTTGATCGAGGTGAGGGGGGAGGCGCCGGTGCCGCCCTCGAAGCCGGCGATGGTGACATGGTCGGCGCGCGCCTTGGCAACGCCGGCGGCCACGGTGCCGACGCCGATTTCGGAGACGAGCTTGACCGAGACCTGGCCGTCGGGATTGACGTTTTTGAGGTCGTAGATCAGCTGCGCCAGGTCCTCGATCGAATAGATGTCGTGGTGCGGCGGCGGCGAGATCAAGCCGACGCCGGGCGTCGAATGCCTGACACGCGCAATGGTGGCGTCGACCTTGTGGCCGGGCAGCTGGCCGCCTTCGCCGGGCTTGGCGCCCTGCGCCATCTTGATCTGCATCATGTCGGCGTTGACCAGATACTCTGTCGTGACGCCGAAGCGGCCGGAGGCGACCTGCTTGATCGCCGAGCGCATCGAATCGCCGTTCGGCATCGGCTTGAAGCGATCGCTCTCCTCGCCGCCTTCGCCGGTGTTGGACTTGCCGCCGATCCGGTTCATGGCGATTGCCAGCGTGGTATGCGCCTCGCGCGAAATCGAGCCGAAGCTCATCGCGCCGGTGGCAAAACGCTTGACGATATCCTTGGCCGGCTCGACCTGGTCGAGCGGGACGGGTTTGCGCTTTTCGTCCTCGGCGGTCTTGATCCTGAACAGGCCGCGCAGCGTCAGCAGCCGCTCGGACTGCTCGTTGAGGATTTTCGCGAACGCCTGGTAGCGCTCCAGCGAATTGCCGCGTACGGCGTGCTGCAGCGTCGAGACCGATTCGGCGGTCCAGGCGTGATCCTCGCCGCGGGTGCGGTAGGCATATTCGCCGCCGACGTCGAGCGCGGTCTTGTACTCAAGCGCGCCGCCGAACGCATCGGCATGGCGGCGCGTGGTTTCTTCGGCGATTTCGGCGAGGCCGACGCCTTCGATGCGGGTGTGGGTACCGACGAAATATTTCGCGACGAAATCCGCCTTCAGCCCGACGGCGTCGAAGATCTGCGCGCCGCAATAGGACTGATAGGTCGAGATGCCCATCTTCGACATCACCTTGAGCAGGCCCTTGCCGATCGACTTGATGTAGCGCTTGACGATTTCGTAGTCGTCGAGTGCTGCCGGCAGATTGTCCTTCATCGCGATGATGGTTTCGAACGCGAGGTAGGGGTTGATCGCCTCGGCGCCGTAGCCGGCGAGGCAGGCGAAGTGATGCACCTCGCGCGGTTCGCCGGATTCGACCACGAGGCCGACCGACGTGCGCAGGCCGGTGCGGATCAGATGATGATGCACGGCGGCACAGGCCAGCAGGGAGGGGATCGGAATCCGGTCGGAGCCCGCGGCGCGGTCGCTCAGGATGACGATGTTGATGCCTTCGCGGACCGCGGCTTCGGCGCGCGCGCACAGTTCGTCGAGCACTTGCTCGAGGCCCGCGGCGCCGAGGCCGGCGTGGAACGTGGTGTCGAGCGTGCGCGACTTGAAATGGCTGTCGGCGACATCGGAGATCGAGCGGATCTTTTCCAGATCGCCATCGGTCAGGATCGGCTGGCGCACTTCGAGCCGCTTGGTGCCGGCGAGCCCCTGCAGGTCGAACAGGTTCGGCCGCGGCCCGATGATCGAGACCAGGCTCATGACCAGCTCTTCGCGGATCGGGTCGATCGGCGGATTGGTGACCTGCGCGAAGTTCTGCTTGAAGTAGGTGAACAGCTGCTTCGGCTTGTCCGACAGCGCCGAGATCGGCGTGTCGTTGCCCATCGAGCCGTTGGCTTCCTCGCCGGTCGAGGCCATCGGCGTCATCAGGATGGTGACGTCTTCCTGGGAATAGCCGAAGGCCTGCTGGCGATCGAGCAGCGGCAGGTTGGAGCGCATGCCCTTGGTCGGTGCGTCCGGCAGGTCCTCCAGCACGATCTGGGTGCGGTCGAGCCAGGTGCGATAGGGATGGCTCTTGGCCAGCTGCGCCTTGATCTCGTCGTCGGGAATGAGGCGGCCCTGTTCGAGATCGACCAGCAGCATCTTGCCGGGCTGCAGCCGCCACTTGGTAATGATGGTCTCTTCCGGAATCTTCAGCACGCCCATCTCGGACGCCATGATAATGCGGTCGTCCGAGGTGACCAGATAGCGCGCCGGGCGCAGCCCGTTGCGGTCGAGGGTGGCGCCGATCTGGCGGCCATCGGTGAAGGCGATCGCGGCCGGACCGTCCCACGGCTCCATGATCGCGGCGTGATATTCGTAGAAGGCACGGCGCTCTTCATCCATCAGGGGATTGCCGGCCCAGGCTTCCGGAATCATCATCATCACGGCATGCGGCAGCGAGTAGCCGCCCTGCACCAGGAATTCCAGGCCGTTGTCGAAGCAGGCGGTGTCGCTCTGTCCTTCATAGGAGATCGGCCACAGCCGGCTGATGTCCTTGCCGTAGAGTTCGGAATGCACCGAAGCCTGCCGCGCCGCCATCCAGTTGACGTTGCCGCGCAGCGTGTTGATTTCGCCGTTATGGGCGATCATCCGGTACGGATGCGCCAGCGACCAGGCCGGGAAGGTGTTGGTCGAGAAACGCTGATGCACCAGCGCCAGCGCGCTGTCGAAATCGGGCTCGGAGAGATCGGGATAATACTTGCCGAGCTGATCGGCCAGGAACATGCCCTTGTAGACCACGGTGCGGCACGACAGCGACACCGGGTAATAGCCGGCCATGCCGCGGTCGCGGCGCTGGTAGATCGCCTGCGAGATCGACTTGCGCAGGATGTAGAGCCGCCGCTCGAAATCGTCCTCGCTCCTGGCCGCACCGTTGCGGCCGATGAACACCTGCATGTGCGCAGGTTCGGTCGGCTTGACGGTTTCGCCGAGCGAGGAATTGTCCGAGGGCACTTCGCGCCAGCCCAGCAGCACCAGTCCCTCGTCCCGGATCTGGTTGGCGATGATGCTCTTGATGACTTTGCGCCACGCCGTTTCCTTCGGCATGAACAGCGCACCGACCGCGTATTCGCCGGGCTTCGGCAGCGTAAAGCCGAGCGTGGCCGCCTTGCGCGCGAAGAAGGCGTGCGGAATCTGCACCAGGATGCCGGCGCCGTCGCCGGCGCGCGGATCGGCGCCGACCGCGCCGCGGTGTTCGAGGTTGCACAAAATGCTCAGCGCATCGGCGACGATCTGATGCGACTTCTTGCCCTTGATGTTGGCGATGAAGCCGACGCCGCAGGAATCCTTCTCGAGCGAGGGGTCGTACAGGCCTTCGGCCGGCGGACGCCAGCTGAATTCGCGCGCGACTTCGGCCGGTTTCGAGGCCGGGGCCGCCGACAGCGCATCCGTCACGATGTTTTCGCTTGCGAACTCCGACCCGCTCATCTCACGTCCTCTCAATAAGGCTGAAGGCCTCACCGTCCGTTGGCGCACCTTGGGCGCTTGCGGCACCCACCGGGCCACCGCTCGTCCTCCGCGAGCCGCAATTTCGTAAATTCAGGCTTGGGCGTCCGGCGTCCCCGACGAACGGCCTTGCCTTTTACTTCCTGGCGCCTGAGCACCATCTTTCGCTGCAATCCCCATGCCGGGATCGCACCGCAATTGAGACAGCTATGCTGTCCTAACTCAGACCATGCCAAATTTTTTTCTATCACACAAGCGCGTGAAAGTCGCCGGTTGCATGGCTGATCCGTGTTGCCAGCGGGGATAACCGGCCCGCCCCGGATTTGGAGCAAACGCGCCGCGATCCGGCCCAAGGACCGCCGGATTTGGCAAACATGTTGCGGCGGGACCAACGAGCGAAAACGCTCAGAGGCGTAGCAGGAGCGATTATCCGATGAAGCTGTTCACGGGATGGATCTTGTCGGCCGGGCTGATGCTGGTCGCGGCCGGCGCCGCCAATGCGCAGGTGCTGGCGCCCTACGAGGCCGGGCGATCGCCCTACAGAGTCGTGTCCGACATCGGCGGGCCCTATGCGGCGATGCCGCCGGAAGCGCGGGTGCCGGGTTACGGTCCGCGATTGCTGCCGCCGCATGAGGTCTACACGGTGCTGCGCGAGGGCGGATTTTCGCCGCTCGGTATTCCGGTTCGGCGCGGGTTCGTCTACGCGATTTCGGTGATCGATCGCGGCGGCGAAGACGGGCGGCTGGTGATCGACGCCCGCACCGGGCGTATCCTGCGCTTCCTGCCGGCGAACCGGATGGGCGACAATTTCGACGACGGCCTGACAACCACTTATGGTCCGCCGTCGGCCGCCGATGTCAGGGGCGAACCGCGCCCGACGCGCGGCGCACCGAAGGTGGCGAGCCGCACGACCGTTGTGCCGGTTCCAAAGCCGCGCGCCGGCGAAACCAGGCCGCTGGCAGCCGCGCCGTCGGCCGCCCAGCCAGCGCGGCCCGCTGCCGTGCCCCCGGCCCAGCAGTCGGCTGCGGCTTTGCCGGCGAAGCCGGCCGATCCCCAAACCACCGGCCAGACCGCGGCTCCCGCAGCCGCTGCTCCCGTCGTCGAGGCCAGGCCAACGCCGCAGATCCTGCCGACCCAGGACATGCCGAAGGCGCAGGGACTGGAGTGAGTTATCTGTCATTCCGGAGCGCGCGAAGCGCGAACTACGGTGCGCAATTGCGCACCGGAGAATCTCGAGATTCCGGGTCATGTCATTCGGACCACCCCGGAATGACGAGCCAAGAGGCAAAAAAACGCCCCGGTTTCCCGGGGCGTTTTCGTTTCAGCCAATATCTGCTGAAAGCCAGCCGACGTTACGCGGCGGCTTTTTCGGCCGAGCCGTCGACCACCTGCGGAGCAACCGCACTCGTGGTCGCGATCGGAATGCTGCGCGGCTTCTTGGCCTCGGGAATCTCGCGCACGAGATCGACGTGGAGCAGGCCGTTTTCGAGCGAGGCGTTCTTCACCTGGACGAAGTCGGCAAGCTGGAAGGCGCGTTCGAAAGCGCGCGCCGCGATGCCGCGGTACAGCACCTCGGCTGTGCTGCCGTTCTCGTTGGCGGACTTTTCGCCCTTGATGGTCAGGGTATTTTCCTTGGCGACGATCGAAAGCTCGCCCTGCGAGAAGCCGGAGACCGCGACCGAGATCCGGTAGGTGGTCTCGCCGGTGCGCTCGATGTTGTAGGGCGGATAGCCGGGGCTGCCGTCGGAGGCGGCCTGGTCGAGCAGCGAAAAGAAGCGGTCGAAGCCGACGGTGGAACGATAAAACGGGGTAAGATCGTAGCTGCGCATAGGGTAGTCCTCCATTGAGCGACTGTTGTTTGAACCCGCCCGCCATCGGGCCGGGCTTTCGCCTGTGTGCAGCCTCAATGGTCCGGTTCCGAAACACTGGTAGCGGCCTGCACGAAGGTGATATGGGAGGGCGACAAGCGCGTTCAAGAAGCGGGGAAATGCCGTTTTTTCACGCTCCCGCCCTTGATTTTTCAGGCCCTTTGCCTAGCCGGTCCCCTGCATGACGCTGGTCTCTATCCCCGCCAATCCGGTTCCGGAAAACGTCGTCACCGGCACCATCAAGACGCCCGACGGCGCCGAGTTGCGCTTCGCGCGCTGGGCGCCGCCGGCGGGCCGCAAGGGCACGGTCTGCGTCTTCACCGGCCGCAGCGAGCAGATCGAAAAATACTTCGAGACGGTGCGCGACCTGCGCGATCGCGGCTTTGCCGTGGCGATGATCGATTGGCGCGGGCAGGGCCATTCGTCGCGGCGGCTGCGCGATCCGCGCAAGGGCTATGTGCGCGATTTCGCCGACTACGAGATCGACGTCGAAACCTTCGTGCAGCAGGTAGTGCTGCCGGATTGTCCGCCGCCCTATTTCGCGCTGGCCCATTCGATGGGCGGTGCGGTGATGCTGCGGATCGCGCATGCCGGCAAGCGCTGGTTCGACCGCATGGTGCTGTCGGCGCCGATGATCGACCTGCCCGGACGCGCCACCTCGCTTGCCGCCGTAGCGCTGCTGCGGGTGCTCCGGCTGACCGGGCAGGGCGGCCGCTACATTCCCGGCGGCAGCGACGCGCTGACCGGCTCGGAATCCTTCATCAACAATCCCTTCACCAGCGATCCCGTGCGCTTCGCGCGCAACGCCGCCATCCTCGAGGAGGACCCGACACTCGGCATCGGCTCGCCGGCGGTGGCCTGGGCCGACACCGCCGTTCGGACCATGCGCGGTTTTCGCGCGGCCGATTATCCGCTGCAGATCCGCCAGCCGATCCTGATGCTGGCCGCCTCCAGCGACACCATCGTCTCGACCGCGGCGATCGAGGAATTCGCCTATCATCTGCGCGCCGGCTCGCATCTGGTGATCGCGGGCTCGCGGCACGAGATCCTGCAGGAACAGGACCGCTACCGCGCGCAGTTCTGGGCCGCGTTCGACGCCTTCGTGCCGGGCACGCCGCTGTTCAAGTGAGTAGGGCGCGCAGCAATCTCGGCGTCGTCCTCGCGCTCGGCACCACGCAGACCATCGCCTGGGCGTCGAGTTATTATCTGCCCGCCATTCTGGCGGCGCCGATCGCGCGCGATCTCGACGTGACGCAGACCCTGGTATTCGGCGCGCTGTCCGGCGCCCTGATCATTTCAGGGATACTCGGGCCGCGCATCGGACACACCATCGACAGGGTCGGCGGCCGTGGCATGCTCGCGGTCTCGAACGGCGTGCTGGCTTTTGGCCTTGGCCTGCTTTCGGTCGCGTCCGGCCCGCTGCTGCTGTTCGCGGCATGGATCGTGATCGGCGTCGGTATGGGCATGGGCCTGTACGAGGCGGCGTTCGCGACCCTGACGCGGATCCACGGGATGGCGGCGCGGAAGTCGATCACGGGAATCACTCTGATCGCGGGATTCGCCAGCACCGTCGGCTGGCCTGTGACGGCCTGGCTCGAGGCCCGCTACGGCTGGCGCGTCACCTGCCAGTGCTGGGCGCTGATCCATTTGCTGCTGGCGCTGCCGCTCAATCTCACGCTGCCGCGCGCGACTTCGCCGGTTCCGGTCAGCGAAACGCCGATCGCGCCGCGCACCGCGCGCGAGACTTCCCTGATCACGATGGCGCTGGCCTATGTCTTCGCCGCCACCGCCTTCGTCAGTTCCGGAATTTCGGCGCTGTTGCCGACCATGCTGACGCAGTTCGGCGCGACGCCCGCCACTGCGCTGCTGGCGGGCGTGCTGATCGGGCCGGCCCAGGTCGCGGCGCGCCTCCTCGAGGCCGGATGGCTGAGCCGTTATCATCCCCTGGTTTCCGCCCGATTGGCGACGCTGATGAATCCGCTGGGTGTGCTCGCGCTCCTGATCGGGGGCCCGGTGGTGGCGCCGCTGTTCGCGGTGCTCTATGGCGCGGGCAACGGCATTCTCACCATCGCGCGGGGCACGCTACCGCTGGCCCTGTTCGGCCCTGAAGGTTTCGGCAAGCGGGTCGGACTGCTCTCATTGCCGGCGCGTGCCACCGGCGCCGTCGCACCGCTGGCGATCGGGCTGATGATCGAATATATCGGCACCGGCGCGCTCTGGTTCTGCGGGTTTGCCTCGCTCTCGGCATTCGTCGTGCTGCTGTTGCTGCAGACGGGTCGCCAATCGGCTCCTTAGTCTTCAGCCTTCCTTCGCCTGAACGGGTGGTGGGCCGGCGCGCGTCGTTTCGCCTGGCGGTGATGCCTTCCATAGGGCTCCAAAATGTCCTAGCCTGACGCCTTCGCTCCTTGGGTATGGCCATGCGATCCCGCGTTAGAAGATTCGCCCATGTTCTGGAACGCACCGGGCTTGCGATGGCTGGAGCGGCCGCCGGGCTGTTTGTCGCTGCCCTGGTCGGCTCCAGCATCGCCCCGCTGACAACCCAGGGCTTTCTGCTCATCATGATGATTGCCGGCGCGATCGGCTTCTACCTCGGAATCGACACGCCGCCGCTGCCGTTTCACGAGCCGCTTGTGGAGCCGGGCGATGACGGCTCCGGCAAGATCGACGCCGCGGAATTGCTCAGCGCGGTCGGTACTTTTCTGGCGGCGCTGTCGGCCTTCGTCTCGGTCGGCCTGATCGTGATGCGCGAAAATCCGCACCTATTCTGGATCGTCATGATCATGGCCGGATGGCTGGTCGGCGTGACCATGCAGATCGTCGCCGGCGCCATCGCACGCCTGCGCGGCAGATAGGCCGCCGCTTCCTTATCCGTTCAATCCGGCGCGTGAAGATTGGAATCCCGCCAGTCGTTCGAATGAGCATTCGCCTCGTGATCGCGCGCCTTTTTCAAGTGGTGCTTCCTGGCGGCCCCGGGTGGAAGCTTGTTGGCCTTGTCGGTCTCGATCTCGCCAAGGCGGCGGTTTTCGTCGGCGTCGGGCATTGGCTTCATGACACACCTCCGATTTTTCAGATCGGATAATGCGTATTCCTCGAGTCCGTTCCTGTGTCGGAGACCGGGCCCAACGGCGTTGCGCGCAGTCGCCGCCGGTCCTATACAAAACAAAACATCGGGGAGGCGAACATGGGCACCAACCGGCTAATGGCGTGCTTCTTCGGGCTGTTTTGCTTCGCCCTCCTGGCCGTGGCGCCCGCTGCCGCGCAAAAGCGGGGCGGCACGCTGCGGCTTTATCACAATGACAATCCGCCCTCGACCTCGCTGCATGAGGAAGCGACCATTGCCTCGGTGACGCCGTTTGCGGCCGTGTTCAACAACCTTGTGACGTTCGATCCCTTCAAGGTCCACGAGAGCATCGACACCGTGATCCCGGATCTCGCCGAAAGCTGGGCATGGGACGAGACCAACACCAAACTGACCTTCAAGCTCCGCCAGGGCGTAAAGTGGCATGACGGTGCGTCGTTCACCGCCAAGGACGTGCAGTGCACCTGGCGGATGATCATCGGCAAGAGCGACATCCAGGACTTCAAGCGCAACCCGCGCAAGGTCTGGTACACCAAGCTGCGGGACGTCAGCATCAATGGCGACTACGAGGCGACCTTCGAACTGAGCGAGCCGCAGCCCGCCCTTCCGGTGCTGCTGGCGAGCGCGTTCTCGCCGGTGTATCCCTGTCACGTCCCGCAGGCGGCCATGCGCACCAAACCGGTCGGCACCGGGCCGTTCAGGCTGGTCGAGTTCAACCGCGGCAACTCGATCCGACTGGTACGCAATTCCGATTACTGGAAGAAGGACCGGCCGTATCTCGACGAGATCACCTTTCGGATGATCGACAGCCGCGCGACGCGGATGCTGGCGTTTGCGACCGGCGATTACGACATCACTTTTCCATCCGACGTCAGCGTTCCCCTGATGCAGGACGTAAAGGCGCGGGCGCCGAACGCGATCTGCGAGATCATCACCACAGGTACGCAATCCAACCTGATGGTGAACCGCGAACAACCGCCGTTCGACAATGCCGAGCTGCGCAAGGCGATGTCGCTGGCGATTGATCGCAAGGCCTTTAATGCCATCCTGATGGAAGGTCTCGCGCTGACCGGCGGGGCCATGCTGCCGAAGCCTGCCGGCGAATGGGGCATGCCGCCGGAAATGGTAGCGGCGCTGACGGGCTACGGGCCCGACACAGCCGGGAATGTCAGGGAGGCGCAGGCGATCATGCAGAAGCTCGGCTACAGCGAGGCCAAGCCGCTGCAGATCAGGATTCAAACGCGGAATCTGCCAACCTACCGCGACGCTGCGGTGATCCTGACCGATCAGCTGAAGCGTATCCATATCGTCGGAGAACTCGACATCCTGGATACGCCGCGCTGGTACGCCAAGCTCTCCAGGAAGGACTACACCATAGGGCTGAACGTCACCGGCGTCAGTGTCGACGACCCCGACGGCAATATCGTGGAAAACTTTTCCTGCAAGTCGGAGCGCAACTATACCCAGTACTGCAACGCCGACGTTGACAGGCTGCTGGCGGACCAATCACGCGAACTGGACCGCGACAAGCGCAGGAAGATCGTCTGGGATATCGAACGGATGCTGATCGAGGACGCGGCGCGTCCTGGTATCCTGTCCGGCGTGGCCGCCAATTGCTGGCAGCCTTATGTGAAGAACTATGTGCCGCATGATAACAGCCAGTACAACAGTCTGCGGTTCGAGGAAGTCTGGCTGGACAAGTAATTCCGGCCTCGCAACGTCATCGCGATTCTACTGGTCGCGCGCATGCGCGCCCGACGAAAGGCTCCGTGTAGCAATCCTTGCCGGGACAAAATAAAAGATGGATTGCTCGATCGCTTCGCTTCTCGCAAAGACGTTGAGGGAGAGTGCCCTAACGCACGACGATTGACGATTGCCATGGGAAACCGACATGCTCGGCATTCACGAGTTCTGGCTCTTCATCATCTCCGGCCTGCTGCTCAACATCACGCCGGGACCGGACACCGCCTATATCATCGGCCGCAGCGTGCAGATGGGGTGGCGCGGCGGTGCGGCGGCGGCGCTCGGCATCTGCACCGGCTGCCTGGTGCACGTGTTCGCCGCGGCGCTCGGCCTGTCGGCGCTGCTGGCGGCATCATCGGTGGCGTTCACCGTGGTGAAATGGGCCGGTGCGGCCTATCTCTGCTTCATCGGCATCCAGTTGCTGCTGTCGCGGCCGGGCGCGATGGTATCCGCCGATGCGGCGGCGACCGGTGTCACGATCTCGCTGCGTCAGGTGTTCTGGCAGGGCGCGCTGACCAACGTGCTGAACCCGAAAGTGGCGCTGTTCTTCCTCGCCTTCCTGCCGCAATTCGTGGCCGCGGATTCGCCGAACAAGGCCGCCGCCTTCGTGCTGCTCGGCCTGATTTTCATCCTCAACGGCATGCTGTGGTGCCTTGGCGTGGCGGCGTTCGCGGCGCGCGCCGCCCGCAGCATCCGGCAATCCGGCCGGGCCCTGCTCTGGATCAATCGCACGTTGGGCGGACTGTTCATCTACCTCGGCGTCCGCGTCGCCCTGCTCCAGGCGCGGTGACTGTCCTGAGGCAGGCGCCCTGATTTGAGGCGCTGCTGGCCTGATTCTCTGAAAGAGACACTGGTGCCCGTACCTCAAGCGCGGTGAATGTTATAGACCGTGCTGCCCACCAGATAGAGCCCGAGCAGGATCATCGCGATCAGGAACCAGCGTCGGAACGCCTCCGGCTGCATCCGCGAGCGCACCGCCTGGCCGATGAACATGCCGGCAAAAGCGGCCGCCATCGCCACCGCGCCCGGCAGCGCGGTCGCCGTGGTCAACAGGCCTGATGCGGTGAGGTTGAAGGCCAGCGCCACCGTCGCCACGGTGAAGAACACCCCGAGCGCCTGCACCAGCTCGTCCTTTTCCATGCCGATCGCCTGCATGAACGGCATCGACGGGATCACCTGCACTCCAGTGGCGGCGGACACTACGCCGGTGATGACGCCGACGATGCCGCCGACCCATTTTTCGTTGCGGCGCGCGACATGGAAGGTGAACTTGTTGAGCCCGATGATCGCATAGATCACCAGGAGCACGCCGAGCACGATGGTGCCGTAGCGCGCATAGGGGCCGGTCAGCATGTCGGCGTTGAGCCAGATGCCGATCACCGTGCCCACCATCAGCGGCCACAGCCGGCGGATGATGTCGCGCAGATAGGGGCCGACGAAGGTCTGCCAGACGTTGGTGATGATGGCCGGCACGATCACGATGGCGAGCGCGTGCGCGGGCTGCATCGTCACCGCGAGCAGGCCCATCGACACCGTCGGCAGGCCAAGCCCGATCACGCCCTTGACGAATCCGGCGAGCAGGAAGGCGGCGGCGATCAGAAGCAGCAGGGGTTCGAACATGGGATTACATTGACCGATCGGGGTTGCCGGCACAATCTGGAGCTTACGGAGCCAGCCTTCGGCCATGACGAAGGCAGGGAGCTTAGCGAATTGCCATGCGTTTCGATCTGGTCGACCTGCAACTGTTCATCGCCGTCGCCGAGGCGCGCAGCATCACGGGCGGCGCCGATCGTGCCCATCTGGCGCTGGCGTCGGCCAGCGCGCGGATCAAGGGGCTGGAAGCCGCCCTCGGCACGGCGCTGGTGAAACGTGGCCGCCGCGGCATTGAGCTGACGGCGGCGGGCGAAAGCCTGCTCGACCATGCCCGCATCATCCTGCACCATGTCGATGCGATGCGCGGCGATCTCGCGGCCTATGCCGGCGGCACCAGGGCCACGATCCGCCTGCTTACCAATACGTCGGGCCTGTCGGAATATCTGCCGAAGACGCTGGCGGTCTTCCTCGGTCTGCATCCGCATCTTTCCATCGACGTCGAGGAGCGCGAAAGCGCCGACATCGCCCAGGCCATCGTGTCCGGCACCGCCGACCTCGGACTGGCGGCCGAGCATGCCTTGCCGGATACGATCGAGCGAATTGCCTTCAGCGACGACCGCCTGGTGCTGGTCGCCGCGCGCGGCGACCAGCTGGCAAAACGGCGGCAGGTCGATTTTCACGAGGTGACCGGCCGCGACTTCATCGGCCTGACCGCGGCGAACGCGTTGCACGCGCACGTCGCCGGGCATGCGGCGCGGCTCGGTGCGCGGTTGCGTTTCCGGGCGCGGCTCAACAATTTCCATTCGATCGGCCAGATGGTGGCGGCGGGCATCGGCATCGCCGTGATGCCGGAAGTCGCGGCCAGACGCTGCGCGGAATCGATGCGAATCGGCCTGGTCCGGATTCGCGACCCCTGGGCCAGCCGCAAGCTCGTGATCTGCGCCCGCAGCTTCAAGGCGCTGCCGCGGCCAGCGCAGCAACTGGTGGAGCATTTGCGCAAAGTCGCGCAGCATTGAAGTTTAAG
This sequence comes from Bradyrhizobium sp., assembly GCF_030693485.1. GTDB lineage: Bacteria > Pseudomonadota > Alphaproteobacteria > Rhizobiales > Xanthobacteraceae > Bradyrhizobium. Next base: position 2,799 of record NZ_JAUYAN010000200.1, on the reverse strand, counting down.
GAAAAGGTTGATGCTGAAAGTCTGGGGACGGCGCAGCTCGTTTAACGTCCAGAAGGTGATGTGGCTGATCGGCGAACTCGGTCTTGCCCATGAGCATATCGACGCCGGCGGCAGCTTCGGCGGTCTCGATACGCCTGATTTCCTGGCGATGAATCCGCATGGCCGGGTGCCCGTGATCAGGGACGGCGATGCGACGATATGGGAATCCCACGCCATCCTGCGTTACCTGGCGGCGCGCCATGGCGCCGGGCCGTTCTGGTCCGGAGATACTGCTGTTCGAGCTGTTGTCGATGGCTGGATGGACTGGTCGCAAACCGCGTTGCAGCCGGATTTCTTGAACGGCGTGTTCTGGGGATTCTATCGAACGCCGGAGGAGAAGCGAAACTGGCCGGCGATCAATGCCGCGCTGGCGCGCTGTGCCGGGCATTTTGCCAAACTGGACCGCTTGCTGGAAGGCCGGCCATTCCTGCTGGGGGATGCGCTGAGCCTCGCCGACATCACCGCCGGGGTGTCGCTCTATCGTTATTTCGAACTGGAGATCGAGCGGCCGGTGTTGCCGCAGGTCGAGCGCTGGTACCACGCCCTGCAGCAGCGCCCGGCCTATCGCGAGCACGTCATGATCCCGTTCGGGGAGTTGCGCGGCCGGCTCGCTTACTGAGGCACGGCCTTTCACCTTCAAGATTACCCGCCGCGGACACCCTCCGGGAATCGGTGCGGGATCAGATCGGTGTCGATCGGCAGACGATACTTGTCCGGCCTGGCGTGGTCATAGGCCATGGTGGGAAAATTGACGGCAAGCACGTCGCTGGCCCCGATGTTGTGATCGGCATGCCATACGTTGCGCGGGATGTTGACGATGCAACGCCGGTACGGCGTGAGGGGGATGCGGCAGACCTCGCCTGTCGTCGGCGAGTCCGGACGCGGATCGTACAGTACCAGTTCCATTTCACCCTGCAGCAGCACGTAGCGGTCCTCGTGCTCCTTGTGAAGATTCCATCCCTTCACGGTGCCGGGACGCAGCGTGAAGCAATAGGCGAACACCAGTGGCTCGGGATGCCATTCCCAGCGCGGGTCGAACAACTCCATCAGCGAACCGCGGTCATCGACATGGGTCGGAAGATCGCGAACCGACACGCCATGCGTGAGCCGGCGCAGCGGAACGCCATCGGGGGTTACAAACTGCGGGTCCTGCTTCGCAGCGGTCAGTGTCGTATCGAGCAGATCAGTAGTTTTCGGCATTGGCTTCCCCGTAGCGGCTCGTTGAAGCCACTCCATCGCTCCGCGTCTGGTCATTCGATCCCTTTGTACTTCCTCTGACGATCAACGCCAGCGCCTTTGGCGGTCCACAGGACTGCCTTGTGGCCCGACCTTGGCGTCAGTCGCCAGGCCTTGCGGCTTTTCAGTTCCTGCGCCAGGATGCGAATAAGCTTGCGGGCCGGCAAAGCGCGGGTGGCTTCGTCGGTTTTGAACTGGCTAACCCAGCAGTTCGTCCGTGCTGGCAAGCTTGATGGACTTCCGGGTGATCAACTCGCTCCAGACCCAATGATGATGCCGAATAACGCTGGCGGCGTCGAGGTGAGGGCGGTCGTTCAGCGTATGGCCATCGGTGACCACCACGACGTGGTGATGATGTGAGACCGCGGACCGGACGGTGGCATCGACGCAAAGATCGGTGGCCCATCCCGTAATCAGGACCCGGTCCGGCGCGATGTCCCTCAAGCGGTCATGCAAGTCGGTGCCCGTGAACGGATCGTTCAGATCCTTTTGAACCACGATATCGGCCGGATCTCGCTCAAGTTCGGGAAGAAACTGCCAGCCGGATGTCTGCGGCTCGAAATCGTCTCCCGTTGCGCCACAATGCCGGATGAAGACCACTCTGCCGGATCGGGCGCGAACCCTGGCGGCCAGCCGGTTGATACGCTGGATGACGCCACTCAAATCGTGCTTGGGCGCTCCGTTGAGAAGCCCGACCTGCAGGTCGACGATGAGCATTGCGTCCATCGACGCTCCTAGCTGTTGAGCAGCTTGATCGCGGCTTCGTGCACCCGCGGATCGCCGGCGGCGATGATGCGGCCGCCGCTCTGGGCGGGCTTGCCGTCCCAGGTGGTGACGACGCCGCCGGCGCCGGTGATGATCGGGATCAGGGCCGCGATGTCGTAGGGCTTCAACTCGGTCTCGACCACGAGGTCGAGGTGTCCGGCGGCCAGCATGCAGTAGGAATAGCAGTCGCCGCCGTAGCGGGTCAGCCGCACCGCGCTTTCGACGCGGCCGAAGGCGGCGCGGTCGGAAGCGTTCATCAAGAGCGGGCTGGTGGTGAACGCGGTCGCCTCACCGAGCGAGGCGCAGCGCCGCACCGCCAGTTTCCGCTCGCCCAGCGGTCCCTGATAATTCGCCGAGCCGCTGTCGCCGTAAAAGCGCTCGCGGATAAACGGCTGGTGCATCATCCCGAACACCGGCGTGCCCTTGTGCAACAGCGCGATAAGGGTGCCCCAGATCGGAAACCCCGCGATGAAGGATTTGGTGCCGTCGATCGGATCCAGCACCCAGACATATTCGGCATCCTCGTTCTCGCTGCCGAATTCCTCGCCGACGATGCCGTGCCGGGGAAAATTGCCCTTGATCAGCCGCCGCATCACCGCTTCGGCGGCGCGGTCGGCCTCGGTGACCGGGTCGAAGTCGTGGCTGCTCTTGTTGTCGATCGACAGCGAGGTCCGGAAGAACGGCAGGATGGTTTCGCCCGACGTGGTCGCGAGGCGGCCGATAAAAGCGGTAAAGTCGATGACCGTCACGGCGATTCCC
>NZ_JAUYAN010000194.1 GCF_030693485.1 Bradyrhizobium sp. | reverse complement strand
TCGTCGGGCAGCCCGCCAAGCGCCAGGCGGTGACCAATCCCGAGCGGACCTTCTTCGCGGTCAAGCGCCTCGTTGGCCGCCGCTACGACGATCCGATGGTCGAGAAGGACAAGAAGCTCGTCCCCTACAAGATCGTCAAGGCATCGAACGGCGACGCCTGGGTCGAAGCCGACAGCAAGACTTACTCGCCCTCGCAGGTCTCGGCTTTCATTCTGCAGAAGATGAAAGAAACCGCGGAAGCCCATCTCGGCCAGAAGGTCGAGCAGGCCGTCATCACCGTTCCCGCCTATTTCAACGACGCGCAACGTCAGGCCACCAAGGACGCCGGCAAGATCGCCGGCCTTGAAGTGCTGCGCATCATCAACGAGCCGACCGCGGCAGCGCTCGCCTACGGCCTCGACAAGACCAAGACCGGCACCATCGCGGTGTACGACCTCGGCGGCGGCACCTTCGACGTGTCGGTGCTCGAGATCGGCGACGGCGTGTTCGAGGTGAAGTCGACCAATGGCGATACGTTCCTGGGCGGCGAAGACTTCGATATGCGCCTCGTCAGCTATCTTGCCGACGAATTCCAGAAAGAGCAGGGCATCAACCTGCGCAACGACAAGCTTGCCTTGCAGCGCCTGAAAGAGGCCGCCGAAAAGGCCAAGATCGAATTGTCATCGACCACCCAGACCGAAATCAATCTGCCCTTCATCACCGCGGACGCATCCGGTCCGAAGCATCTGACCATGAAGCTGACGCGCGCCAAATTCGAGGCGCTGGTCGACGATCTCGTGCAGAAGACCATCGAGCCCTGCCGCAAGGCACTGAAGGATGCCGGCCTCACCGCCGGAGAAATCGGCGAAGTGGTGCTGGTCGGCGGCATGACCCGCATGCCGAAGGTGCAGGAAGTCGTGAAGCAGCTGTTCGGCAAGGAGCCGCACAAGGGCGTCAACCCGGATGAGGTCGTCGCCATCGGCGCCGCGATCCAGGCCGGCGTGCTGCAGGGCGACGTCAAGGATGTGCTGCTGCTCGACGTCACACCGCTGTCGCTCGGCATCGAGACGCTGGGTGGCGTGTTTACCCGCATCATCGACCGCAACACCACGATCCCGACCAAGAAGAGCCAGGTGTTCTCGACCGCCGAGGACAACCAGAACGCCGTCACCATCCGCGTCTTCCAGGGCGAGCGCGAAATGGCCGCCGACAACAAGGTGCTCGGCCAGTTCGATCTGATGGGGATTCCGCCGTCACCGCGCGGCATGCCGCAGATCGAGGTCACCTTCGACATCGACGCCAACGGCATCGTCAACGTCTCGGCCAAGGACAAGGCGACCGGCAAGGAGCAGCAAATCCGGATCCAGGCATCCGGCGGCCTGTCCGAAGCCGACATCCAGAAGATGGTCAAGGACGCCGAGGCCAATGCCGCCGAGGACAAGAAGCGCCGTGCCGCCGTCGACGCCAAGAACCACGCCGACTCGATGGTGCACTCCACCGAAAAGGCCCTGGCCGAACACGGCTCCAAGGTCGAGGAGAGCGAGCGCCGCGCCATCGAGGACGCCGTCAGCGATCTGAAGGAAGCGCTGAAGGGCGACGACGCCGAGGCGATCACCGCCAAGACCAATACGCTGGCGCAGGCTTCGATGAAGCTCGGCGAGGCCATGTACAAGCAGGCGGCCGAAAGCGATGCCGCCAAGGATGCCGCCAAGGACGACGTGGTCGACGCGGAATTCACCGAAGTCGACGACGACAAGAACAACAAGAAGTCCGCTTAAAACGGCTGGTACCATGGCCCTCATTCCAAAGAGCACGCGGATTGCGTCTCCAGGGATGGGGGTCATTTTTCTTTAAGCCGGAGGCTGCATTCTCGGAGGAAGCATTTCCTCGGCGGAAGCACTCCTTCGGACCAAGAACAGAATTTCGGGCGGATTTGACGGATGTCGACCACCAAGCGCTGCTACTACGAAACTCTTGAAGTCGAGCGGAACGCGGACGAGTCCGGGCTCAAGGCGGCCTTCCGCAAGCTGGCGATGAAATGGCATCCGGACAAGAATCCGGGCGATGCCTCCAGCGAAGTCCGCTTCAAGGAAATCAACGAAGCCTATGAAGTCCTGAAGGACGGCGACAAGCGCGCCGCCTATGACCGGTTCGGCCATGCGGCTTTCGAGCAGGGCCAGGGCGGCGGCGGCCCCGGCTTCGGCGCCGGCTTTGCCTCGTCCTTCTCCGACATCTTCGAAGACCTGTTCGGCATGGCCGGGCAGCGCGGGCGCGGCGGCCGCGAGCGCGGCCAGGACCTGCGCTACAACATGGAAATCACGCTGGAGGAGGCCTTCCTCGGCAAGACCGCCCAGATCGAGATTCCGGTCTCGGTGACCTGCGAATCCTGTTCGGGCATCGGCGCCAAGGCCGGCACCAAGCCGAAGACCTGCTCGACCTGCGGCGGGGCGGGAAGGGTGCGGCAGGCGCAGGGCTTTTTCACGCTGGAGCGAACCTGTCCGGGCTGCCAGGGCCGCGGCCAGATGATCGAGGATCCCTGTCCGTCCTGCACCGGTTCGGGCCGGGTGACGCGCGACCGAAACCTGTCGGTCAACATTCCGCAAGGCGTCGAGGACGGCACCCGCATCCGGCTGGCCGGCGAAGGCGAGGCCGGCGTTCGCGGCGGGCCGCCGGGCGATCTCTATATTTTCCTGTCGCTGGCGACCCACGAATTCTTCCAGCGCGACGGCGCCGATCTGCATTGCCGGGTGCCGATCTCGATGGTGGCGGCGGCGCTGGGCGGTGAATTCGAGGTGCCGACCATCGACAAGGGCAAGACCAAGGTGAAGGTGCCCTCTGGAACCCAGTCCGGCCGGCGTTTTCGCATTGCATCAAAAGGCATGCCGGTGCTGCGCTCGCGCCAGATGGGCGACATGTATGTCCAGGTCGTGGTCGAAACGCCCCAGAATCTCACCAAGAAGCAGCAGGAGCTGCTGACCGAGTTCGAGAAACTGTCTTCCGGGGCAACCCAGCCGGAAGCGGCGGGTTTCTTCACCAAGGTCAAGGACTTCTTCGGCAGCCGCGCCAACCCTTGACGACTCCAGCGGCTTGACCGTTTCGGTTGCGACCTATACGTCTTTATGACTGTTTTCCGACAGTCCCGCGACATTGCGGGCCCCGCCTGGTAGCGACAATGCCTTTGCAATCGTCCGTGCGTGCGTTGAAGAAACCCCCTCGTCTTGACGATGAGGTCCGCTTCCTCCGTTCATGGATCGAGAAACCGCTGCGGATGGGCGCGGTGATGCCCTCGGGCAAGGTTCTCGCCCGCACCATGGCGCAGTATGTCGATGTCGATTCCACGGCACCGGTGATTGAGCTCGGACCGGGGACCGGGGCGATCACCAACGCACTGATCGAGCATGGCATCGATCAGAAGCGGCTCGTGCTGGTCGAATATAATCCGGGCTTCTGCGCGCTGCTGCGCGACCGCTATCCGCAGGCCAGGGTCGTGCAGGGTGACGCCTATGCGTTGCGCGACTCGCTCGGCGACGTGCTGGACGCGCCGGCATCCGCCGTGGTGTCCGGGCTGCCGCTGGTGACACAACCGATGCTGAAGCGGCTGAAACTGATCCGCGACGCCTTCGCCGCGCTGGCGCCGGGCGCGCCCTTCGTGCAGTTCACCTATTCGGTGGCGCCGCCGATTCCGAAATCGCTGCCCGGCGTTTCCACCGAGGCCTCCGAGCGCATCTGGATGAATCTTCCGCCAGCCCGCGTCTGGGTGTATCGCAAGGGCTGATCCCTTTCCGGCTTTTGTGCCGGTTCGCCCTGACTTGCGATTGGTTCATGGCCGCGCTGAAAATCCTCGTCATTCCTGGCTCACTACGCACCGGCTCGCACAATGCGAAGCTGGCTTCCGCCGCGGCGCATGAACTGGCGCTGGCCGGCGCCGAGGTCACCCGCATCTCGCTGTCGGATTTTCCGCTGCCGATCTATGACGGCGATCTGCAGACCAGATCCGGCGTGCCGAAACACGCGGTCAACCTCAAGCGGATGATGGGCGCGCATCACGGCGTTCTCCTGGTTTCGCCGGAATACAATGCGTCGGTCTCGCCGCTGCTGAAGAACGCCATCGACTGGGTCAGCCGGGTGCAGGATCCGCACGAGTCCCGCGGCCAGGTTTTTCGCGAGCGGCCGTTCGCGATCGCCGCGGCCTCGGAAAACCGGCTCGGCGGAACCCGCGGCCTGGCGGCGCTGCGGCTGATCCTGACCGCCTGCCAGGCATCGGTCGTTCCCAGCCAGCTCGCGCTGTCATTCGCCAATGAAGCCTATGATGATATGGACAGGCTGAAGCATCCGGCCGACAGCGAGGCGCTGAACGCACTGGTGCGGCAGCTGATCGACATTTCCCAGCGCATGATGTGAGGTGACATGCAAGCTTCCGAGATCGCTCCCCGCGACCGCCTGATTGTGGCGCTCGATCTGCCCGGCGTTCCTGCTGCGGAGGCGATGGTTGCCCGGCTCGGCGACAGCGTGACGTTCTACAAGATCGGCTATCAGCTCGCCTATGCCGGCGGATTGCCGCTGGTGCGCCAGCTCGCGGACCAGGGCAAGAAGGTGTTCATCGATCTCAAGCTGCACGACATCGGCAACACGGTCGCGCGCGGGGTCGAGAGCATCGCCAAACTCGGCGCGACGTTCCTCACCGTGCACGCCTATCCGCAGACCATGAAGGCGGCGGTCGAGGCGCGCGCCGGTTCGGACCTGAAGATTCTCGCGGTCACCGTGCTGACCTCCTATGACGACGGCGACCTTCACGCTGCGGGCTTTCGGCTCGGCGTTTCTGATCTGGTCGAGGCCCGCGCCCAGCAGGCCCAGGTGCTCGGCGTCGACGGCCTCGTCTGTTCGCCGGAGGAAGCGGCGCATCTGCGCAAGGTGGTCGGTCACCAGATGAACCTGGTCACCCCGGGCATCCGGCCTGCGGGAGCTGCAAGCGGTGACCAGAAGCGCATCATGACGCCGGCGCGCGCCATTGCCGCCGGCGCGGATTATCTGGTGGTCGGACGTCCCGTGATGGAAGCGACCGACCCGAAGGAAGCGGCCGAGGCCATTCAGGCCGAGATCAAGCAGGCGTTGGGCTGAACAACAACAAAGGGAGAATGCAAATGGCAAAGGGCTACTGGATCGCGCGCGTCGATGTTCACAGTGACGAAGGCTACAAGGCCTATGCGGCGGCCAACCCCGCCATCTTCAAGAAATTCGGCGGCCGCTATGTCGTGCGCGGCGGCAAGTTCGAAGCGCTGGAGGGCGCAAGCCGCTCGCGCAACGTAGTGATCGAATTCGCCGATTACGAGACGGCGCTGGCCTGCTATCGCTCGCCGGAATACCAGGCCAACATCAAGCTGCGGCAGCCGCATTCGATCGCCGAACTGATCGTCATCGAAGGCTATGACGGGCCGCAGCCGTAAGAGCTCTGCCTCATCCTGAGGAGCCGCGCGGGCTTCGCGCGGCGTCTCGAAGGATGGCAGCAGGCGATGTGTCCGATGGTTCGAGACGCGCGCCGGACAGCGCAACGGCGCTGCCCAACGCGCTCCTCACCATGAGGAAGTGGGTGTGTCGCCCGAGGAGACCCATCAATCCGTTGCCGGAGCGGCCTGCGCCCGCTATAGGGCAAGGGACAATCGAGGTAGCGCGATGGCCGACATGCGTTTGATCGTTGCGGGGGCGGGCGGCCGGATGGGCCGCGCGCTGACGCGCGTCCTCTCGGAAACGCCGGGCGCCGTGCTGACGGGCGCGCTGGAAGCGCCGGGTTCGGAGCTCCTGGGCAAGGACGCCGGCGTGCTCGCCGGCCTGCCCGAAAACGGCGTGAAACTCTCGGGCGATCTGTGGTCGCTGTCGGCCAATGCCGACGGCATCGTCGATTTCACCGTGCCTGCCGCCACCATCGCCAACGTCGCGATCGCCGCCGAGCGCGGCCTGGTCCACAGCATCGGGACCACGGGTCTGTCATCGTCCGACGACGCCGTGATCAAGAGCGTCACCGGGCGCGCCATCGTGGTGAAGTCAGGCAATATGAGCCTCGGCGTCAATCTGCTGGCCGCGCTGGTCAAGCGCGTGGCGCAGTCGCTCGACCATGCTTTCGATATCGAAATCCTGGAAATGCATCACCGCGCCAAGATCGATGCGCCGTCGGGCACCGCCCTGATGCTCGGCGAGGCCGCCGCCGCCGGCCGCGGCGTCGATCTCGGCACCCATTCGGCGCGCGGCCGCGACGGGATCACCGGCGCGCGGCGGCCGGGCGATATCGGCTTTGCGTCGCTGCGCGGCGGCACCGTCACCGGCGATCACAGCGTGATCTTCGCCGGCGCCATGGAGCGCATCACGCTGTCGCATCACGCCGAGGACCGCATGATGTTCGCGCAGGGCGCCATCAAGGCCGCGCTGTGGGCGCGCCAGCAGACGCCCGGACTGTATTCGATGGCCGACGTGCTCGGGCTTCGCGACTTCTGACGCTCTTTTCCCCTCCCCACCGCTTCGCGGGAAGAGGGGAGAAGAAAGCGCTCTGACTCATTTGAACTGGAAAGCGCTTTAGCTGGTTCTGTTCGGCCGCCGCAACGATTTGCCGGTCATCTCGGCCGGCTGCGGCAATTCCATCAGGTCGAGCAGTGTCGGCGCAAGATCCGCCAGCCGACCATCCGCCAGCGACACGTCGCCGCCGCCCACCAGCATCAGCGGCACCGGGTTGGTGGTGTGGGCCGTGTGCGGACCGCCGGTGACGGGATCGCGCATCATTTCGCAATTGCCGTGGTCGGCCGTGACCAGCAGCGCACCGCCGGATTTCTCGATCGCATCCACGATCTGGCCGAGCCCGTGATCCACGGTTTCGACCGCCTTGATCGCAGCCGACAGCTTTCCGGAGTGGCCCACCATGTCGGGATTGGCATAGTTCAGGACGATCAGATCGTACTTGCCCGACCGGATTGCCTCCACCGCCTTCGCCGTCAATTCGGGCGCCGACATTTCCGGCTGCAGGTCGTAGGTCGCGACCTTGGGCGACGGCACCATGATGCGGTCCTCGCCGGCAAAGGGCTCTTCCCGTCCGCCGTTGAGAAAATAGGTGACGTGGGGATATTTCTCCGTTTCCGCCATCCGCAATTGCGTGCGGTTCGCGGCGGCCGTGACCTCCCCCAGAATGTTCGGATAGGTCTGCGGCAGGAATATCGTCTGCATCAGCCGGTCCAGATCCTCGCTGTATTGCGTCATGCCGACCGCGGCGGCGAAGCGCACTGCGCGCTTGCGCGGGAAACCGGCAAATGACGGATCGAGCATGGCGCCCAGAATCTCCCGCACGCGATCGGCGCGAAAGTTGAAGCAGAGCACGCCATCGCCGTCCCTGATGCCGGCATAGCCGCCGATCACCGACGGTTCGACGAACTCATCGGTGTGTCCATGCGCATACGCGTCGGCAATTGCCGATGGTGCGTCGGCAAATCGCGGGCCTTCGGCCTCGACGATGGCGTTGTAGGCTTTGGTGACGCGGTCCCAGCGATGGTCGCGGTCCATCGCATAGTATCGCCCGATCACCGTGGCCACCGGCACCGATGGCGGCAGCGCGGCCTGCAGCCGCTTCAAATCATCGGCCGCCGATTTCGGCGGCGTATCGCGTCCATCGGTGAGGGCGTGTACGACCGCGCGGACGCCGCTATCGGCGAGAATGACCGCCAGTGCCGCGGCCTGGTCCTGATGCGAATGCACCCCGCCCGGCGAAACCAGGCCGATGAGGTGGCAGGTGCCGCCGTTCTGTTTCAGCGTCTGGATCAGGCTGCGGAGCGCCGCGGTGGATTTGATGCTGCCGGAGGCAATCGCATCGTTGATCCGCGGCAGATCCTGCATCACGACGCGGCCCGCGCCGATGTTGAAGTGTCCAACCTCGGAATTGCCCATCTGACCGCCGGGCAGGCCGACATCGAGTCCCGACGTATTCAGGAAGGCGTGCGGGCCGGTGTTCCACAAGCGATCGAAATTCGGCGTGTTGGCCTGAAGAACGGCATTGTCGGCCGGATCTTCGCGCCAGCCCCAGCCGTCCAGGATAGCCAGCATGACAGGACGACGTTTTTGCATGGATCCACCTTTGGCTGCTTACCGAGGTGGTTGTGGGCGATCAATTTGCGGTCGTCAATCGTCGAACGCCGCTACGGGTTCAATGCATCCCGACCTGTCCGGCTTCCCAGCCCAGCATCGCCTGCTTGCGGGTGATGCCCCAGTGGTATCCGGTCAGCGCGCCGCTCTTGCCGAGTGCGCGATGGCACGGCACCACGAACGAGACCGGGTTCCTGCCGACCGCGGCGCCGACAGCGCGCGAGGCCTTCGGCTTCTCGATATTGGTCGCGATGTCGGAATAGCAGACCGCGCGGCCCATCGGGATCTTCAACAGTGTCTCCCAGACGCGCACCTCGAAATCGGTGCCGATCAGCACCACGCGCAGCGGCTGGTCGGCGCGCCACATTTTTTTATCGAACACGCGCTGCGCCAGCGCCGACGTGCCGTCGCGATCCTCGACATAGGCCGCGCGCGGCCAGCGCCGCTGCATGTCGGCGAGTGCGGCCGGTTCCTCACCGGGATCGGCGAAGGCGAGGCCGGCAAGGCCGCGGCCGCTGGCGATCACGATGGCGGTGCCGAACGGCGAGGGATGGAAACCGTAACGCAGCGTCATGCCCGCGCCGCCGTTCTTCCATTCGCCCGGCGACATCGCTTCATGGGTGACGAACAGATCGTGCAGCCGTCCCGGGCCTGAAAGACCGGAATCGAGCGCGGCGTCGAGCACGCTGGCGGAATCGCGCAGCAGGCCCTTGGCGTGGTCGAGCGTCAGCGCCTGCATGAAGGCCTTTGGCGTCAGGCCGGCCCAGCGGCGGAACAGATGGTGCAACTCATCCGGCGTCACGGAGGCGGCTTCCGCCATCGCTTCGATGGTCGGCTGCGCGCGCCATTGCTCCGAGATGAAGGCGATGGCGCGGCGCACCGAATCATAGTCGCGCAGTGCCGCGTTCTGGGGTCCCGGTTTGGTGAGGCGGTGCTCATTCATGGCGAGGTTCATCATGGCTCTGATGTAGGACGCAGCCCTTACGCAAACCACCCGATTCCCGATCGGGCTTCATGTGACGGGATTAAGGGTCGGGCCGCGCTTGGCGGTTTGCAGGGCCGCCAACAAGGCCTTGGCAAAGCTGGCTTTTTCGTCAGGACCCAGAAAGCTCGCGATGGAGACGCGGCGCCCGCGGGAGACCAGATAGAGCTTTTCGATGCCGAATTCGGCGTGGGCTTTCTGATCGAGCTGCACCCACAGCGGATTGAGCACCCATTCGACCACATGGCCGCGGTGGCTGACCCGGCGCACCCGCAGCTCGGACGGCGTGATTCGGATCTCCTCGGTGGCGGCGGCGCGGCGGAAATTGATCCGGAACGCCCACCAGATCACCAGGATATCGAGTCCGAAAAAGCCGAACACCGGCCAGGCGCCCATCAGCAGGAAGGCGAGACCGGCCGCAAAACTGACCACGCTGAGAAACACCATCAGCACGATGAAGCCGGTGCGGCTCAGCGAGCGGTGCGGCGTCAGCAACGCCGAAAACAATTCCGGCTGCGGATCATAATCGTTGCCTGCGGTCATCGCGGGTCAGTATACCCCGATCATGGCGAAAATCACCCGCGTCCTTCAGACCAGGTCCAAACTCCCGGCGGCCAAACCGATCAAAAAAGTGGCAGCCAAACCGGTGCCCGCGCGCGCCGCGAAGAGGCCGGTCAAGCCTGAGCCTTCGAAGAAAAAACCTTCGAAGCCAAAAACTCCGAAAACAAGGCCCTGGAGCTCCGCCGAGGTGTACGAGGCGTTCAGCCGCTTTCGCCATGCCAATCCCGAACCGAAGGGCGAACTCGAACACCTCAACGCCTACACGCTGCTGGTCGCCGTGGTGCTGTCGGCGCAGGCGACCGACGCCGGCGTCAACAAGGCGACCCGCGCGCTGTTCGCGATCGCCGACACCCCGGAAAAAATGCTCGCGCTCGGCGAGGACAGCGTGCGCGACTACATCAAGACCATCGGGCTCTATCGCAACAAGGCGAAAAACGTCATCGCGCTGTCGGCCAAACTGATCGCCGAATTCGGCAGCGTCGTGCCGCGCAGCCGCGCCGAGATCGAATCGCTGCCCGGCGCCGGCCGCAAGACCGCCAATGTCGTGCTCAACATGGCCTATGGCGAACACACCATGGCGGTCGATACCCACGTGTTTCGCATCGGCAACCGCACCGGTCTGGCGCCGGGCAAAAATCCGCTCGAAGTCGAGCTCGGGCTCGAGAAGATGATCCCCTCGGAATTCATGCTGCACGCCCACCACTGGCTGATTTTGCACGGCCGCTACATCTGTCTCGCGCGCAAGCCGCGCTGCGATGTGTGTTTGATCAACGATCTCTGCCGGTGGCCGGAGAAGACGGTGCAGGTTTCACCTCTCCCCGCTCGCGGGGAGAGGTCGCCGCGCACTTCGCGCGGCGGGTGAGGGGGCACCGCTCGTTCCTCATCGTTAGTGGTCGCGGATAGCAGAGCCCCTCACCCCAACCCTCTCCCCGCAAGTGCGGGGCGAGGGAGAAGAAATCACACCACTGGCACCCTCGTCTTCCGTGGCGGTTCGATCAGCTCCGGCCGCGGGCCGCTCAACCTCTTGTGCATATGGACCATGAAGGCCATGCCGAACAGCGGTGTCGCCAGGTTGACGATCGGGATCGACACGAAGGCCGCGATGAACAGGCCCGCGGTGAAGACGGTGGCCGCGTTCGCCTTGCGCATCGCCTTGGCTTCCGCCGGGGTACGAAACCGCATCGCCGCCAGTTCGAAATATTCGCGGCCGAGCAGCCAGGCGGTGGCGATGAAGAAAACGATGAAGCCGGCGCCGGCGATCAGCACGAAGGGCAGCGCGACCAGATAGACCAGCAGCGTCAGAAGTGCGGTCTTGACGCCTTCAGTCATGGCGAGGCCGAACGGCAGCGCGGTGCCGGGGCGCTCCGCCGGATAGTGCTCGAGCTCGACATGGTCGGCGACCTCGTCGACGAAAACGCTGGCCACCAGCGAGGTGATCACCGGCATCAGGAACACCGCGCCGAACACGACGCCGAGCCCGGCCATGATCGAGACGATCCAGGCCAGCACATTGATCGAGGTCTCGAAGCTGGGCCCAAGCATGCCATCGAGCCAGACTTCGCCCGAGGTCGCGAACCAGCTCAGCAGCCGCTGCAGGCCGACTGCCAGCGCGATGATCAGCACCAGCGCCAGCCCGATCGACCGCCACAGGATCGAGCGCATCGGCGGCGACAGGATTTGCGATAGCGCCTTGACGGCGGCGTCCAGCATGGTGGTCGAGTCCTCTTTTCCGAAAAAGCCCTCGCGAGAGGTAGACATGCAGGCCCGGTTCGGCAAGAGCCGGCAAAGCCGGCCTGAACGACGGTGGACCTAGGTTCAGGGAGGGTGAATACTGTACATTGCTCCAACCGCCAAACCCGCCGTGAGGCCCGCATGACCCGCATTGAAGACGTTTATCCCGACGGCCGCGTAAGCCTCCGCGAAACGGGTCTGCGCGACGGCCTGCAACTGGTGAAAACATTTCCCTCGACATCGGCCAAGCAGCGCTGGATCCGCGACGAATACGGCGCGGGGGTGCGGCATTTCGAAGTCGGTTCGTTCCTGCCCGCGAGCACCTTTCCGCAATTTGTCGACGTCCGCGACATCGTCGCGACCATCGCCGCACTGCCAGGCGCGCATGGCGTGGCGTTGGCGCTGAACGAACGCGGCGTCAACGAGGCGCTGGCTTCCGGCGTCGCCGAAATCGCCACGGTGGTCTCGGCCACCGAAGAACACAGCCAGGCCAATGCCAACCGCAGCCGCGAATCCGCCATCGCCAACGTCAGGCGGATGTGCGAGCTGCGCGACGCCAGCCCGCACAGACCGCTGGTCAATGCCGCGATCTCGATGGCGCTGGGATGTTCGATCACCGGTCCGGTCGATCCGAAAGAAGTATTAAAGCTGGTCGAAAAATGCCTGGAGGCCGGTGTCGACTTCGTCGCCATCGCCGACACCGTCGGCTATGCCGGCCCGAAACAGGTCGGCGAACTGACGGCGGCGGCGGTGAAACTGTCGGGTAAAAAACCGGTCTGCGTTCACCTGCACGACACCAGGGGCATGGGCATTGCCAACGCGTCGGCAGCCCTCGATGCCGGCGCGCGGATTCTCGATGGCTCGCTTGGCGGTCTCGGCGGCTGTCCGTTCGCGCCCGGCGCCACCGGCAATGTGGTGTTCGAGGATTTGGCGTTTCTCTGCGAGAGCAAGGGATTTGCCACCGGCATCGATATCGAGAGGCTGATCGCGGTGCGCGGG
>NZ_JAUYAN010000185.1 GCF_030693485.1 Bradyrhizobium sp. | reverse complement strand
CACCCCGGCTCGTATCTCGCTGCGCTCAATGCGAGCCGACCCTCCCCCTCCAGGGGAGGGTGAAGACCGGCCTACTCCGCGTCCAGCGCCATGCGGGCCTTGACGATCTTGTCCGGGTTCTGCACCGGCTCGCCGCGCTTGATCTTGTCGACGTTGTCCATGCCCTCGCTCACCTTGCCCCACACCGTGTACTGGTTGTTGAGGAACGAGGCGTCGTCGAAGCAGATAAAGAACTGGCTGTCGCCGGAATCCGGGCTCGCGGCGCGCGCCATCGAGGTGGTGCCGCGGACATGCGGCTCCTTGTTGAATTCCGCCTTCAGCTTCTTGCCGGAACCGCCGGTGCCGGTACCCTGCGGGCATCCGGTCTGCGCCATGAAGCCCTCGATCACGCGGTGGAACACGATGCCGTCGTAAAAGCCTTCACGCACCAGTTGCTGGATCCGGGCGACGTGGCCGGGAGCGAGGTCGGGACGCATCTCGATCTTGACGGGGCCCTGGGTGGTTTCGAGGATCAGAGTATTTTCGGTGTCAGCCATGCTCGGTGCTCTCTGGGTTTGGGTGGGATTCTCTTGCTGGTTCTGAAGGGGATGGCGAGCGGCCGGCCGGCGATGGCGCCGCCCAGTGCTTCGGTAAATGGCAATGGCGTGCAGCGTTGCAACGCCTCCATCACGGCCACGCGGTAGATCAAACGGTCATTGTCGCTGGCGTGTTCCGATTCATGGGTGATTCTCGGACGTCCTGTAATTGCGCCCTCGCGGTTGAAGCTGACAACCACGGTGATGTCGATCGGGCTGGCGCGCGAGCGCGGCGGCGGTTTCCAGCAGGAATGCAGTTTGGCGAAAACGTCCCTGATGCTGTCGAGCCGGGCCGGCTGGCCGTGCGCCGATCCGGTCCACAAGGGCAGCAGCAGCGCCGCGGCAAACCAGAGAACCGGTTTGCGATGCGGCGCCATCGCCTACTTGATGTCGGATGCGACTTGCACCTTCACCATCTTGTCGGGGTCGGTCACCGCCCCGCCCGACGATCCCGGCGGCGCCTTCTTGAGCTTGTCGACCACGTCCATTCCGGACACCACTTCGCCGATCACGGTGTACTGGCCGTTGAGACTGGAGCCCTCGGCGAACATGAAGAAGAACTGCGAGTTGGCGGTATCGACGCTGTCGCCGCGCCGCGCCATGCCGACCACGCCGCGAGTGAACGGCACCTTGGAAAACTCCTGCTTCAGGTTCGGATATTTCGAGCCGCCGGTGCCGTTGAAATTCTGGCCGTCGCCGGTCTGCGCCATGAATCCGTCCATCACCCGGTGGAACGGCACGTTGTTGTAGTAGCCCTCGCGCGCCAGCGTCTTGATCCGCTCGGCATGCTGGGGCGCAATGTCGGTGCGCAGCTTGAACACGATACGGCCCTTGGTGGTGTCGATGACAATCGCATTCGCCTTGTCGAGGCCCGCGGGCAGCGGTTGCGCGATCGCGGGGGCCACGCCGATCGGCGCGGCGAGCAGGCCAAGAATTAAGC
The DNA here is from genome assembly GCF_030693485.1 of Bradyrhizobium sp. GTDB lineage: Bacteria > Pseudomonadota > Alphaproteobacteria > Rhizobiales > Xanthobacteraceae > Bradyrhizobium. The sequence continues at coordinate 12,183 of NZ_JAUYAN010000185.1, read as the reverse complement.
CAAGAATTCGGATCATGATAACTCCGGATCAGAGATAAAGCTCAGGTGGCGAATTTGGTCTTGAGGGAGGCTGCAACCTCCGGCGGGACGAACGCCGAGACATCGCCGCCCATGGCAGCGATCTGCCGCACCAGTGTGGCGGTGATCGGGCGGACCGCCACCGACGCCGGCAGGAACACGGTGTGCACCCCGGGCGCCATGGTTTCGTTCATGCCCGATATCTGCATCTCGTAATCGAGGTCGGTGCCGTCGCGCAGGCCCCGAATCATGATAGTGGCCCCGGCCTTCTCGGCCGCGGTGACGGTCAGACCGTCATAGGTGGTGCAATCGAACGCGCATTGGGCGGCGGCGGCGACCGGGGCGAACACCCGCTCGACCATTTCCAGCCGCTCCTCGGTCGAAAACAGCGGTTTTTTGCCGGGATGGACCCCGATGGCGACGATCAGACGGTCGCACAGCCCGACGGCGTGCCGGACCACATCCAGATGTCCATTGGTGACGGGGTCGAATGAGCCGGGATACAGCGCGATACGGGGCATAAAACCCTCTACCCCGCCCCGGCCAACCCCGCAAGCCGGGGTTGGTTCCAGCCCGCCGGCCCAAATCGCGGGTTTTTATATTCCGTCAGCCAATGAACCCGTTCGGGGGTCACCGCGTCTTCTGAGCAGGCAGGCAATGTTTCATCGCCCCGGCGGCGACGAAACAAAACTCCCGCGGGAAGAAACCATTTTGGCTGATGGCGAAGACATCCGGAAACCGGCTCTGGCTATCCATTAACCAACGAAACGGCGGGCCGAAAAGGCCCAGTGACAGGGGACCGTCATGATCAAGACTTTTTCAGCCATCGCCATCGCCGCGCTCATCGCAGGCGCGCTGACCGTTCTTCCCGGCTTTGCTCCGCAGGTCGAAGCCAGCGTGCCGGTAGCCCTCGCCAAGGGCGACCGCCTGGACATCAAGCAAATCGGCCCCAACTGCTCGCAGCAGGCCTGGCCGAACTTCGAAGCCGCCTGCCTGCGCATCGCCGGCAAGAAGACCATGATCCGGGAAGCCCGCCTGGTCACCGCCGACCGCACCCCATAACGAATTCAGCTGCCAGGTTGCTCTGGTTCGAGGTCCCCGGGATGCCCCCCGGGGACCTCATCGATTCCGGGGTACGGGGCAGCCAACGGGAAGCCGGCGGCATAATGGGGTGATGCCACGAGCGAAGCGGCTATCATTCGAATGTACCGGAAATTGTAGCGACTATGTGAACCGATGGTCCTTTCCAAGGTTTGCGGCATGTGTGATGTTGGGTCATGAACCTTCGCCTACACATCGGTCGCCTGCTCGCGGTCTTTGTAATCGTTGGGCTGGCTGCTGCGCCGCTGATCACAACGGCAACCGCAAAGCGGCTGCCTGCAGGCGAGATGAGCGACATGGCCGCGATGTCCGGGGATATGCCGTGCTGCCCGGACGGACAAAAGAGCAATGGCTGTCCGGATTGCCCGCTCGTCGCGATGTGCATGCTGACCATCGCCCAGGCGGAACCGTCGCCGACCAACAGCCTCCAGATTTCCTTCCAGGCCCGCCCGTTGGCCTTCGCTCTGGTCGACTTTGTGGCCGAGGGCCTGATGGGCGCCCCTCCGGACCATCCTCCTCGAATCCTGACCTGAGCGGCGTCATCACGCCGTCTGCTTCCGCGCGATTTCAGGGCCGTGCGGAAAACGCATGCCGTCGTTCGCGGCACATCAGGACATCGAGGATTGCCATATGAAGAACTGTATCTGGGCGTGCTGCCTCCAGGCAGCGCTGATCGACGTTGCCATCATCGGGTCGGCCACGCACGCGTACGCCGACATCAAAGACTACGAATTCCGACTGGTCGATCAGACCGTCAGGAAGGGCGACGCGGTCATTTCGGTCCGCCTCGTCCATAAGCCAGACGGCAAGCCCGTGCCAGATGCGGTCATTTTCGCGACGCGTCTGGATATGGCTCCTGACGGCATGCAGGAGATGGCGACCAAGATGGCGTCCATGCCGAGTACCGAACCCGGTGTTTACAAGTTCAAAGCCACCTTGAGCATGGCCGGAGGCTGGCAGCTATCGCTTGGCGCAAAGGTGCAGGGCGAGACCGGTACGCTGGAAAACAAGCTCCTCTTAAAGGCGACGCCGTGATCCGCGCGGTCAGGATCACCCCGGTCGCTGCTAGAGCAACCGCAGCGGTGCTGGGGTTGTCTCCGGCAGCGGCTGATAGCCAGCCACTCCCCGGGACGACGATGGAAAGCGTCATCGCAAATGCGAAGCGCCTGAATGAGGCGTTGAGATTCAAAGTCGAGTTCCAAGCGAAGCACCCCGAGATGGATCGTCTGGCGGGAGGTTCGTTATGAGACGGCCAGTTGGCGCTGTATTCATTGTGTCCGCGATTCTGGCGGCCGGGATGGTCGGATTGGCCGTCGGGCGGTCAAGCATTCCGCTTCCCGGATGGCTTGCCGCCGTGCTCCCCGCAACGATAAAGGCAGATCCCCCCGCTCAGTCAGTGGCGACAGGACCCGTCATCTACTATCGCGATCCGGAAGGCCTGCCGGACTATTCTCCGACACCCAAGAAAACGCTCTCTGGAAAGGAATATTTAGCCGTCCGCGCCAGCGAAGACGTGAGTTTCGAGGAGAAGGCTCCAGAAGTAATGACCACGAAGGGCCGCGAGCGCGGCCGCATTCGGTTTTATCGCAATCCGATGGGTCTTCCCGACACATCGCCTACTCCGAAAAAGGATTCGATGGGGATGGATTATCTCCCCGTATATGAGGGCGAACAGGACGACGATTCCTCGGTCAAAGTCAGCGCGGGCAAGCTGCAGAAGGCGGGTGTACAAACCGAGGTCGCGGAGCGTCGCACCTTGAACACCATGGTACGCGCTCCCGGGACGGTGCAGCAGGACGAGCGACGGGTGTCCGTCGTTTCGCTGCGCTTCGAAGGCTTCATCGACACGGTCGGGAACGTCACCACCGGCGCGCGCGTGCATAAGGGGCAGCCGCTGATGCGGATCTACGGTCCCAACCTGTCGAGCGCAGCTGCGGAGTATCTGTCAGCGCTCAATGCGCGACCCGACGCGGGCATCACCAATCAGGCGCTGAAGGGCGCGCGCCGGCGCCTTGAAAACCTCGGCGCGCCGGATGCGTTCATTGCCGATATGGAGCGTACGCGTGAAATTCCGGTCTACATGACCTGGCCCGCGCCGCAGGACGGAGAAATCATCGAGCGCGCGGCCGTTAATGGCATGCGGGCCGCGCCTGGCGATGTCCTGTTTCGGATTGTCGATCATGGGGTGGTCTGGGCTATGGCCGACGTTGCCGAGCGTGATATTGCGCTGCTTGCGGTTGGCCAGAAAGTCACCGTGCGTCCGCGCGCTTATCCGGATCGCCCCTTCGCCGGGAAGGTCGCGGTAATCTACCCGCGCTTGATGGCAGAAACACGGACCGCGCGGATCAGAATTGAATTGCCAAATCCGGACCAGTTGCTGCGGCCGGACATGTATGCCGAGGTGGAAATCACCACTGGGACGGAAGCTCCTGTTGTAACCGTGTCTGCCAGCGCGGTCATCGACAGCGGGGAACGGCAGATTGTGCTTCTCGACAAGGGCGAAGGACGTTTTGAACCGCGTGCAGTGAAGCTTGGGCGGCGAGGCGACGGTCGCGTCGAGATCCGGGAAGGCCTCGCTGAAAACGACAGGGTGGTCGTCTCCGCGAACTTCCTGATCGACGCCGAAAGCAACCTCAAAGCCGCGCTCAGAGGTCTGGATACCGGCGAGAAACCGCAATGATCGCCCGGCTCATCGACTGGTCCGCCCGCAACCTGATGCTGGTCCTGATCGGTGCGGTCTTCGCTGCGGCCGCCGGGGGCTATGCACTGAAAAACTCGGCGCTGGACGCGATTCCCGATCTCTCCGATACCCAGGTCATTGTCTATACCGACTACAAGGGTCAGGCACCGCAGGTCATCGAGGATCAGGTGACCTATCCGCTGACGACGGCCATGCTCAGCGTTCCAAAATCCAAGGTGGTACGAGGATTTTCCTTCTTTGGCGCATCGTTCGTCTACATCATTTTCGAGGACGGCACCGATATCTATTGGGCGCGCTCGCGAGTACTCGAGTATCTCAATGCAGCTGTGCGCAAGCTGCCGAACGGCGTAACGCCTACCCTGGGGCCGGATGCGACCGGTGTCGGATGGGTCTATCAGTATGCGCTGCAGTCCAAGGACAAATCGCTGGCTGACCTGCGATCCCTGCAGGATTGGACCATCCGCTACGGCATTGCCAAGGCCGAGGGCGTCGCCGAAGTGGCAAGCGTCGGCGGCTTCGTCAAGCAATACAACATCGTCGTCGATCCGAACCGGCTGCGGTCGCTGAACATTCCGCTTGCTAAAGTACGCGATGCGGTGCGCGGCAGCAACATGGACGTCGGCGGACGAACCGTCGAGCTGTCGGAATTCGAGTTCATCGTGCGCGGACGTGGCTATGTCAAAAGCCTATCCGATCTTTCAAACGTTGTGCTGAAGGTCGACAAGGGAACGCCTGTTCTGCTGAAGGATGTGGCGCGGATCGAGCTGGGACCGGACGAGCGACGAGGCATCACCGAGCTCAACGGCGAGGGCGAGGTTGCAAGCGGCATCGCACTGCAGCGATTCGGCCAAAACGCGCTTGACGTGATCGATAATGTGAAGGCGCGGCTTGCCGACATGGCATCGGCCCTGCCGAAAGGCGTCGAGATCATTCCGGTCTATGATCGGTCGAACTTGATTCACGACGCGATCGAGACGCTGAAGCGGACGCTCACGGAGGAGAGCATCGTCGTGGCGCTCGTCTGTATCGTGTTCCTGCTGCATGTGCGCAGCGCCCTCGTCGCGATCGTCATGTTGCCGGTCGGAATTCTGATGGCGTTCGCCGCCATGAAATTGCTGGGTATCGGCTCGAACATCATGAGTCTTGGGGGAATAGCGATTGCAATCGGCGCCATGATCGACGGAGCCATCGTCATGATCGAGAACGCGCACAAGCATCTCGAACGCGCTCCGCCCGACAAGCCGCGGCTCGAAGTTTTGATTGAAGCGGCGAGCGAGGTCGGCCCGGCATTGTTTTTCAGCTTGCTGATCATCACGGTGTCGTTCCTGCCGATCTTCACCATGGAATCGCAGGAGGGCCGTTTATTCAGCCCGCTCGCCTTTACCAAGACGTTCGCGATGGCCGCCGCAGCGATCCTGTCGATCACTCTGGTCCCGGCTCTCATGGTGTTGTTCATTCGCGGGAAGATCATCCCGGAACACAAAAACCCGATCAATCGGTTCCTGATCTGGGTCTACCGGCCCCTGATCCAGCGGGTGTTGAAAGCCAAGACACTGACGATCGTTCTCGCGCTTGTCGTCTTGACGGTCAGTGTCTGGCCGGCCAGGCAGCTCGGGACCGAGTTCATGCCAAGCCTCAACGAAGGCACGCTGATGTACATGCCGACGACGTTGCCTGGCCTCTCGGTAACCAAGGCGGCCGAGATCTTGCAGACCCAGAACAAGGTCATCAAGGCGTTTCCCGAAGTTGAGTCGGTCTATGGCAAGGCTGGGCGGGCCGAGACCGCGACCGATCCGGCTCCCACCGAGATGTTCGAGACCGTCGTCAATCTCAAACCGAAGCAACAGTGGCGGCCGGGCCTGACGCTCGACGGTCTGATCGCCGAGCTGGACGGGGCGTTGCAATTTCCCGGCGTCTCCAACGCCTGGACCATGCCGATCAAGGCCCGCACCGACATGCTCGCGACCGGCATCCGTACCCCGGTCGGCATCAAGGTACTCGGTAAGGACCTCGTCGAAATGGAGAAGCTGGCACGGCAGATCGAAACCGTCGTAAAGGCCGTTCCAGGCACATCGAGCGCCTATGCCGAGCGGGTGATCGGCGGCTACTATCTTGACGTCGTACCTGATCGCGAGGCGCTGGCGCGCTACGGCCTCATGATCAGCGATGTGCAGGACACGGTTTCGTCCGCCCTTGGCGGCGAGACAATCACGACGACCGTAGAGGGCCGTGAGCGTTATGGTGTCAATCTGCGCTACCCGCGCGATCTGCGCAGCGACCCGCAATCGATCGCGCGCGACGTCCTGGTGGCCATGCCGGGCGGCGGGACAGTCCCGCTGGGCGAGATCGCCGCCATCACGCTGACGCGCGGCCCGACGACGATCCGGACCGAGAACGGGCAACTCGCGGTCTACATTTTCGTGGATATCCGCGACCGTGATCTGGGTGGCTACGTGACCGACGCCAAGGCGGCCGTTGCCGCCAGCGTGCAATTTCCACCGGGAAACTACGTCGTCTGGAGCGGGCAATTCGAATATCTCGAGCGCGCCACGGCGCGACTGAAGATCGTGGTGCCGGTGACGCTGCTGATCATCTTCTTGCTGCTGTATCTGAATTTTCGGCGGCTGACCGAGACGCTGATCGTGATGCTGTCGCTACCGTTCGCTCTCGTCGGCGGACTGTGGCTGATGTGGTGGCTCGGGTTCAACGTGTCCGTTGCCGTGGCTGTCGGTTTCATCGCCTTGGCAGGTGTCGCGACGGAGACCGGCGTCATCATGCTGCTCTATCTCGATCAGGCGATGAAGGAGATTCACGCCAAACGGCAAGCGGAAGGCAGGCCGTTCACGCGCGCAGACCTGAACCAGGCCATCATGCTCGGCGCGGTCGAACGGGTGCGGCCGAAAATGATGACGGTGATCGCCATCATGGCCGGCCTCATTCCGATCCTCTGGAGCACCGGCGCCGGTTCTGAGGTCATGCAACGCATCGCGGTTCCGATGATCGGTGGCATGATCTCCTCGACGATCCTGACGCTGGTCGTGATTCCGGCGGTCTACGCTTTGATCAAAGGAGTTGGATTGCCCCGCGCACCGAATACGGCAGTTGCAGCGGAACGGGGGCAGGAGCAGATTGCAGCCGCCGGCGCACACCGTACGCAGGCAGCGGAATGACGGAAGCGCGTATTTGTCAGGAGGCGGTCCTGGCGATCTCACCCCAAGCGACATCCCCGCGATCCAATCGAGCCCTCGACGCCGTTGGAACGGCCGGCGAAAGATGCCTGTGCGTCGCCAACGCGCGGCCCTATCTCGCCAGCGCCTTGGACATGATTGCAATTTTCAGTTGGTGGTGATGCGAATACTCCATCAGCTCCCACCCCAGGCCGGCGTACAGTTTCTCGCTGCTCGGCGTGAACAAATGGATCCGGTCGAAGCCCATCTCGGCGGCCGCACGTTCGACCCTTCCGACCAATGCCGAGGCAACTCCCCTGCCCCGATGCGGCAGATCGACATAGACGCTCGACAGCCATGGCGACAGCTGCGGATGGGTGATGGTCTGGCGCACCAGCGAGGCGGATCCCAGCAATGAATCATCGTCAAGCGCGATGAAGGCGGTCGGCAAGTCGGACTTCTGCAGCGCAGCCGTCAATCGCTCGACATAGCGCTCGAACGAGTTGGACGGATTCAAATAGCCAAACTCGGCGAAATGCCATTCGGCCAATCGCGGCAGATGGGAAACGTGATCCGCGAGATACTCAATTCGCAAACGACAGTCCTCATCTGCCTGTTGGGCAACGGCGGCGGAACGGCGAATGCTATTCGCTATTCGCGCTTCCATTGCCATTCTCGGTGTCCTCACCGATGTGCTCGACCGACACCACATGCTCGTCCTCGGCGGTGTCGAACACGATCACGCCCTGGGTCGAGCGGCCGGCGACCCGGATGCCCTCGACCGGACAGCGGATCAACTGACCCTTGTCGGTGACCAGCATGATCTGGTCGCTATCCTCGACCGGGAACGACGCCACCAGCTTGCCGTTGCGGTTGTTGACCGACATCGCGACGATGCCTTTGCCGCCGCGTCCCGTGGTGCGGTATTCGAACGACGAGGTGCGCTTGCCGTAGCCGTTGACCGACACCGTGAGCACGACCTGCTCCTGCGCCGACATCTCGATATAGCGCTCGGAACTGAGCTGTATGGCCCCGGAGGTCTCTTCGGCTTCGGTTTCCGCGGTTTCAGCGCCGTCTTCGGCGGCGGCTTCGCCCGCCACGGCGCGGCGCATCTTCAGATAGGCCGTTCGCTCGTCCGACGCCGCCTCGACATGCCGCAGGATCGACAGCGAAATCAGCCTGTCGGCCTCGGGCAATGCGATGCCGCGAACGCCCATCGAGGTGCGGCCGGAAAATACCCGGACGTCGGTGACGGGGAAGCGGATGCACTGGCCGCCGGCGGCGGTCAGCAGCACATCGTCATGCTCGGTACAGATCTGCACGTCGACGATCGCCTCGTCCTCGTCGAGCTTCATGGCGATGATGCCGGAACGCCTGACGTCGACGAAATCCGACAGCTTGTTGCGGCGGACATTGCCGCCGGTGGTGGCGAACATCACGTCGAGATTGGCCCAGGAGGATTCGTCCTCGGGCAGCGGCATGATGGTGGTGATGCGTTCGCCCTGCTCCAGCGGCAGGATGTTGATCAGGGCCTTGCCGCGACCGTTCGGCGCCGCCACCGGCAGCCGCCAGACCTTCTCCTTGTAGACCTGGCCGCGCGACGAGAAGAACAGCACCGGCGTATGCGTCGAGGCGACGAACAGCCGGCTGACAAAGTCCTCGTCGCGGGTCTGCATGCCGGAACGGCCCTTGCCGCCGCGGCGCTGCGCCCGGTAGGCCGACAGCGGCACGCGCTTGACGTAACCGGCATGCGATACGGTGACCACCATGTCCTCGCGCTGGATCAGGTCCTCGTCCTCGACCTCATCCTCATGTTCGATGATTTCGGTCTTGCGCGGCGTGGCGAATTCCGACTTCACCGCGGCGAGTTCATCCTTGATGATGGTCTGGACCCGGGCGCGCGAACGCAGGATTTCCAGGTAGTCGGCGATTTCCACCGCGAGCCTGTCGAGTTCTTCGCCGATCTCGTCACGGCCGAGCGCGGTCAGGCGCGCCAGACGCAAATCGAGAATGGCCTGGGCCTGTTCGAACGACAGCCGTGCGGTGCCGTCCTCGGCGAGCCGATGACGGGGATCGTCGATCAGGGTGATCATCGCCGCCACGTCCTTGGCCGCCCAGTCGCGCGACATCAGGGTATCGCGTGCGGCGGCGGGATTGGGCGAGGTACGGATGACGTGAATGATCTCGTCGATGTTCGCCACCGCGATCGCGAGACCGACCAGGATGTGGGCGCGGTCGCGCGCCTTGTTGAGCAGGAATTTGGTGCGCCTCGTCACCACCTGTTCGCGGAACGCGACGAAGATCGTCAACAGGTCCTTGAGGTTCATCAGCAGCGGGCGGCCGGCGTCGAGCGCCACCATATTGCAGCCGAAATTGGTCTGCAGCGGCGTGAACCGGTAGAGCTGGTTCAGCACCACTTCGGGCACCGCGTCGCGCTTCAGCTCGACCACGACGCGAATACCGTCGCGGTCGGATTCGTCGCGCAGATCGGAAATACCCTCGATCTTCTTCTCGCGATGCAGTTCGCTGATACGGGCCACCATGGTGGCCTTGTTCACCTGGTAGGGAATTTCCGTGATGACGATGGCTTCGCGGTCCTTGCCGTAGGGCTCGAACCTCACCTTGCCGCGCATCACGACCGAGCCGCGGCCGAGATGATAGGCCGAGCGGATGCCCTGACGTCCGAGAATGATGCCGCCGGTCGGAAAGTCCGGTCCCGGAATGATAGTGTTGAGATCGTCGATCGACAGCGCGGGATCGTCGATCAGTGCGACGCAGGCGTCGATCACTTCGCCGAGATTGTGCGGCGGAATGTTGGTGGCCATGCCCACGGCGATGCCGCCGGAGCCGTTGACCAGCAGGTTCGGGAATTTGGCCGGCAGCACCCGCGGTTCGCGGAACGCGCCGTCATAGTTGTCCTGGTAATCGACGGTGTCCTTGTCGAGATCGTCGAGCAGCAGTTGCGCGATCTTGGTCAGGCGCGACTCGGTGTAGCGCATCGCGGCGGCCATATCGCCGTCGACCGAACCGAAATTGCCCTGGCCGTCGATCAGCGGCACGCGCATGGAGAATTCCTGCGCCATGCGGACCATCGCGTCATAGACCGACTGGTCGCCATGCGGATGGTATTTGCCGATCACGTCGCCGACGGTGCGCGCCGACTTGCGGTACGGCTTGTTGTATTCGAACCCGTTCTCGGACATCGCGAACAGAATCCGGCGATGCACCGGCTTCAAGCCGTCGCGCGCATCCGGCAGCGCCCGCGCCACGATCACGCTCATGGCGTAATCGAGGTAAGAACGTTTCATCTCGTCGAGGATGGATACGGGGCGAATATCCGAAGGCGCCGGCGGTTCGCCGGGCTTCTCATCTTCAGGTTCAGACAAAGGGGAAATCCGGTCAGTTTTGGCTCAGAATCATATAGCGTATCGAAGCCTTTCTAACCATCCCAAAGTGCCGCGCGCCAGTGGTTTTTCCCTTCGTTTTTTCATGGACTTAAGGGCGGGTTGATGCAGCCCGCCGGGCCTGCGAATCCAACCGCCGGAAGCGGGTGAAAAAGCCGCCTTCCCCCCACCACCTTTTCGCAATTTTTCAGGATCCGAACAGGACCTGGTGCATCAGCCGGCCGGGCACCAGCGTGAACAGCCCCGCCAGGATCAGCGCGCCGGCATAGATCGAGATCATCGTGATCTTGTGGGCGCGCACGCGGCGGGCGCGGGCTGCGACCACCGCCACCACCAGCATGATCGGCGTGAACACCGAGATCAGGTGGATCGGGCTCCACGGCCCCCACAACCGGATGCCGTGGATCAGGAACGACGAAGCGCTGATCACCAGCATCAGCACGACCCAGACCCATCCCAGCGTCCGGTGCGGCAGCGTGCCCTTCGGCGCGGCAAGCTGAACCCCGCCGAGCACGAAAGCCGCCAATGCGGCGAAGGCGTGCAGCTGGATTTCCGGAGCGGCGGCGAGCAGCGGAGCGAGCGACATCTGAAACACCTGCAAGACATGGGTCCGTGCTAGATGTAATGAGTATTTACATCTATCTTTCCACCGTCAAGTTTATTTGCAGAATGTCCCAAAACGCATCATGGCCGGGACTGCTGGAGCCCGGCCATGGTGTAAGCCGATCGTGTTGCAAATGGTGCCGCGATCAGAACGGAATGTCGTCGTCCATGTCGCTGTTGCGCCCGCCGGCCGCGACCGCGCGGCGCGGCGCCGCGCTGGAGGGACCGCCGGAGCCGAAATCGCCGCCTCCGGATTCATCCGGCCCGAAGCTGGCACCGCCGCCGGCGCCGCCGCTGCGGCCATCGAGCATGGTCAGCGTCGAGTTGAATCCCTGCAGCACGACTTCGGTCGAGTATTTCTCGACCCCGGCCTGGTCGGTCCATTTGCGGGTCTGCAGCGCGCCTTCGATGTAAACCTTGGCGCCCTTCTTGAGATACTGCTCGACGATCTTGCAGAGCGGCTCGGAGAAGATCACCACGCGGTGCCACTCGGTCTTTTCCTTGCGCTCGCCAGTGGCCTTGTCGCGCCAGGTTTCGGAGGTCGCCACGCTGAGATTGGCAATCGGCCGCCCGTCCTGGGTTCGCCGGATTTCCGGATCCTTGCCGAGATTTCCGACCAGAATCACCTTGTTTACGCTTCCCGCCATCGCCGCTCTCCACTCCTGGAATGTACTGAATTGTCCGGATCCGCAGGCTGCCGGCTGAATTCCGGGACTGCCTTCAGGACCATGCTTGGGACCACCTTGAAACCGACCCTATACGCTCGCCGCCGCCGTGCGCCCTTCGATCGCGCCGCGACCGCAGGGTTATCCACATATAGCATTCCCGCCGCGAGCGTTCCAGTTTTGTTCTTGATGTCGCTAAGATTGTGTCGTCGTAGCGGTATCCAGGCACGGCCAAGTCGCGTAGGCCCGAAAGTTCCATTCGAGTTCCCTATTTCCGTAAGCAAATCACTAATTTCCGGCGATTCACTTCGCAGCCGAGTGTTGCATTCCGGAGACGGACTTTTCTGCGGGATCGATTATGGTCGTTTTTGGAATTGAGATGATCGGGCGGTCGCCCCGGAAATTCAAAACCGCTTCGGGACCAAAGGAAGCGGATTAAACTGGAGAACTGAGATGAAGAAGTTTCTGCTGGGTACGGTTGGTTTGGTTGCGCTGAGCCTGTCGGCTCCCGCCTCGGCTGCCGA
>NZ_JAUYAN010000184.1 GCF_030693485.1 Bradyrhizobium sp. | reverse complement strand
CGGCGGCATGCGCGTCACAGGCGGCCTGCATCGCGGCGTGAAACGCCAATGTGTCGGGATCCTCCTGCGTCCGCCGCCGGTCGAGCACCGGCGTCAGGTCGGCGCCGCCGCCGAACCATGATTTGGTGGTGACGACGAAGCGGGTGTTCATGTGCACCGCCGGGATATTCGGATTGCGCATATGCGCGATCAGCGAAACGCCCGAAGCCCAGAACCGGGGATCATCGGCAGCACCCGGAATTTGCGCGCGGAATTCGGGAGCGAATTCGCCGTGCACCGTCGAGCAGTGCACCCCGACCTTCTCGAACAGTTTTCCGCGCATCACCGACATCACGCCGCCGCCGCCGGGTTTTCCGGTGTGGTCGGCGCGATCCCATGGCGTGCGCACGAAGCGGCCGGCGGCGCCCGGCGAGAGCGCCGCCGGCGCGTCGTCTTCCAGCTTTTCTAACGCCGCGCAAAGCTCATCGCGCAGCCGCTCGAACCAGCTCCGTGCCCGCGCCTTGCGATCCTCGATCACGGACAGGTCCATAAGTAATTCCTGCTCTTTCGTTCGTCATTCCGGGTTCGCGCTAACGCGCGCCCCGGATTGACGATTTACCCCTGCGGCCCAAAATAAGTACAGCTCTCGTTGCAGCTGTCGCGGTGCACGCTGACGCGCGCGAGCTGGCCGGCATGCGCCACCCGCTCCCAGATGAAGCGCGAGAGGTTTTCCAGCGTCGGCTGCCCCAGCGCCTCGACCTTGTTGAGCAGCCGGTGGTCGAGGGTTTTCTGCACCTCCGCCATGCTGCGGTCGAGCAGGCCGAGATCCATCACCATCCCGGTTTCTGGATCGGGCGTGCCGCGGATCGTGACCTCGGCGCGAAACGAGTGGCCGTGAATTTCCATGCTGGCGTCGCCCAGCGTCGTTCCCGACAGCGCGTGCGCCGCCTCGAACCGGAACGATTTTGTCAGTTCCCACATTTTCGAAAGTCCAACCTTTACCTGATGCCGAGTGTCTTGTGCGTCTGCAGGCTGAGCCGCCATTGCGGATGGCGCAGGCAGTAATCGACCGCGCGCGCGGTGTTTTCGATCACGTCCGGGCCGTCCATCGGCTGCAGCGAGAAGCGTTCGAAGGCGAGATCGACAAAAGCCTCCGGCGCCGCGCCCGCCTGCGGGTAGATCAATTTGAGTTCGTGCCCGCGCCGCACCACCAGCTCCGAGCCTGCCTTCGGGCTGACGCAGATCCAGTCCATGCCGCCGGGCGGCTCGATGGTGCCGTTGGTCTCGATGCCGATTTCGAAACCGCGGGCATGCAGCGCGTCGATCAAAGCCGCGTCCACCTGCAACAACGGCTCGCCGCCGGTCAGTACCACGTAGCGGTTGGCGCTGGTCCCCACCCATTGCGCGGCAATGGTGTCGGCGAGCGCTTGGGCCGAGGCGTAGCGGCCGCCCAGCGTGCCATCGGTGCCGACAAAGTCGGTGTCGCAAAACCGGCAGGTCGCGGTGGCGCGGTCCTGCTCGCGGCCGCTCCAGAGATTGCAGCCCGAGAATCGGCAAAACACCGCCGCGCGGCCGGCATGCGCGCCTTCGCCCTGCAGGGTCAGAAAGATTTCCTTGACCGCATAACTCAACGCGCCGTCTCCTTCAATGCGCAACCGGTCTGCCGCAGGGCTTCGCCCAGCGCCATGGCGGCTGCGACCGCGACATTGAGCGAGCGCAGTCCTGATTTGATCGGGATCACCACCCGCGCGTCGGCCGCGGCGACCACCTCGTCGGGAACCCCGGCGGATTCGCGACCGAACAGCAGGAT
>NZ_JAUYAN010000181.1 GCF_030693485.1 Bradyrhizobium sp. | reverse complement strand
CATGGGATTGCCGGACCGGAGCGCGGATTTGGTCGGGCTGGGAATGATCTGGATCAGTTCGAACAGCTTCAACTGATCGATCGGATCGGGCAGCGTCTTCACGATCGCCGGGATCTGCGGGAAAATATCCGCATGGGCGTTCATCAGCGCGTCCCGCACCGAGGTCCAGTGGTTGTAGCGGCGGTCCAGATTGCCGAGCCGCGCCTCCTCCCTGTCATCGCGAAGGCTCAGGCCGGGATCGAGCGATGCGACCGACGGCTTGATCGCGGCCCACTTCCTGCGGCCATTTTCAGCTTCAGGCGGACCTGTTTGCAGGCTTCCCTTGTATTTGTTCGAGCGCGCATTGCCGATGGTCTGGTTGCCGTTGGTCTCGGCAAAGAACAGGCCCAGGCTGATGCGGCCTGCCGCTTCGGCATCCGCCGCACCGAGGCCCTTGGCGCGCGCAATCACCCTGCCGAGATCGACGACGTCCTTGAACGGCGTGTCTGATTTTTGCGCGTTGGCGGGCGGCGCCTGCATGACCTCGAAAAGCCTGACGTACTCGTCGAGCAGCGGCTCGAGGCCGGCATCGAAATACGCCGGCGGGATTCCCAGTTTATTGGGCCTCCCGATTTGGGACGGAAGAACGTCGGTGAGGTCCTTGTAGGTGCTCATCGTGCTGTTGCGCGCGAGGTAGAGCGCCTGTCCCGGCAAATTGGGCAGCGGTTGCTTCGAATCGATCTGCGCGCGCCGCTGGCGCAGGATCGATTTGAAGCCGTTCAATGCCTGATCGTAGGCGGCGAGGGCATCCGATTGCGCTTTCGTCAGCTCGCCCGGTTGAGCCATGGCAGGGGAGACGAAGCCGACATGACGGATGTCAACCGAGACGATCGCCGCGACCGCAGTGGCGATCAAATCAATGGCGATGCAAACCGGCGCCGTGAGTAATAGTCCCATGGCAAGGGCTGCCATTCGCGCAGCGCGATGACTTTTCATTCCCATTTCAGTCCCCAAACGCCCGGGGTTCATCAGATGCGACTTATTTGCCGCCTCGCCGATCAGGCAGCGTCGAGTTCCCGCGCCTTGCCGTCGGCTGCCCATTCGGTGACCTGACGGTGCTCGTTGTCGATCAGCAGAAACAAGTCGAAGTACCGGATCGTGGGATAGCCGCCGGAACGCGTCTTGACCGCCTCGCG
The DNA here is from genome assembly GCF_030693485.1 of Bradyrhizobium sp. GTDB lineage: Bacteria > Pseudomonadota > Alphaproteobacteria > Rhizobiales > Xanthobacteraceae > Bradyrhizobium. The sequence continues at coordinate 1,763 of NZ_JAUYAN010000181.1, read as the reverse complement.
CCATTCGTCGTTGTGCGCCTTCCTGGCGGCCTCCACCGACGGCCAAATGTAGATTCCGGCGCTGGTGCCCTCGTCCGTGCCAACTCCCAACGCGAAGTGCTTGCGCAGAAGGTCGCGGTTCGCCGCCCACTTCGAAATCGTATGCTTGGCATCTTCGAGCACCCGCGCGCGGTCCCAGTCGGCAGGCGTCTTGAACGTCACAAATTCCAGGATCATGTCATGCTCCGTCGCGCCCCTTCAGCTATCGGGCGCTCAACGCAAGATTACCGATTATGTCCTCGCGGGCAACGTGGGAAATCGACGCTCGGGATCGCTGTCCGTCTGTTCGCATGGCGAGTCCGCGTTGACCAAGGGACTGCCGATTTTGACCCAAACCGGACATTGCGAATTTTTGTGAGCGCGCGGGGAAACATTGACGCGCTGGGCGAAACTGCGGCTACAGCCCGGACTCGATAGTCCGGAGCAGCCGGAAGCGCATCTTGTCGTCATTACTCGTCAGCGAGATCACAAAACGCACCCGCCCGTGGCCTGAGGTGTCGGCATAGCCCGCGAGCGTGCTGACCCCCTCCATGCTGCCGGTCTTGTTCATGCCGCCGTCACGGCCGCGGAGCAGGCCCGCGTGGGGCGCGAAGAGTTCGAGCACTTTGGCAAGGCCGCGGGCGGTAAAGTGGTTGTTGCGGCTGATGCCCGAGCCCTCCTCGAGACGGATGGCCGCGGCGAGGTCGTGCGCGGCGAGCAACTCGTTCGCGACCTGGAGCGACTTCTCGAGGCTGACCGATCCGCCCAGGCGGTGTCCGCCGATCTCCAGGAAGACCTGGTTGGCGATGTAGTTGTTCGATGCGCGGAGCAGCTCGACGAGGATATCCGAAAGGGTACGCGACTGTCGGTGAACGTAGACCGGCTCCAGTCCCTCGGGTACCGGTCCGGTAGAGATCTTGCCCTTCACCCTGCCGCCGGCCCGCTCGATGAACGCCGCGATCAGCTCGCCGGCATATTGCAGGCTCACCATGGGGTCCTGGCTCAGGCTGATGCGGCCGCTTCCGTTCGGGCGCCGCAGCCGGAACTGGTCGATCGCGAGCGGGGTGATCGGAGTCTGCTTCTCGGCGGAGCGCACCTTGTCGCCACGGCGCACGGCGTAGACAGTGTTGAAATTCACCGCCAGCGCGGAGTTCAGCGCATTGTAGGCCTCGTCGGTGTCCTCGATGCCCGGGATGCGGAGGTTCGAAGGGTAGTAGTTCGCGTCCAGCACGATGCCGGTGATCCGCTTCTTGCCGACCGCCGCGACCAGCTTTGTCGCGAGCGGCGCCAGTTCTTCCGAGATCAGGAAAGGATCGCCGCCTCCACGCACGTAGAGCACCCGCTTGTCGTCGAGGTAAAAGCGGGTCTTGAAGCGGTAGTCGCCGCCAAGGACCTCCATCGCCAGCCAGGCCGTCACGATCTTGGTGACCGAGGCCGGGACGAAAGGCTCATCAGTGTTCTGGGCCACCAACTCGTTGTCCTTGGCGTCCATCACCAGCACCAACCCTTGCGGAGCGAGGGCCGCGACGTTCTCCCTGGCGCCGGCCAGGGCCGGGGCGGGTAGCAGGAGCAAAGCGAGGGCGAGCGAGCGAGACCACATGGCGTCTCCTGCGTGGGTGCAGCGTCGGCAAACTTCGGACCGATGCTGGTGATACTCAAGCGTTAAGTCGGTCCGAGCGCGGAATTTCTGCTTATGGCACTTTTCGGAAGTGGCGGCTCTGAAGCGTGATGTCTACTGTTGGCAC
>NZ_JAUYAN010000175.1 GCF_030693485.1 Bradyrhizobium sp. | reverse complement strand
GCGGTGGGGACCAGGCGGTTGTACGCCTCGATCTCGAAGGCCATGCCGTCCGACACTGACATCTGCAGGCCGCGATGAATCGCCTGCTTGGCCTGCCGCACCGCGATCGGCCCGTTGGCGGCGATGCGCCGGGCGATTTCGAACGTAGCCTCCATCAGGCCGGCCGGTTCGACCACGCGATTGACCAGGCCCCATGCCTCCGCCTCGGCAGCGCTGAATGGCAGGCCCGACAGGATCAGTTCCTTGGCGCGCCGCTCGCCGACGGCGCGGGCGAGGTTCTGGGTGCCGCCGGTTCCCGGCATGATGCCGAGCGTCACCTCGGTCAGGGCGAAGCGCGCATGGCTGGCGGCATAGACAAAATCCGACGCCGCCGCGATTTCGCAGCCGCCGCCATAGGCGGCCCCATTGACGGCAGCGATCAGCGGGACCGGACAAGCCATCAGCGCCCGCGCCATGCGCTCGAAGATCAAATGCTGCGACTGCCAGCTGGCATCCGTCATGCCGTTGCGCTCCCTGAGATCGCCGCCGGCACAGAACGCCTTGTCGCCGCTGCCGGTGATAACAACGGCGCGCAGGCCCTGCAGGTCGATCGAGAACGTTTCGAACACGTCCACCAACTCAAGCCCCATCCGCGTGTTAAGCGCGTTCGACGCTTCGGGCCGGTTCAGCGTGACCAGCAGGATGTGATCATCGTGGCGGGCCACCGTGATCGTCTCGAAATCGGCTCGCATCCCGTACTCCCGTCGCAGACTCATGAGATCACTTCTTGACCCGAACCGCGCTATCCTTAGTCTGATCCTAACGGTGGAAATGCGGGAGACACAACCATGGCAGGCTCGCTCGACGACCAGCTCGGCTTTGCGCCTGACTACGATACCCCGATCCCCTATATGCAGCGGACCCGCGACTACTACACCGCGATCGGCTACACCACGCCCTACCGCTGGGCACACCATGTCGATGCGCCCTTTCAGCCGCTCAAGAAGCCGCTGGCGCAGTCGCGCGTCACCATCATCACCACCGCCGCGCCGTATGATCCCGCCAAGGGCGACCAGGGCCCCGGCGCCGCCTATAATGGCGGCGCCAAGTTCTACCAGGTCTATGACGGCGACACCTCGCAGCCGCACGATTTGCGCATCTCGCATATCGGCTACGACCGCAAGCACACCTCGGCGACCGACAGCAACAGCTGGTTTCCGCTGCCGCAGTTGCTGCAGGCAAAAGCTTCGGGGCGGATCGGCGAGGTCGCGCCGCGCTTCTTCGGCGCGCCGACCAACCGCAGCCACCGGGTCACCGTCGATACCGATGCGCCTGACATCCTCGCCCGCTGCCTCGCCGACAAGGTCGACGTCGCCGTGCTGGTGCCGAACTGCCCGGTCTGCCACCAGACCTCCGCGCTGGTGGCCCGCCACCTCGAAGCCAACGGCATTCCGACCGTGGTGATGGGATGCGCCAAGGACATCGTCGAGCACGCGGCGGTGCCACGCTTCCTGTTCTCCGATTTCCCGCTCGGCAACTCCGCCGGCAGGCCGCACGACGTAGCCTCGCAGGCGGAGACGCTGGAACTGGCGCTGCGTCTGCTGGAGACGGCCTGCGGCGCCCGCACCACGATGCAGTCGCCGCTGCGCTGGAGCGAGGATGCCGCCTGGAAGCTCGACTACAACAATATCGCGCAGATGAGCCCGGAAGAACTGGCGAGGCGCCGGGCCGAGTTCGACAGGCAGAAGGAAATTGCGCGCGGCAACCGGGCGGCGTGAAGCGGGGCCGCAGTCCGCACCGTCGTCATTGCAAGCGCAGGAGCAAGCCCACATGACCCGACCGTTCGAAGGCGTGAAGATTCTCGACTTCACGCAGGTGCTGGCTGGCCCCTATGCGAGCTACCAGCTGGCGCTGCTCGGCGCCGACGTCATCAAGGTAGAGCGCCGCGAGGGCGAGGACATGCGCCGCACCCCGCTCAGCCGCGAATGGGCCGAGCGCGGCCTCGCCCCGGGCTGGCAGGCGATCAACGGCAACAAGCGCAGCCTGACGCTCGACCTCTCGAAGCCGGAGGCGATCGCCATCGTCAAGCAGCTCGCGGCATTGACCGACGTGGTGATGGAGAATTTTCGTCCCGGCGTGATGGACCGGCTCGGTATCGGCTACGAAGCACTCTCGCAGATCAATCCGAAACTGATCTATTGCGCCGTCTCGGGCTTCGGCCAGACCGGCCCGGAACGATCCGGCGCCGGCTATGACGGCAAGATCCAGGCGCTGTCGGGCATCATGGCGATCACCGGCCACGAGGAGACCGGGCCGACCCGCGCCGGTTTTGCCGTTTGCGACGTGCTGTCGGGCGCGACCGCGGCGTTCGGCATCTCGAGCGCGCTGTTCCAGCGCACCCATACCGGCAAGGGCCAGTTGGTCGACGTCTCGATGCTGGAGGCATCGCTGGCGTTCCTGTCGGGACAGGTGGCGGACTACACCGTCGCCGGCCATCGCCAGCAACTCTCGGGCAACCAGGCCGTCAGCCGCCGGTCGACCGCCAATCTGTTCAAGGCGGGCGACGGCTACCTGCTGCTCGCCGTCAACAGCGAGAAGCAGTACCGCGCGCTGATGACCGCGCTCGGCCGCGCCGACGCGCTGGAAGACCCGCGCTTCGTCGACTGGTTCGCGCGGCAGGAAAACGAACCGGCGCTGCGCGCCATCATCGAACAAGCACTCGCGAAAAAGGATCCACGCGAGTGGGAGAAGATTTTGGAAACGGCGGGCGCGCCCTGCGCCAGCATCTGGAAGATCGAGGAGGTGATCGATCACCCGCAGATCGCGGCGCGCGGCGCCATCCAGGAGATCGATACGCCCTATGGCCGGCTGCGCTTCGCCGGCAGCGGTTTTCAGCTCGCCCATG
>NZ_JAUYAN010000173.1 GCF_030693485.1 Bradyrhizobium sp. | reverse complement strand
AGATCGTGATCCTTGTCCTCGGCGACGCGGTCGGCGTTGCCGTGGCCTGCGATCGCGATCGCAAGACAGCTGTCGGTGACCTGGCGGTCGGCAATGATGGCGCCGTCGGCGCTGACGACGATGCCGGTGCCGTATTCGACGGTCTTGCGCGGCGGCGGGCCGGCGACCTGCGCGCCCGCCGGGAACGGGTTGAAGGCGCTCGACATCGCGATCACCACCGGCTCGACGGTGTTCTCGGTGGCCTGGTCGTACAGGATGGTGAGGATGCGGACCTCATCGCCCCTAAACGTCCCGCGCACATAGAATTTCTTCAGGCCCTGCAATCCCGACAGCACGAAGAAATCCGGCTTCACCACGGTGTAGTCGATCTTGCGCCCGGCGGGCTCCTTCTTCTCCTGCTCGGCGAGTTTGGCGGTGGTCGGATTGGCCTGCTTGCGGCGGGCCAGCTGAATCTGCACGGTGCCGGTGGCCGAAGTCCATCTGGCGCCATTGTTGTCGGAAGCTTGCTGCGGCACCAGCTTGGTCGGCACGCCAAGCCGCGCGCCGGTGCCGGGATCAGTGACGATCTTCCAGCCGACGTTTTCCTGCTTGCGCTTCGCCGTCTCGGCAAGCATGCCGCGTTCCTGCGGATTGAGCACGCCGGTCTGCTTGCTGCCACGGCCCTTCTGGAATTCCTTGATGGCGGCGACCATGCGCTCGCTGACTTCGCCCGTGATCGCGCCATTGTACTGCCCGACCCAGGCCAGATCGGACTGGATCGCCAGGCGCTCCGCCTGCGGCATCGCATTGGCGGTATCGGCCGGGGTCTGCAGCGCGGGGCGGATCGGTACGGTGGTGACGGGCTTCGGCCTGGCGCCTGCCGTGGCCGGCGGCGTCAACTGAGCCTGGGCGGAAGCCCCCATCGCCGCGAACATCAATGTTGCCGTCAGCAACGATCTCATGACAGGTCCCGGTCGATTGAAGTAAGCGTAATTAAGCACATCTGCCTGGTCGGCAACAGCTGCGCCATGGTTCAGGCAGGAGTATTGGTAGTGGCGATCAAAAAGGATCAAGCTAGATCATGCTGAGCGCGGAGGAACTCGAACGATACGCCCGCCACATCGTGCTGCGCGAGGTCGGCGGCCCCGGCCAGGCTGCGCTGAAGGAAGCCGCCGTGCTGGTGATCGGGGCCGGCGGTCTCGGCGCGCCGGCGCTGATGTATCTCGCCGCGGCCGGTGTCGGCACGCTCGGCGCGGTCGACGACGACCTGGTGTCGCTGTCCAATCTGCAGCGTCAGATCATCCATTCCACGCCGGATATCGGCCGCCAGAAGGTCGACAGCGCCGCAGGGCAAATCTATGCGCTCAATCCCCATGTCCGCTTCGCCGCGCACGCCTCGCGGCTGACGGCCGGCAATGCGATGGAGCTGATCGGCAGTTACGATCTGGTGCTCGATGGTTCCGACAATTTCGAAACCCGCTATCTGATTTCAGATGCGTGTTTCCTCGCGGGAAAACCGCTGATCACGGCAGCACTCGGCATGTTCGACGGGTCGCTGACCACGATCCGCGCGCATGAAACCAACGCCGGGGGTGAGTTCAATCCGACCTACCGATGTCTGTTTCCCGAACCGCCGCCGCCTGGCACGGTGCCGGCCTGCGCCGAAGCCGGCGTGCTGGGCGCGCTGGCGGGCGTGCTGGGATCGATGATGGCGCTGGAGGCGATCCGCGAAATCGTCGGCTTCGGCGAGGGGCTGGTCGGCCGGCTGTTGATGATCGACGCCCGCGCGATGCGGTTCGAGACCCTGCGCTACAAGCGCGATCCGTCCAATCCGCTCAACGGCGATGCGTCTGTCATTGTCGATCTGAGTGCGCACCGCTGAATATTCAGCGTGCCGCGGCATACTATATCTGGTGTTTTATCAGGTGCCCGTGATCTATCCGTTCTTTACATGGGGTTGTTTTGCGAATTTTTGCAAACGGCCCTGCCGGCCTCACAGCATGCTTGGCAACACGCGGTCCGGCGGCTTGTGGTTGTCGAGGAAGGTTCTGATGTTGATGATCACCTTCTCGCCCATCTCGACGCGGCCTTCGATGGTGGCTGAACCCATATGCGGCAGCAGGGCGACCTTGCCGGCCCTGGCCAGACGCACCAGCTTCGGGCTGACCGCGGGCTCGTTCTCGAACACGTCGAGGCCGGCGCCACCGATCTCGCCGGTTTCGAGCAGCTTGATCAGCGTGTCCTCGTCAATCACCTCGCCGCGCGCGGTGTTGACGATATAGGCGTCCTTGCGGATCAGCTTCAGCCGCCGCGCCGACAGCAGATGAAACGTCGCCGGGGTGTGCGGACAGTTCACCGAGATGATGTCCATCCGCGCCAGCATCTGGTCGAGGCTTTCCCAGTAGGTCGCGCCCAATTCGTCGGCGATCATGGGCGCGACGGGACGGCGGTTGTGGTAGTGAATCTGCAGCCCGAAGGCGCGGGCGCGGCGTGCCACGGCCTGGCCGATGCGGCCCATGCCGATGATCCCCAGGCGCTTGCCGCCGATGCGATGGCCGAGCATCCAGGTCGGCGACCAGCCCGGCCAGTTCTTGCCCTCGGTGAGGATCGAGGCGCCCTCGAACAGCCGCCGCGGCACCGCCAGGATCAGCGCCATGGTCATGTCGGCGGTGTCTTCGGTCAGGACCTTCGGGGTGTTGGTGACGGTGATGCCGCGCGCATGGGCCGCGACCACGTCGATATTGTCGACGCCGTTGCCGAAATTGGCGATCAGCCGCAGCTTGCAGTCGGGGTCCTTGAGAAGCTGTTCCGAAATTTCGTCGGTGACGGTCGGCACCAGCACGTCGGCGGTCCGCACCGCCTCGGCGATCTGTTCCGGCGTCATCGGCGTGTCGTCGAGATTGAGCCGGGCGTCGAACAGCTCGCGCATCCGGGTCTCGATCGAGTCCGGCAATTTGCGCGTGACAACAACGAGCGGTTTTCTCTTAGCCGGCATTTCCTGCTCTCACGAGTCTGTTGCTCGCCATCCCTTTACGTCGTCAAAAGCTTCGCCGTTGAGGCCTCATTAACCCGGTTGTTCGACACTGCGGCGTGCCGCGCGGTCCCGGTGTTTGGTAACGGTTTTGTTGTCGTTTTCTTGGGTTCCCCGATATTTCCCGCTGATTTCCGGCGAGAAATTCCGGGCGCGTCCTGGTTCAGAGCGTTCCGTCCTCTCTAGCAGAAGGCCGGGCCAAGACAAGAACCCCGACAAGGACCCGGGCCAACCGCCCGGAATGACAGATGGCGGGGCGAAATCGGTATCGCTGCGGCGCGATCGGGATCGCGGGGGCGGTCGGGCGAGTACAGGGCATTCCCGGTGTTTCAGCTCGAAGAATTTGAGTTGGGTTCTCGGCAGGAGACGAGTTGATGGCGTTGCGGCGTTTTTGCAAATTGGCGGTGCTCGCAGGCTGCATGCTGGGTGCGTCGGCCGGGCCCGGATTTTCGGCCAAGGAATCGGGCCAGACCACCAGCGGCCTGCCGCTGCCGCGCTATGTCAGCCTCAAATCCGATCATGTGAACGTCAGGGCCGGCCCGACCAAGGACAATGACGTGGCCTGGGTCTACACCCGCTCCGGCCTGCCGGTTGAGATCACCGCCGAATTCGAGAACTGGCGCCGGGTCCGCGATTCCGAGGGCGCCGAGGGCTGGGTCTATCACTCGCTGCTGTCGGGCCGCCGCACCGCCGTCATCACCATGAAGGCCAAGGACGAACTCGCGCCGCTGTACGATCGCGCCGACCCGGCCTCAGCCGTCGCCGCCCGCCTGCAGGCCGGCGTCGTCGCCCAGGTGAAGAAATGCTCCGCCGGCTGGTGCCGCGTGGTCGGTAACGGCTTTGACGGCTGGATCGAGCAGCAGCGGCTGTGGGGCGTCTACGCCGACGAGAAGGTGGATTAGGGCGCAAATTCTTAACGTCGTCCCGGCCAAGTGAGCGTAAGCGAACGCTGAACCGGGATCCATACGCCGCAGCCCATCGGTCAAGGCGATCGGTTGGTTGCCTTCCCTCAACAATTAACATCGGCGGTTATGGGTCCGGGCTGGGAGGCCGGGACGACTCGCTGAGGGAGCTCAGCGCTTCTTGCGCAGGCGCACGACCATGTCGACCCGGGCGATTTCGTAGCCTTCGGGCACATCCGGCATCTTCTGCAGCACCAGATGCGGGTCCGGAATGTCGACCAGCTCGTGGCTGTTTTCGAGATAGAAGTGGTGATGCGTCGTGACGTTGGTGTCGAAATAGGTCTTGGTGCCGTCGACGCTGACCTGGCGCAGCAGGCCGGCATCGGTCAGCTGGTTGAGGGTGTTGTAGACGGTGGCGAGCGATACCGGGACCTTGGCGAGGGTGGCTTCCTCGTAGAGCATTTCCGCGGTGAGATGGCGGGCGCCCTTGCCGAACAGCAGCCAGCCCAGCGCCATGCGCTGACGGGTCGGGCGTAGCCCGGCCGCCTGCAGCATTTCGTTGACGTCATGCCATGGGCAGCCGGTCAGCGCCGGCTGGTGACCCGCGGGGCGGGATGCAGGATGGGCGGCGTCGTCATTCAAAATCGAAGTGTCCACGCTTATTTCCACGTCAGGCACCGCACTCGCTGTCGCACTAATATTGTCATGGAATATAGAGGGAAATCCGTTAGATGCAAGTATTTCGCAACTAGAATGCCGCCATGGTAACTAGAACGATCCTAAGTTAAATGGAACCGGGTGACAGGCGCGGCGATTTACCTGGCGGTGGTGCTTGCCACCGGCGGGGCCTATGATAGAGAGCGCGCGGACTTAACTTTGCGAATCCGGCAAAGTCGAGCGCAGTTGGCCGCAGGACCATCCTGAACTGCGGTATTCGCGCCAACACGCGACAACTGGCGCACCTTCCTGCGCGAATCGGGCCCTTTTCGCTCAAAAGCACTCATCGGGACATTTGAGAGGCTGAATACGATGCTGGACCGGCGCGGCAGTTACGAATACGAGGATTTGCTGGCATGCGGCCGCGGCGAATTATTCGGTCCGGGCAACGCACAATTGCCGTTGCCCCCGATGCTGATGTTCGACCGGATTACCGAGATCTCGGAAACCGGCGGGGAATACGGCAAGGGCATCGTTCGGGCCGAACTCGACGTGAATCCGGACATCTGGTTTTTCGGTTGCCATTTCAAGGGCGATCCGGTCATGCCGGGTTGTCTCGGCCTGGATGCGCTCTGGCAGATGGTGGGTTTCTACCTTGGCTGGAGCGGCGGCGAGGGGCGGGGCCGGGCATTGGGCCTCAACGAGTTGAAGTTTACCGGCCAGGTGATGCCGAACGTTCGCAAGATTGTGTACAACGTCGACATCAAGCGCGTGATGCGCCTAAAGCTCTGGCTGGGCATCGCCGACGGCTGGCTTTCGGCCGATGGCGAGATTATCTATCGCGCGAAGGATCTGAGGGTCGGGCTCTTGAAGCAGGGAGCCGCGCTGCAGCCGGGGGCCTGAGGTTTCCTGCTGCGGCGTGCGGTTTGGACCGCTATCACACAAAACGGTAACGACAGGGCGAGGCGATCATGAGGCGGGTTGTCATCACGGGGATGGGCATCGTCTCGTCCATCGGAAACAACACCCAGGAAGTACTGGCGAGCCTGCACGAGGCGAAGTCCGGAATCACGCGCGCGGACAAGTATGCCGAGCTCGGTTTCCGCTCCCAGGTGCAGGGTGCTCCCACGCTCGATCCGGCGGGCGTCATCGACCGCCGGGCGATGCGCTTCCTCGGCCAGGGCGCGGCCTGGAATCATATCGCCATGGAGCAGGCGATCCAGGATTCCGGTCTGGAGCCGACGGACGTTTCCAACATTCGCACCGGCATCATCATGGGCTCCGGCGGACCGTCGGCCCGCACCATCGTGGAAGCCGCCGACATCACCCGCACCAAGGGGCCGAAGCGGGTCGGACCTTTCGCGGTGCCGAAGGCGATGTCCTCGACGGCGTCGGCGACGCTCGCCACCTGGTTCAAGATCAAGGGCGTCAACTATTCGATCTCGTCGGCCTGCGCCACCTCGAACCATTGTATCGGCAACGCCTACGAGACCATCCAGATCGGCAAGCAGGACGTCATCTTCGCCGGCGGCTGCGAGGAACTCGAATGGTCGCTGTCGGTGCTGTTCGATGCGATGGGCGCGATGTCGTCGAAATACAACGATACTCCCGCGACCGCGTCGCGTCCCTATGACGTCAGCCGCGACGGCTTCGTCATCGCCGGCGGCGCCGGCGTCGTGGTGCTGGAAGAGATCGAGCACGCGAAGGCGCGCGGCGCCAGGATCTACGGCGAAATCATCGGCTACGGCGCCACCTCCGACGGCTACGACATGGTGGCGCCTTCGGGCGAGGGCGCCGAGCGCTGCATGCGCATGGCCATGGAACATGTGAGAACCCCGATCGACTACATCAACCCGCACGCCACCTCGACGCCGGCCGGCGATCCGCCGGAGATCGAGGCGATCCGCAAGGTGTTCGGCGTCGGCGACAAGTGCCCGCCGATCTCGGCGACCAAGGCGTTGACCGGACATTCGCTCGGCGCCACCGGCGTGCAGGAGGCGATCTATTCGCTGCTGATGATGCAGAACGGCTTCATCTGCGAGAGCGCCAACATCACCGAGCTCGATCCCGTGTTCGCCGACATGCCGATCGTGCGCAAGCGCATCGACAATGTGAAGCTTGGCACCGTGCTGTCGAATTCCTTCGGTTTCGGCGGCACCAACGCCACCCTGGTGTTCAAGCGGATGGATGCGTGATCCTTTCATGCCCCGTGCATGCGGGGCATCCGGTAATCCGCGGCTGCTCGATTCATTCACCGACGTCTCTGCAATACTGCATCACCCGCTTTCGCGGATGATGACGATGGCAATAAAGGACAAGCGATGCAGGACCTGATGAAGGGCAAGCGCGGGCTGATCATGGGCGTCGCCAATGATCATTCGATCGCGTGGGGCATTGCCCGGGCGCTGGCGGCGCAGGGCGCGGAGCTGGCCTTTACCTATCAGGGCGATGCGCTGGGCAAGCGCGTCAAGCCGCTGGCCCAGTCGCTCGGTGTCGACATGGTGATTCCTTGCGACGTCGAAGACCTGGCCAGTGTCGATTCCCTGTTCGCCACGCTCCGGGAAAAATGGGGACAGCTGGATTTCCTGGTTCATGCCATCGGCGCCTCCGACAAGAATGAGCTGAGAGGCCGCTATGCCGACACCAGCCGCGAGAACTTTTCCCGCACCATGGTGATTTCGTGCTTCTCCTTCACGGAACTGGCCAAACGCGCGGCCGAGTTGATGCCCGAATCCGGCGGCGCAATGATCACGCTGACCTTCGGCGGCTCGATGCGCGTGATGCCGAATTATAACGTGATGGGCGTCGCCAAGGCGGCGCTGGAAGCCTCGGTGCGCTATCTGGCTGCCGATTTCGGCTCGCGCGGCATTCGCATCAACGCGATCTCGGCCGGACCGATCCGGACGCTGGCGGGATCGGGCATCGGCGATGCGCGCGCGATGTTCGCGTTCCAGCAGAAGCACTCGCCGCTCGGCCGCGGCGTGACACTGGACGAACTCGGCGGCTCGGCGCTCTATCTCCTGTCGGAACTGTCGGGCGGCGTCACCGGCGAAATCCACTACGTCGATTCCGGCTACAACATCATCTCGATGCCGCGGCCGGAAGAATTGAAGAACCTTGGGGAATAGGCCTCAAGAGTAGATTTCAGCATGACGGTGTACCGGGTTCAAGCCGATGACAGTCGTGAGCGCGATAAAGCGGGGGCTTCGGTCTACCCAGCCGCGATCTTCTCCGCGCGTTGAAACGCCGGGCGCGCCGCGCAGCGATCGAGATAGGCGTCGAAGGACGGGCGCGGCGGCACCATCTTGAACATCCGCACCGCGAAATTCAGCCCCGACCCGATGACGATATCCGCGGCCGAGAATGTGTCGCCGAGGATCCACGGGCCTTTGCTCACCGCCGTGTCGAGGACGTCGAACACGCGCCGCGCCTCGCCCCAGCCGGCAGCGACCGGGTTCATCTCGATCTTGGTGGCGATCTGCACGATCGCGGGCTCGATGCAGCCGGGCGAGAAGAACAGCCAGTACAGATATTTTGCGCGCAAGGGATCGCCGAGCGGCGGCGCCAGCTTGGCTTGCGGATAGCGCTCGGCCACATAGGCGCAGATCGCCGCGGCCTCCGCCAGCGTGGCGTCGCCATCCCCCAGCGCCGGCACCTTGCCCATCGGATTGATCGCGAGGTATTCGGGCGTCTTCTGCGCACCGGTGGCGATGTCGGTCAGCACGCGCTCGTAAGGCTGGCCGGTTTCTTCCATCAGCCACAGCGCGGTGAACGATCGCGTGCGTGGCGCCCAGTACAGTTTCATCATCGGATAATTCCCTGCTTCTTCCCTCGATACATGCCGAACCCGACAATCGGCTCGACCTGTGTCGTTTCTACAGGCAAGTCCCTGGCAAGAAAAAGGGGCGGCCTTTCGGCCGCCCCCAATCACTCTTTGTTGGTCGCCGCGCCGGCTATTCCGCCGCTTGCAGCTGCGGCGCAAGATCGAAGCGATCGGCATTCATCACCTTGGTCCATGCCGCCACGAAGTCTCTCGCGAACTTCTCCTTGGCGTCGGCGCTTCCATAGACTTCCGCGAGGGCGCGGAGCTGGGAGTGCGAGCCGAAGATCAGGTCGACGCGGCTGCCGGTCCACTTCACCGCCTTGGTCTTGCGGTCGCGCCCCTCATACCCGTCACCGGAGCCGGCCGGCTGCCATTCCGTGCCCATGTCGAGCAGGTTGACGAAGAAGTCGTTGGTCAGCGTTTCCGGCTTCTTGGTGAATACGCCATGCCTGGAGTTGCGGGCATTGGCGCCGAGCACGCGCAGGCCGCCCACTAGCACGGTCATCTCGGGTGCCGTCAGCGTCAACAGCTGTGCCCGATCCACCAGAGCTTCCTCCGGCTTCATGAACTGCGTCCTGGCGCTGATGTAGTTGCGAAAGCCGTCGGCACGGGGCTCGAGCGGTGCGAAGGAGGCGGTGTCGGTCTGCTCCTGCGATGCGTCCATGCGGCCGGGCGTGAACGGCACCGTCACGGTCAGGCCGGCATCCTTCGCCGCCTTCTCGATCGCGGCGCCGCCGCCGAGCACGATCAAATCGGCGAGCGACACTTTCTTGCCGAACCCCTTCCGGATCGCTTCGAGGCCGGAGAGCACCTTCGCCAGCTCCGGCGGATTGTTGACCTCCCAATCCTTCTGCGGGCTCAGGCGAATCCGCGCACCGTTGGCGCCGCCGCGCTTGTCGGAGCCGCGGAACGTCGAGGCCGATGCCCATGCGGTGGAGACCAGCTGCGACACGGTAAGGCCGGAGGCGAGGATCTTCGCCTTCAGCGCGGCGACATCCGCGGCGTCGATCAGGGGATGATCGACCGTGGGGATCGGGTCCTGCCAGATCAGCGTTTCCTTCGGCACCAGCTTGCCGCGGTAGCGCACGGCCGGCCCCATGTCTCGATGCGTGAGCTTGTACCAGGCGCGCGCGAACGCATCGGCGAACTGATCCGGATTCTCGAGGAAGCGCCGCGAGATCTTCTCGTAGGCCGGGTCGAAGCGCAGAGCGAGGTCCGTGGTCAGCATGGTCGGAACGTGCTTCTTCGACTTGTCGAACGCGTCCGGAATCGTGGGCTCGGCGCCCTTTGCCTTCCATTGTTGCGCGCCGGCACGGCTCTTGGTCAGCTCCCATTCGAAGTTGAACAGGTTCTCGAAGAAGTGGTTGCTCCACTTCGTCGGCGTCTGCGACCATGTCACTTCAGGACCGCCGGTGATGGCGTCGGCGCCGATGCCGGTGCCGTGTTTGCTCTTCCAGCCGAGGCCCTGATCCTCGATGGCGCCGCCTTCCGGGTCCGCACCGATCAGCGACGGATCGCCGGCGCCGTGCGTCTTGCCGAAGGTGTGGCCGCCGGCGATCAGTGCGACGGTTTCTTCGTCGTTCATCGCCATGCGGAAGAAGGTCTCGCGGATGTCCTTCGCCGACTTGACCGGATCAGGATTGCCGTTCGGGCCTTCCGGATTGACGTAGATCAGGCCCATCTGCACCGCGCCGAGCGGTTCGGAGAGCTCGCGTTCGCCGCTGTAGCGTTCATCGCCCAGCCAGGTACCTTCGGGACCCCAATACAGCTCTTCAGGCTCCCACACATCGGCGCGGCCGCCGGCGAATCCGAACGTCTTGAAGCTCATCGATTCCAGCGCGACGTTGCCGACGAGAACGAAAAGATCCGCCCAGGACAGCTTGCTGCCGTACTTCTGCTTGATCGGCCACAGCAGCCGGCGCGCCTTGTCGAGGTTCGCGTTGTCGGGCCACGAGTTGAGCGGCGCAAAGCGCTGCTGGCCGGCGCCGGCGCCGCCACGGCCGTCGGTGATGCGGTAGGTGCCGGCGCTGTGCCAGGCCAAACGGACGAACAGTCCGCCGTAGTGACCGAAATCGGCCGGCCACCACTCCTGACTGTCGGTCATCAGGGCATGCAGGTCCTTGATCACGGCGTCGAGGTCGAGGCTTTCAAACTCCTTGGCATAGTCGAAGCCCTTGCCCATCGGATCAGCGGAAGGGTGGCGCGAATGCAGCACGCCGATATCGAGGTGCTCGGGCCACCAGTCGCGGTTGCTGTGTCCGCGGCTGCCGCCGGTGAACGGGCACTTGCCCGCGCTGTCGTCAGTCTTCTTGTCCATGTTTCTCTCCGATCGTGCTGTGTAATTTTGTCGGGTCGCTCCGCGTGGAGCGACGGGTGATGGGTTCTGTGGCCGGCTTCGGTTGCCCGCGCCGGCGGTTATCGGGGGCGGTCAGCCATGGCTGTCGTTCCTTCCGGCAGGTGGGGCGGAGCCCGCATTTGACCAAGGGGGAGGCCGCGGGCGCATTGATCTGGAGCAACCACGTCAGCCGGATCCGCAGGGGTGCTCGTTGCCTTCAGTCAATTCGCTGCATCGCCACCTTGGAAGATATCTAAGATCAGGTCCAGTCGAATTGTCTTGGTCTCTCGATCAGTTTATCTGATCGATATGATCACGCTCCGACAGCTACGTTATCTTTCGGCACTGGCCAAACACGGCCATTTCGGCCGCGCCGCCGAGGCCTGCGCCGTCACCCAGCCCGCGCTGTCGATGCAGATCCGCGATCTGGAACGCACCCTCGGTGTCGCCGTGGTGGAGCGGCGGCCCGGCGATGTGATGCTGACCGATGTCGGACGCGAGATCGCGCGGCGCGGCGAGGAGGTGTTGACGGCCTCGCGCGATCTGGTCGACTTCGCCCGCCACCGCAGCGGTCTCCTGACCGGGCGGCTGACGCTCGGCGTCATTCCCTCGCTGGCGCCCTATCTGCTGCCGCGGATTCTTCCGTTGTTGCAGAGTCGGTTTCCGGAACTGCAGCTGGAGCTGCGCGAAACCCAGACAAGGCAGTTGATCGAGGACATCAAGAGCGGCGCGCTCGATGCCGCCATGCTCGCGCTGCCGGTGGCCGAGCCCGACATCGATACGATTACGCTGTTCGAGGATCTGTTCCTGCTGGCGGTGCCGGCGAGCGATCCGCGAAAGGAGACCGCGCGGGTGGCCGCGGAAGATATCGACCAGAGTCGGCTGATCCTGCTTGAGGACGGTCACTGCCTGCGCGACCAGGCGCTGGCGTTCTGCGCCAACGCGACGCGCGTCCGCAGCGGTGCTGGCGGGGGCACCGTGTTCGGCGCCAGCAGCCTGAATACGGTGATGCAGATGGTCGCGGGCGGTTACGGCGTCACGCTGATTCCGCAGATCGCCGCCGATGTCGAGCGGCGCGACGCCCGCGTCAAATTCCTGCGGCTGGAAGACCCGCAGCCCGGCCGCAGCATCGGCCTCGTGTACCGCCGCACCTCGCCGCGGAAGGCGGACTTTGCCGCGTTGGGCGAGGTGGTGAAGGAGAGTGTTGGAGAGTCTCGTGCCCCGGAACGCGGCGCAGCGTGAAACGTTGCGCCGCTGAGCCGGGGCCTTCTTCTCCCTCTCCCGCGCTTGCGGGGGAGGGCCGGGGTGGGGGTACCTCAGCGGGTACACTGCTTGCAGATAACGGATGAGAGAGCCCCCACCCTAACCCTCCCCCGCAAGCGCGGGAGAGGGGACAGACCGTGCGGTGCCGTGCGACTGAACTCAAACCCCCAGTGTGCCGGCCTTGGCGGCGGCGTAGCGCTCGGCGACCTTGGTCCAGTTCACCGTGTTCCACCATGCCTTGAGGTAATCGGCGCGGCGGTTCTGGTAGTTGAGATAATAGGCATGCTCCCAGACGTCGTTGCCCATCAAGGCGCGCTTGCCGTCCATGATCGGATTGTCCTGGTTCGGACGGGTTTCGATCGCGAGCTTGCCTTCCTTGGAGACGGTGACGAACACCCAGCCCGAGCCGAACTGGCGGCCGCCCGCGGCGTTGAAGTCGGTCTGGAATTTTTCCATGCCGCCGAGGTCCTTGTCGATCGCGGCCAGCACCTCGCCCTCGGGCTTGCCGCCGTTCGGTCCCATGATCTCCCAGAACATGGTGTGGTTGGCGTGGCCGCCGAGGTTGTTGCGAACAGCGAATTTGATGTCGTCGTTCAGCGCGTTGATGTTGCCGAGCACGTTCGGGATGGCAGCAGTGCCGAGCTGCGGATTGGTCTTGGCCAGATTGTTGAGATTGGTGATGAACGCCTGATGATGCCGGCCATGATGGATTTCCATGGTCTTGGCGTCGATGTGCGGTTCGAACGCATTGGTTGGATAGGTCAGCGGCGGGAGTACGAAGGGGCCTGCGGCCGCCGGCGCGGCAGCGGGAGCCGCGGCGGGCGCCTGGGCAAACACAGCGCGTGGCGCGGCGGCGACGGCAGCGATGCCTGCGGCCATCGTGACCAGATGGCGACGAGAAATGGCGGACATGAGAGGTCTCCCTGGCTTTGGCGAGCATGGTTGCTCGATTGAGGAACATGGTAACGAACGGCACCGGCGGTTGAGGCCGGATGGGCCCGACTGCCGGCCGCCTGTGGCCGAAAGAACGCGCGAATATCAATTACGTGCCGGGCGTACCGGTGGATTCGGTCCTCCCTGCGGCGTAAGCGCGCATGCCGGTCATCGATATGGCATCGGTGGAATGCTTTTAGCCAGCAAAAAGGGCGGCTGAAAAGCCGCCCTTCGTTGTCAGGCACAGTTGCGACGATTACTCGCCGGCGGCTTCGCGCGCCGGAGCCTCGGTCTTCTGGCTGGCTTCCAGGTCTTCGCCGGTGGTCTGGTCGACCGCCTTCATCGACAAGCGGGTCTTGCCGCGATCGTCGAAGCCGAGCAGCTTGACCTTGACCTTGTCGCCTTCCTTGACGACGTCGGAGGTCTTCTGCACGCGGTTGGCCGCGAGCTGGCTGATGTGGACGAGACCGTCCTTGGCGCCGAAGAAGTTCACGAATGCGCCGAACTCCATCACCTTGACCACGGTGCCGTCATAGATCTGGCCGAGCTCCGGATCGGAAGCGATCGACTTGATCCACTTGATCGCCGCCTTGATCGATTCGCCGTCGGCGGAAGCGACCTTCACGGTGCCGTCGTCGTCGATGTTGACCTTGGCGCCGGTTTTCTCGACGATCTCGCGGATCACCTTGCCGCCGGTGCCGATCACTTCACGGATCTTGTCGGTCGGGATCTTGAAGGTCTCGATGCGCGGCGCGTATTCGCCGAGCTCGGCGCGGGCGTTGGTGAGCGCCTTCGACATCTCGCCGAGGATGTGGATACGGCCATCCTTGGCCTGGCCGAGTGCGACCTTCATGATCTCCTCGGTAATGCCGGCGATCTTGATGTCCATCTGCAGCGAGGTGATGCCGACGTCGGTGCCGGCGACCTTGAAGTCCATGTCGCCGAGATGATCCTCGTCGCCGAGGATGTCGGACAGCACCGCAAAGCGCGAACCTTCCAGGATGAGGCCCATGGCGATGCCCGCCGTCGGCCGCTTCAGGGGAACGCCGGCATCCATCAGCGCCAGCGAGGCGCCGCACACCGATGCCATCGACGACGATCCGTTCGACTCGGTGATCTCCGAGACCACACGCACCGTGTAGGGGAATTCGTGGTGCGGCGGCAGAACCGGGTGGATCGCGCGCCAGGCCAATTTGCCGTGACCGATTTCACGCCGCTTGGTGCCGCCCATGCGTCCGGTTTCACCGACCGAGTAGGGAGGGAAGTTGTAATGGAGCAGGAACTGCTCCTTGTAGGTGCCCGACAGCGAGTCGATGTACTGCTCGTCCTCGCCGGTGCCGAGCGTGGTCACCACCATCGCCTGGGTTTCACCGCGGGTGAACAGCGCCGAGCCGTGGGCGCGCGGCAGCACGCCGACTTCGGCGATGATCTGACGCACGGTCTTGGAGTCGCGGCCGTCGATGCGCTTGCCGGTGTCGAGGATGTTCCAGCGAACGATCTTGGCTTCCAGCTCCTTGAACACGCCGGCGATGCGCAGCTTGTCGTATTTCGGCTCCTGGCCTTCCGGGAAGAAGTGCGCCATGACCTTTTCCTTGGCCTTGCCGACCGCCGCGTAGCGGTCCTGCTTGATCGGGATGGCGTAGGCGGCGCGCAGCTCGGCTTCGATCAGTCCGAGGATTTCCTTCTCCAGCACGCTTTCGTCGACGACCTTGACGTCGCGCGGTTCCTTGGCGGCCTTCTCGGCGAGTTCGATGATCGCGTTGACCACCGGCTGGAAATGCCGGTGTCCGAACATCACGGCGCCGAGCATGATGTCTTCGTTGAGTTCCTTGGCTTCGGATTCCACCATCAGCACGGCGTCGGCGGTGCCGGCGACGACGAGGTCGAGCTGGGTTTCGACCATCTCGTCGAGCGTCGGGTTCAGCACGTACTCGTCATTGATGAAGCCGACGCGGGCGGCGCCGATCGGACCCTTGAACGGGGCTCCGGAAATGGTCAGCGCCGCGGAGGCGGCAACCAGCGCCAGAATGTCGGGGTCGTTCTCCATGTCGTGCGACAGCACGGTGACGATGACCTGGGTCTCGTTGCGCCAGCCATCGACGAATAGCGGACGGATCGGACGGTCGATCAGGCGGGAGACCAGCGTTTCCTTCTCGGTCGGCCGGCCCTCGCGCTTGAAGTAACCGCCGGGAATGCGTCCCGCAGCGTAGGTCTTCTCGATGTAGTCGACGGTCAGCGGCAGGAAGTCGACGCCGTCGCGGGCGTTCTTGGCGGCCACCACGGTGGCGAGCACTACGGTCTCTCCGTAGGTGGCGAGCACGGCGCCATCGGCCTGACGGGCGATCTTGCCGGTTTCAAGCCTGAGGGGACGCCCACCCCAGTCGATTTCGACTGAATGAATATTGAACATGTAGGTCTTCTTTCATGGGTTTACGAAAGAACGGCAGCCCAGAAACACAAAGACCATGCGCAAGATTGCTAGACGCTGATCACGATACGAGATCAGCGTCTAGCGATCCTGCCATGGTCTTTACATTTCGGATGGCGTCCATCCCTTCGGTAGTACGGGCATCTTGCCCCGCCCAGCTGCCGGATTGCTGCTGGACGTGTCTGCACATGATCATCTTTCGAAAATCGAAAGTCCGGGTTCCGGAAGATCATGCGAAAACGCGCGCGAGATTGCGCGCGCGAACTTTGCTCAACGACGAATATTGTGCTTTTCGAGCAGCGCCTTGTAACGCCCTTCGTCCTTGCGCTTGATGTAATCGAGCAGGGAACGGCGCGTGGCGACCATTTTCAAAAGGCCCCGGCGTGAATGATTGTCCTTCACGTGGGATTTGAAATGCCCGGTGAGGTTATTGATGCGTTCCGACAGGATCGCAACCTGAACCTCGGGCGAGCCGGTGTCGCCGGCCTTGTTGGCATTCGTCTTGATGACTTCCGCTTTGCGTTCGGCGGTAATCGACATCGTCAAACTCTTTCATTGCTGCGAGCCGAACTGGCGGTCAGTCCGGTCAGGTTAAACACGCGCTTGGGGATGAGTTCGCCATTGCCAATTTCGGCGAGGGCCAAAAGCCGGCCTGCCACCGTGACATAGACTGTGCCGCTAGTATTGGGCGCATCCCGTCCGCGCAACAAAACGGCTTGGCCCCGATGGAGCCTTGCCGCATCAGCCCGTGTGACGGCCAGTGCCGGGATGTCGTCCAGCGCGGTCTCAACGGGCAAAAGCGCGTCGGCGAGGCTACCCTCGCCAGACGCGGCTCTATCGCACAAAGCCTGCAACTGTTCCAGCGGAATCATGTCCTTTTCGCCGAACGGACCGACCAGGGTCCGGCGCAGCGCGCAGATATGGCCGAAACAGCCGAGAATCCGGCCGATATCGCGGGCCAGCGCCCGCACATAGGTTCCCTTGCCGCACTCGGCCTCGAACACCGAATGGGAGCTATCGGGTTGTTCTACAAGGGATAAATGGTGAATCTCGACCGGCCGCGGCTTCAAATCGACGGTCTCGCCGTCGCGCGCCAGATCATAGGCGCGCTCGCCCTGGACCTTGATCGCGGAGTATTGCGGCGGGATCTGCTCGATCACCCCGGTAAAGCGCGGCAGCAGGGCCCGGATGTCCTCGGCGGAAGGCCTGAGGTCGCTGGTTTGCGTGGCCCGGCCCTCGGTATCGTCGGTGTCGCGTTCCTCGCCCCAGGCCACCGTAAAACGATAACGCTTGCGGCCGTCCATCACGAACGGAACCGTCTTGGTGGCTTCCCCGAGCGCGATCGGCAGGCCGCCGGAAGCCAGCGGATCGAGGGTGCCGGCGTGGCCGGCACGCTTGGCCGTGAACAGCCGCTTCACCACCGCGACCGCCTGGGTCGAGGTCATGCCGATCGGCTTGTCGAGGATCACCCAGCCGTGGACGTCGCGCTTGTCGCGCCGCATCTGGTTGTTGGGGCGCGGCTGCTTGCCGGAGCGCGGCCGGCTCTCGTCGCGAAACTGATTCGCGTCGCGATTCGCTTCAGAAGAAATATTTTTTTCAGGCGCTTCCGAATCGCCGATTTCCGGCTCGATCACGCTGTTGGCGGTGGTCACGATCATTCCTTGTCGTCCGAATCGGGTGCGAGATCTCTTTGCACCGCAGGTGTTCGCAGTAATTTCTCTATTCGTTCCGCTTCGTCGAATCGCTCGTCGACGCGGAAGCGGATATCAGGCGCGAATTTCAGGTTAACGCGGTGCGCGATCTCGCCGCGCAGGAACTTCCTGTTGCGCTCCAGCGCCGCGATCACCTTGTCGGTATCGCGGCCGCCGAGCGGCATCACGTACACCGTCGCGAGCTTCAGGTCCGGCGACATCCGTACCTCGGGTACGGTGATGATGTGACCCTCGAGTTCCGGATCGTGCACGCTGCCTTGCGACAGAATGTCGGCGACGGCATGGCGCACCACTTCGCCGACCCGCAACTGACGCTGCGAGCCGCCGGGGGCGGAGTCCTTCTTGTGGTGACTGGGCATGGCGGTCTCTCGAAAACAAATCGTCATGGCCGGGTTTGTCCCGGCCATCGACGTCCTTCCTGCGATTGAATCCCTGAAGACGTGTATGCCCGGCACATTCAGTGCGATGGCCGGGCAATGACGTCGAACTGGCTCAATATCCTTCTGACGAAGCCGTAAGGTTCAGACTTACAGGCTGCGCTGAATCGTCTCCACGCGATAACATTCGATGACGTCGCCGGCCCGCATGTCGCCGTAATTCTCGAACGCCATGCCGCATTCCTGGCCGGACTGCACTTCCTTCACTTCGTCCTTGAAACGCTTCAGCGTCGACAGCTTGCCTTCATGCACGACGACGTTGTCGCGAATCAGGCGGACATTGGCGCCGCGTTCCACGGTGCCGTCGGTGACGCGGCAACCCGCGACCTTGCCGACCTTGGAGATGTTGAACACTTCCAGGATCAGGGCATTGCCCAGCATGGTCTCGCGCAGCGTCGGCGCCAGCAGGCCGGACATCGCCTTCTTCACGTCATCGACGAGGTCGTAGATGATGTTGTAGTAGCGGATTTCGATGCCGTTGCGCTTGGCGGCGGCGGCCGCTTCCTTGTGGGCGCGGACGTTGAAGCCGATGATGGCGGCGTTGAAACCTTCCGCCAGCGTCACGTCGGATTCCGAAATGCCGCCGACACCTGCGTGCAGGATGCGCGCCATGACTTCCTCGGTGCCGAGCTTGTCGAGCGAGCCGAGAATGGCTTCCAGCGAGCCCTGCACGTCGGCCTTGATGATCAGCGGGAAATCCTTGCGGCCCGTGGTCTTGAGCTGCGACATCATCTGCTCGAGCGAGCCGCGCATGCCGGAAATCGAGGCAGCCGCGTTCTCGCGCTTCTGATGCGCGCGATAGCTCGTGACCTGGCGGGCGCGGGCCTCGTTCTCGACGACCGCGAGACGATCGCCGGCTTCCGGCGGGCCGTTGAAGCCGAGTACTTCCACCGGAACCGACGGTCCGGCCTCGTCGATGGTGACGCCCTGATCGTTGATCAGCGCGCGAACACGGCCCATTTCGGCGCCCGCGACGATGATGTCGCCGACGCGCAATGTGCCGCGCTGAACCAGCACGGTCGCGACCGGACCGCGGCCGCGATCGAGCTTGGCTTCGATCACGGTGCCTTCGGCCGGACGCTCGACATTGGTCTTGAGGTCGAGCAGATCGGCCTGCAACGCCACCATTTCCAGCAGCTTGTCGAGGTTTGTCTTGTTCTTGGCCGAAACCTCGACGTCGACGACGTCGCCGCCCATCGATTCGACCTGCACTTCGTACTGCAGCAGCTCGGTGCGCACGCGCTCCGGCTTGGCGTCGGGCTTGTCGATCTTGTTGATCGCGATGATCATCGGAACCTTGGCCGCCTTGGCGTGATTGATCGCCTCGATGGTCTGCGGCATGACGCCGTCATCGGCCGCGACCACCAGGATCACGATGTCGGTGACCTTGGCGCCGCGCGCCCGCATCGCGGTGAACGCGGCGTGGCCCGGGGTGTCGATGAAGGTGATCTTCTTGCCGCTTTCCGGCGAGGTCACCTGATAGGCGCCGATATGCTGGGTGATGCCGCCGGCTTCGCCCGAGACCACATTGGCGTGGCGAAGCGCGTCGAGCAGCGAGGTCTTGCCGTGGTCGACGTGGCCCATCACGGTGACGACGGGCGAACGCGGCTCGGTGTCGGAAGAATCGTCGATGATGTCGAACAGGCCTTCCTCGACGTCCGAGGCGGCGACGCGCTTGACGGTGTGGCCGAGTTCCTCGGCGATCAGCTGCGCGGTGTCGGCATCGATCACATCGGTGATCTTGTGCATCGCGCCCTGTTTCATCAGCAGGCGGATGACGTCGACCGCGCGCTCCGACATGCGGTTGGCGAGTTCCTGGATGTTGATGGCTTCCGGAATCACCACTTCGCGAATCAGCTTTTCCTTCGGCTCATTGGACTGGTGTCCCTTGAGGCGCTGGGTGCGGCGGCGGAACGAGGCGATCGAACGCTCGCGGACGTCGTCGGCGGTCAGCGCCGTGACCAGCGTCAGGCGGCCGCGCTGCTTGGCGGGCGCCGGCTTGGCGGTGGTCTTCGGCGGCACGGCGGGGCGCACGGCGCCGCCCGGCCCGCGACGGATCTGGCGCGGACCTTCGTCTTCATCGGTGGCCTCGGCGGCAACCCCCGGCGCGCGTGCGGCCGGCGCAGCGGCAGCCTTGGCCGCGGCGGCGGTCTTGGCTTCGGCTTCGCCGAAACGCTTCTTGGCTTCGAGTTCCGCCTTGCGCTTGGCTTCCTCGTCTGCGCGATGGCGATCTTCCTCGGCCTTGCGGCGGGCTTCGGCGGCTTCGCGCTCGGCCTGCTCGATGCCTTCCTTGGAATTGCGGCGCCGGGCTTCCTCTTCGGCCAGCCGGCGCTCTTCGATATCGCGGACCTTGGCGTCGGCAAGCGCGCTGGCGCGCGCGGAACGCTCGTCCTCGGTGAGGGTACGCAGCACCACGCCCGAACCGCCGCGCGGCGCGACCGGCGGGGCGGGACGGGTCATCGGCGCCGGCCTCGGCGGCGCTGCCTTGGCAACGACCGGCTCCGGCGCGTGCGGCGCATCGGCTGGCCCATCGCCACCGACGCGGCGCTTGCCACGCTTTTCGACCACGACCTGCTTGGTCCGGCCGTGGCTGAAGCTCTGGCGCACGGTGCCCGTCTCGACCCGCGGCTTCAGCGTCAAGGTCTTGGTCGGAACACTCAGTGTCTTGTCGCCAGGCGTTTTCGTATCAACCATTCAGCAGTCCTAATCTTGTTCTGTTGTGCGTGTCCGCACAGTCTGTTCAGGCGAGTTCTTGTTCGACAAATTCTTGGCACCGGCGGTCTTGTCGTCATCCGCCATCCGGTATCGGACCAGGAGTTGGCTGCGCGACAGGAACGTCTTGCTCGCCGGGCCCGCGAGCACGGCAGCATGTATCACATTTGACCGCCCTAGTGCCAAATCCAATTGTTCTGACGTCAGCGCCGTGACGACAGGCAATTCGGGCGATTCCTCGCCGATTCCGGCGTTTTGCCTGACGACGGCGTCCAATTTGCGGATTCCGTCAGCGGCGCCGTCCGAAGCATGGATCAGGGCCTGCGCCTGCCCCAGTTTCAGGGCGCCCTCGACCTTGCTGAAGCCGGATACCACCTGGCCGGCCTTGGCGGCCATGGCCAGCGCCTCGCTGACGCTGCGCACCAGCAGGGCTTCGGTATCCGCCGCCAGGGTGGCGGCGGCACGGACCTCGCGCTTGAAGCCCTTGCCGAACTGGTTACGCCGGACGGCTTCCGCCACCGCCTGTCGAGAAGCCGAAACCCACAGACCCCGGCCGGGAAGCTTGCGCTTCAGATCCGGGATCACCTCGCCCTCGGGGGCGACGACAAACCGGATCAGTTCGTCGACCGGCCGCACCGCTCGCGTGACCGCGCACATCCGCTCCGTCGCAGACCTGTTGGTCCGCGGTCCGTTGTCGAGATCGGGGTCGGCGAGTGCAAGCATGCGTGCGACATCTCTCCTGTCATCTGCGCGTTACGGTCGCGCAGAACCGGTATTCCATTTCGAAGGATCGCCGCATCAAACCGGCTGGTCTTCGGTGGCCTCGGCCTCGTCGGTCTTCTTGACGAGGTCGGCCTCGGTGATCCAGCCGGCGATGACGCGGGCCTGCATGATCATGTTCTCGGCATCGTCGCGCGAAATTTCGTTGGCGTCGAGAATGCCGGGATGCTTGGTCGGCTCGGCGCCTTCCTTGCGCTCGGTCCAGCCCACCAGATCGTCCGTGGCGCAACCGGCGAGGTCCTCGACCGTCTTGATTTCGTTCTCGCCGAACTTCACCAGCATCTTCGAGGTCACGCCGGGCACCGTCTTCAGAGCGTCATCCACACCGAGTTCCTTACGTTTGTTTTCGAGCTCGCTTTCGAGCGTTTCCAGATATTCGCGGGCCCGGCTCTGCAACTCGGTGGCGGTTTCGTCGTCGAAGCCTTCGATGCCGGCCAGTTCCTTGATGTCGACCAGCGCCAGTTCCTCCACCGAGGTGAAGCCTTCGGACGCCAGCAATTGTCCGACCACTTCGTCGACATTGAGCGCTTCCATGAACACCCGCGTAGAGTTCTCGAAATCGGCCTGGCGTCGCTCGGATTCTTCCTGCTCGGTCAGAATGTCGATGTCCCAGCCGGTCAGCTGCGAGGCGAGGCGAACGTTCTGGCCGCGCCGGCCGATCGCCAGCGACAGCTGGTTATTGGTGTCGGGAACCACGACCTCGATGCGCTCGCGGTCCTCGTCGATCACGACCTTGGCGACTTCGGCGGGCGCCAGCGCGTTGACGACGAAGGTCGCGATGTCGGGCGACCACGGGATGATGTCGATCTTCTCGCCCTGCAATTCGTTGACCACGGCCTGCACCCGCGAGCCGCGCATGCCGACGCAGGCGCCGACCGGATCGACCGAGGAATCCCTTGAAATCACGCCGATTTTCGCGCGTGAGCCGGGATCGCGGGCCACCGCCTTGATCTCGACGATGCCGTCATAGATCTCGGGCACTTCCTGCGCGAACAGCTTCGCCATGAACTGCGGATGGGTGCGGGAGAGGAAGATCTGCGGTCCGCGGGTTTCGCGGCGCACGTCGAAAATATAGGCGCGGACGCGGTCGCCGTTGCGGAACACCTCGCGCGGCAGCATTTCGTCGCGGCGGATGATGGCTTCGCCGCGGCCCAGATCGACAATGACGCTGCCATATTCGACGCGCTTGACGATGCCGTTGACGATATCGCCGATGCGGTCCTTGAATTCCTGGTACTGCCGGTCGCGCTCGGCCTCGCGCACCTTCTGCACGATCACCTGCTTGGCGGATTGCGCGGCGATGCGGCCATATTCCAGCGGCGGCAGGGTGTCGGCGATGGTGTCGCCGACCTGGGCACCGGGATTGGCGCGTTGCGCGTCGATCAATGAAATCTGGTTCGACGAATTCTCGACCTGCTCGACCACCAGCATGTGGCGCGAAAGCCGCAACTCGCCCTTCTTGGCGTCGATCTCGGCGTGGACGTCGGTTTCGCTGCCGTAGCGGGCCCGCGCCGCCTTGGCGATGGCGTCCTCCATCGCCGCGATCACGATCGAGCGGTCGATCGATTTTTCCCGCGCCACCGCGTCCGCGATCTGCAGCAGTTCAAGTTTATTGGCGCTGACAGCTGCCATGGTTCAGTCTCCTTCAGTGGGATCGATTTCGCCTCTTCGCAGCCTGTCTGCGGCGAGGCGGTGTTCCTTGGTGTTTTTCGGGGCGGGCTTCTTGACCGGCTTCAACTTCAACTTCGCCTTCGGCGCGTTGCTCTTGGTCGGGTCGCTCTTTTTCGCGTGCGGCGGCGGCGGCGGCTTGATTCCGAGATTCTGCTTCATCTCGCGCTCGGCCAGCTTGCCGCGTCGCATCGACTCCGCGACCAGCTCATCGGTCAGCACCAGCCGGGCGTCGGCGATGTCCTCCATGACCAGCAGGACCTCGGCATCCTCGTCGCCGCGAACGTCATCGCGCCGCAAATGCACGGCATCGCCCTCGACGCCACCGAGCATGCCGCGAAACCGCTTGCGGCCCTGATGGGCGACCGCCATGTCGATCTTCACGAGATGGCCGGCATAGCGTCCGAAATCGGAGCGGCGCACCAGCGGCCGGTCGATCCCGGGCGACGAAATCTCCAGCCGATAGGCCTTCTCGATCGGATCGGCGACATCAAGCACCGGCGACAATGCCTTTGAGATCGCTTCGCAATCGTCGATCAACATGGTTCCGTCGGGCCGTTCCGCCATGATCTGGACGGTGCAGCCGAATTCGCCTGAAATCTTGATCCGCACCAGCCGGTAGCCCATGCCCTGCAGCACCGGACCGGCCACGGCCGATACCCGCGCCGCGACGCCCGGCTCGACCACGAGACGCGGCTCGGCAAGCAGATCGAAGTCCACGGAACCAGTAGTTGGATCGGTCATATCAAGGGTCAAATTTGGTCTAACTTGCAGTGGGTTAGCCGGGCTTAAGCACGGTCCGGCAGTGCTGCACCCGAATGGAACCCAGGCGCCGTACTCTGCGTCAGGCTCGTTCAGGTAATAAAAAAGAGCGGGTCCCGAGGGGCCCACTCTCAATACGCGATCGTATGAGAACCATAAGTTGCGGCTGATATAGCGGTTTTCCGCTGCGACGGCAAGGCCCGAGAAGCCGCAAACCCGTGATTTTACGGCCTTTCCGGCAGATTTCAGCCTAACCCTTCCTTCACGAACCCGACCTAACGTGCCGAAATATACGCCATTGCGGCGCGTTTGAGTGTTCTGGATGACCGTCGCCACATCGCTGATCCCCGGGCTTGATGAGATCGTCAGAAATGGCGACCCAAAGCGTCGCGCCGAGGCCGCGCGGCGGATCACCGAGTTGTATCTGCAGGGCGCGGCGAATTACCGGGCCGATCATGTCGCGCTGTTCGACGGCATCCTGACCGGTCTCGTTCCGCATGCCGAACTCGCCGCGCGCGCCGATCTGGCCGAGCGGCTGTCGATCCTCGCCAACGCGCCGCGCACCCAGGTCGGACAACTCGCGCGCGAAGACGAGATCGCGATCGCAGGTCCGCTGCTGCGCCGCTCGCCCGTGATCGACGAGCAGGCGCTGGTCGAAATCGCCCGCAGCAAGGGCCAGGGCCATTTGCTGGCGATGTCGGAGCGGCCGACGCTTTCTCCCGATCTCACCGATGTCATGGTCCGCCGCGGCGATCGCGAAGTGGTACGCCGCACCGCCGGCAATGCAGGCGCGCTGTTTTCGCATGCCGGATATTCCGGCCTGATCAAGCGTGCCGGCCAGGACGCCGTGCTGACGCTCGCGGTCGGTCAGCGCGCCGATCTCTCGGCGCCGCATTTGAAGGAATTGGTGGCAGGATCGGTAGAGGTGGTCCGCCGCCGCCTGTTCGAAGTGGTGAGGCCCGAGCGGCAGGCCGATATCGAGGCGGCGATGGGCGAAATCATCGGCACACCGGGGCAGGCCGAGAGCCGTCGCGACTTCGCGCCGGCGCAGCGCACCGTGCTGGCGCTGCATAATTCCGGTGAACTGAACGAAGCCGCACTGCTAGGCTTTGCCAAGGCCTTCAAATACGAGGAATCGATTGCGACGCTGTCGGCGATGGCGGCGGTGAAACTCGCAACCCTCGACCGCCTGATTGCCGGCGACCGGCACGATCCGATCCTGATCGTCGGCAAGGTGATCGGCCTCGAATGGGCCACCGTGCGCGCGCTGATCCTGCTGCGGCTCGGCTCCAACCGGGTGCCGTCGCCGTCGGACATCGAGAGCGCACGGGTAAACTTCGCGCGGTTGATGCCTTCCACGGCGGAGCGCGTGGTGAGCTTCTGGCAGGCCCGCCAAACGGCGTGAAGCGCAACCGTCATTCCGGGGCGATGCGTTACGTTAGCATCGAACCCGGAATCTCGAGATTCCGGGTCTGGCGCCACGCACCATCCCGGAATGACGAACTCTGGGTTCCTGCGTCGCTTCCGGAGTCCTTTCCCTCTCCCAAACAGCCGCGCTATGCTGCCGGCACAGGCGCGGCACAGCGCCACCGGGGAGAAGCGAAATGCTGACGGAATCCGAAATTCAATCGCATGCCGACAGAATCCGCGACGACGGATACACCGTGATCGAGCGCGCCGCCGGCCCCGATCTGGTCGAGGCGTTGAAGCAGGCGCTGGAGCGAACCGAGCGGGAGCATCATCTTGGTCCCGCCAAAACCTCGTTCGAAGGTTTCAAGACGGTCCGCATCAACAATCTCCTGACCTATGACGACATCTTCTGGGAAGTGCCGCTGCATGAGAACGTGCTGCCGGTGGTCGAGCGCGTGCTGGACAAGGAATGCCTGCTGTCCTCGTTCTGCTCGCTGGTGCTCGGTCCCGGCCAGGAGGCGCAGCCGATCCACGAGGATACGCAGTTGATCCCGCTGCCGCGTCCGCACATCCCGATCACGGTCAATGCGATCTGGGCGCTGTCGGATTTCCGGAACGACAACGGCGCGACGCGTATTATTCCGGGCAGCCACAAATATCCATCTTCGCCGGAATACGGCAAGGACTATGACGCCGTCACCGCGACCATGCCGGCCGGCAGCGTGATGCTGTTCGACAGCGCGCTCTGGCATGGCGGCGGCGCCAACAGCAGCGACAGCAGGCGCTTCGCGTTCTCCTGCGCCTATTGCTGGGGCTGGATGCGGCAGCAGGAAAACCTGCAGCTCGGCATTCCCCATGACACCGTCAGGCGGTTCCCGCGGCGCTTGCAGGAACTATGCGGTTACAGCGTCTACAAGGGACAGTTCGGACACATCGACAATCACGACCCGATCGAGTTGCTGGGCCGCGAGCGCGGCAAGCGCATGGTGTGGGAAGCCACCGACATCCGCAAGGCGCGGATGGGCGAGGCGGCGAAGGGGTAGCGACGTTGGTTTAGGCTACCTTCCGAAACCTCAAATACGCCGCGCGTCGCCCTTCGCGCTCGGCTTTCCGCCCGTAACGCGTCATGGTGTAGCCGGGCCACGGCTGGCGCCAGTCATCGGCGCGCTCCGCCAGCCACGCGAAATCAGGCGAGCGCAACAGATGCGCCAGCGTCCAGGCGACGTAGCCGTCGATGTCGCACACGAAACGGAATTCGCCATCGGGTTCGAGTACGCGCGCCATCGCGGCGACGGTCAAATCCTGCACGAAGCGCCGCTTCCAGTGCCGCCGCTTCGGCCACGGATCGGGATGGATCAGATCGATTCGGGCCAGCGACAGCGCCGGCGCCCAGGCCACCAGGTCGGCGGCGTCGCCCGCGAACAGCCTGATGTTGCCGATGCCATGCGCCTCGATCTGCGTCAGGATCTTGGCCATGCCGTTGACGTAGGGCTCGCAGCCGATGAAGCCGGTGGTGGGAAAGGCGAGCGCTTCGGCGACCAGATGCTCGCCACCGCCGAACCCGATTTCGAGCCGGACGTGGTCGACATCAGGACCGAAAAGCCTGGCGAGGCCGTCCGGACTCGGCGCGGTGATGTCGAGCGCGAGGCGCGGCAGCAATTGCGCGATCAGGTCGGCCTGGTGTGAGCGCAGCTTGTGGCCCTTGCGCCGTCCGAAGAACGAGCCGTGCCGGTGCGCGCTCACGTCATCGTCGGGCGATGGGTCGCGGTCGTCGGGATCGCGGGGCGCGATATTCATCGCAGCGTCTGGTACAGCCGGTACAGCAGCCGTGCCCTCGGCTCGATCGACGAAATGTACATCTGCTCGTAATGGGTATGCGCGCCCTGGCCATCGACGCCGAGGCCGTCGAGCGTCGCGGTATGCGGCGCGGTGAAATTGCCGTCGGAGCCGCCGCCGGTGAAGGTGTCGACCAGATCGAAGCCGATTTCCGCGGCGAGCTCCCTGGCATGTTCGTAAAGCGCGGCGCCGGCATTGCCCTTCTCGTAAGGCGGCCGGTTCAATTCGCCTGTCACCTTGACGCTGACGCCATCGGTTCGGGATTTCAGGTTCAGGATTCTCGCGACGAGATCGTCGGCATCCGCTGTGGTCGGTACGCGAAGATCGACTTCCGCATAGGCTTCCTCCGCAATGACGTTCGGCCGGCTGCCGCCCCTGACGACGCCGACATTGACGCTGACGCCGCGCTTCAGGTCGTTCATGGCTTCGAGGGTCAGGATGATATTGGCGAGTTCGCGGATCGCGCTGCGGCCGTCCTCGGGCCTGGTGCCGGCATGGGCCGGGACGCCCTTGATGGCGATGTCGAACCGCGCGACACCCTTGCGCCCGGTGACGATCTTGCCGCCGTCGCGGGCAGGCTCGGTTACCAGCACGTATTTGGCCTTGCGTCCCTCGGCTTCGATCAGCGCACGCGAAGTCGGGCTGCCGATCTCCTCGTCGGAAACGTATAGCTGGGTCACGCCAAGCGGCGGCTGCTCGCCACTGGCGCAGAGCTGCCTGAACGCGTGATAGGCGAGGTAGGCGCCGCCCTTCATGTCGTAGATGCCGGGACCGAACGCGACGTCGCCCTCGATCCTGAACGGCAGCCGCTCGATGAATCCCATCGGGTGGACCGTATCGAGATGGCTGAGCACCAGGATGCCCGGCTCATGCTGGCCCCATGACGAACGCACCACGAGATGATCGCCGCAGCCGGAATGTCCCGCGATGCGTTCGATCGCAACCGGCAAGTCGCGATAGCCGTCCGCGACCATGGTCGCCAGCCTGTTGACCTGCTCCGGCGCTTCCGTCGGAGTCTCGATCTCGACCCAGCGGCGGATGCCGTCGAGAATGGCTCTGGAATCGAAAGGATCGGTTGTGGTCGGCATACTGAAGCCCTTTTGCAGGAACTCCCCTATCGTCATTCCGGCGCACGCGCCAGCGCGAACCTCGGATGTGCAATTGCACATCGGGGATGCGCGTCGCGCATCGGAGATGCACAAAGCGCATCGGGCAATGACGTGTGCCCTCAGCGCTTGTCGGGGGCCTCGCGTGTGGCGATCTGCTCGACCAGTTCGACGATGCTGCGCCGAAGCTTGGCATCGGCGATCCGCGTGAACGCACGGGTCAGGGCCAAACCTTCCGATGTCGCGAGGAAATCGGAAACATAGGCGGGCGAGCTTCCTTCGCTGAAGCCGCCCGCAGCGGCAGTGCCGCTGGGGCCTCCCTCGAACAGGAACGAAACCGGCACCTGAAGAATTTCTGAAATTTGCTGAATGCGGCTTGCCCCGACCCGGTTGGTGCCCTTTTCGTACTTCTGCACCTGCTGGAATGTGAGGCCCAATGCTTCGCCGAGCTTTTCCTGGCTCATGCCAAGCATGATGCGGCGCATGCGCACGCGACTGCCGACATATCTGTCAACAGGGTTGGGCGCTTTAGTCGACATTTCCAACACTCCCTGGGATTACGCCTGCAGGATGACGCAGTGAAGTTAGGCCTCAGGCGTCAGCGCCGTCAAACCTTGCTCTGAAGCTTCGGCACGAAGGCGGAAAATTCGAGCAATGATCTGACTCACTCTCGGTGAGCGGGCGCAGAATGCGAATGGCTTGGTCGGTCTGTCAACTGGTCGGGGGATTTTTCAATCGACCATTTCTGCGGGTAACCGAACCAAGTGTGAACATACAGGAGTCAGGAGGCGCGCTTTATGACACGGCGGCGAAGCACGACGAGCAGGCCGGCGGCGACCATGACCGCGGCGGGAATATCGCCAAGGCGCGCATAGACCGTCGGCGCGATGGCGGACGGCAGGTTGGCGTCCAGTACACCTTCGACGCCGAGACCGAGCCGGGCGATAATCCGTCCCACGGGATCGATCACCGCGGAAACGCCGGTGTTTGCCGCTCGAACCATCGGCAATCCCTGCTCGATCGCGCGAACCCGCGCCTGCTGCAGGTGCTGATAGGGCCCGGTCGAATTTCCGAACCAGCCGTCATTGGTCAGGTTGATCATCCAGCCCGGGCGATCGTCGCGTGACGCAACGTCACCGGGAAAAATCGCTTCGTAGCAGATCAGCGGTAGCATGCGCGGCGCGTTCGGCAGATTCATCGGGCGACGCCGCGCGCCCGCAATGAATCCGCCGTGAACCTTGGTGAGCTGCACGAAGCCGAGCTTTTCCATCCAGTCCTGGAACGGCAGAAATTCGCCGAACGGCACCAGATGCACCTTGTCGTAGACCGATAGCACGCTGCCGTCATGATCGATGACGTAGATCGAATTGTAGGCGCGGGTTGCCCGGACGCCGGGCGGCAAGTCGGGTGCCCGCACCGAGCCGGTGATCAGGACGGTGCCCCTCGGCAACAGTTCGGCGATCTGCGCCATCGCATCGGCTTCGCGCGTCAGGAAAAACGGAAACGCCGATTCCGGCCAGATCAGGATGCTGACGTCGCGCACGCCGGTGGATTGCGGCCCGGACGCGCGGTCGGACAGCGCAAGATATTTCTGCATCACCTCTGCCTTGGCGGCGTAGTTGAACTTGACGTCCTGTCGCAGATTGGGCTGCATGATCCGCAGCTTGACCTTGGCGACGAGTTCGGTCGGTTGCAGCGCCAGACGCACGCCGCCGAAAATCCCCATCGCGATCAGCAGCGCCAGCGCCAGGGCCGGCGCGATCCACGGTCGACGCCCGCGCGTGCCGCCATCGATCAGGGTCGCGGGGCTGGCGAAGATCGCAACGCTCAGGAACGTCAGGCCCCACAACCCGATCAGCGACGCCGTCTGCGCCAGCGCCAGCGGCTCGGTCAGCGCATAGCCGAACGCATTCCAGGGAAAGCCGGTGAGCACCTGGCCGCGCAGCCATTCGCTTAACGTCAGGCTGGCCGCAAGCGCGATCACCCGCGTGCCTTCCCGGGTCCAGATCAGCCTCGCCAGCGCGAACCCGAATGCGGTGAACAGCGCGAGATAGGCCGGCAGGCCGAGCACGGCGAACGGCAGTAGCCAGGCGAAGGTCGGCGCATCGACCAGGAACGCGTAGCCGATCCAGTACAGGCCCGGCACGAAATAGCCGAGGCCGAACCACCAGCCCGTCAACGCGGCCGCCGGCACGCCGCGCCAGCGTCCGGCGCCGGCGCCGTCGATCAGCCAGACCATCACCGGAAGGGTCAGGAACAGCACCGGCCATGCATTGAACGGCGCCATCGCCAGCGCCGACAACGCGCCTGCGACGAGTGCAATGGCGGCGCGTTTCCAGCCCCATGCCAGGAGGATCGCCAGAATAGCGCCGCGGAGTTTT
Source organism: Bradyrhizobium sp. (assembly GCF_030693485.1). Taxonomy (GTDB): domain Bacteria; phylum Pseudomonadota; class Alphaproteobacteria; order Rhizobiales; family Xanthobacteraceae; genus Bradyrhizobium. The sequence goes on along the minus strand of NZ_JAUYAN010000173.1, from coordinate 10,830 downwards.
TCTGCGGCGATCACTGCGAACCGGCTCCATCGCCGGGCCGCGGGCTCGCATTGTCGTTGGCCTGCGGCTGACTGGCCTCCGTCGCGGTGTCGCGGCGGCGGCTTTCGCGCGGCGGCCGTGGCGCGGGGCGCTCCTTGCGGGTGGCGATGCGCAACCGCTTGACCCGCCGCGGGTCGGCGTCGAGCACCTCGATCTCGAAATTGCCGGGACCGGAAATGACCTCGCCGCGCACCGGCAGGCGGCCGACATGGGTCACCAGATAGCCGCCGAGGGTTTCGACTTCTTCGCCGGCCTCGCCGGTGACGAAGTCCTCGCCGATCACCGTGCGGACGTCGTCGAGGCTGGCGCGCGCGTCGGCGATGAAGGAATTGTCGGCCTGCCGCACGATTGCCGGCGGCTCGTCGCTGTCATGCTCGTCGTCGATCTCGCCGACGATCTGCTCGACGATGTCCTCGATCGAGACCAGCCCGTCGGTGCCGCCATATTCGTCGACCACCAGCGCGAGGTGAATGCGCGAGGCCTGCATCTGCGCCAGCAGATCGATCGCCCGCATCGACGGCGGCACGAACAGCAATTTGCGGATGATGCTGGCGTCGGCGAGCGGCATAGCGAGGTTGACCGCGCGCAGATCGAGCCCGGCCGGCAACGGCTTTTTCCGCTTGGCCTTGCTGGTATCGGGCACGCGCGCGCTGGATGTCATGAAGGCCAGCAGGTCGCGGATGTGAACGATGCCTTCGGGATCGTCGAGGGTCTCGTTGTAAACCACCAGCCGTGAATGCGCCGCGCTTTCGAACAGGCCCATCAGTTCGCCGATCGGAATGTCGCGCTTGACCGCGACGATGTCGGCGCGATGCACCATCACGTCGGCGATGCGGCGCTCGTGCAGGCCGAGAATATTGCGCAGCATGGTGCGCTCGATGGCGGAGAATCCCACCTCGTCGGGCGTAGAGGCGTCGAGCACGACCTGCAGATCGTCGCGCACCGATCCCGGCTTCCAGCCGAACAGGGTGCGGATGGCGCGGGTCAGCCAGTTGTCGGCGGCGGGGCGCATCACCTCGCCTTCCTGCACCACCGCCGGCAGGTTGCTTGTATTGCGTGGATTGTCGTGGATCGGGTCGGAGTCCGGCATCTCAGTCCATCCGCTCCCGGCCGGCGTCGGGATCCCGGTCCGCATACGGATCGGGAATGCCGAGTTGCGCCAGGATCTGCCGCTCGAGGGCTTCCATGGCTTCGGCCTCGCCGTCCTTTTCGTGGTCGTAGCCGATCAGATGCAGGAAGCCATGGATCGCCAAATGGCTGAGGTGATGGTCGAACGGTTTTTGTTCGTCGTCGGCTTCCTTGCGGGTGGTCTGGTAGGCGATGGCGATGTCGCCGAGCATGCGCGGCGCGTCGTCGGGTCCGGCAGGACCGGTCGGCTGCAGCGCCGGAAACGACAGCACGTTGGTCGGCTTGTCGATGCCGCGCCAATTGCTGTTCAGCGTGCGAATGCCGGCATCGTCGGTCAGCATGATCGCGAGCTCGGCGTCGCCGACATCCGCATCGACGCTCTCGGCCGCGGCCGCGATGGCGCGATGGACCACCGCTTCGGCGTCGGGCTCGGCCTGCCAGCAATCGGCGACGACGAGAACCTCGGATATGGGAAGCGCAAGGGGTGGCATCGGTCCGGAATTTCTGTTGCGGCCGGGGCTCGTCCCCGGCGCGCGCCTGGCATCAGATATGGGCATCAAGGCCTGCTGGTTACCGGCTTCTGCGGCAATCCTTCATAGGCGGCGACGATCCGCGCCACCAGTTCGTGGCGGATCACGTCCTCGGCGGTGAATTTTACCTGGCTGATGCCTTCGACGCCATCGAGCAGCCGTGCGGCTTCCGCAAGTCCCGATGTCTGGCCGTTCGGCAGATCGACCTGGGAGGGATCGCCGGTGATGATCATGCGGCTGTTTTCGCCGAGCCGGGTCAGGAACATCTTCATCTGCATCGAGGTGGTGTTCTGCGCCTCGTCCAGGATGATGACGGCGTTGGTCAGGGTACGGCCGCGCATGAAGGCGAGCGGCGCGATTTCGATTTCACCGGCCTGCAGCGCGCGCTCGACGATCCGCGAATCCATCAAATCGTACAACGCATCATAGATCGGCCTCAAATAAGGATCGACCTTCTCGCGGAGATCGCCGGGCAGGAAGCCGAGCCGCTCGCCGGCCTCGACCGCGGGGCGCGACAGGATGATGCGATCGACTTCCTTGCGTTCGAACAATTGCGCGGCATGCGCAACGGCGAGCCAGGTCTTGCCGGTGCCCGCCGGGCCGATGCCGAACACCATTTCGTGGCGCTTCAGCGCGCGGATGTAGGAATCCTGGGCGGCGGTCCGCGCCCGCACCGGGCGCTTGCGCAAATTGATGGTCTCGAACGCGGTCTTGGCGGTCTTGGCGTCGAATTCGAACAGCGACCCCTGCGCGATCACGGCGCGAATCGCGCCCTCGACGTCGCCCTGCGCCAGTTCCTGGCCCTGCGTGGCCTGCGCATACAGCGTCTCCAGCACGCGCCGCGCGGCATCGCAGCCGTCGCGCGAGCCGGCGATGGTGATGTGATTGCCGCGCGAATCGACCACGATGCCGAGCCGGCGCTCGATCAGCGCCAGGTTCTGTCCGTAGGGGCCGACCAAAGCGGACGCCGCGCGGTTGTCGTCGAAATCGATGACGACCTGCGTTTCGGGCGGGATTTGCATGTCGCGGTCAAATTTGCGGCTGGGAGCGAGTGCAGGCGAATCCGATGCGCTTTTGGGCAAGGGTTCAGGCTCCCGTTATCGTTTGAGAGGAATTGGTCATTTGCGCAGATATCGACGGTGCATGGAGCGTGCCGGCGAGTTCGCCGAGCAGGCTGTAGCGCTCGAGGCTGGCGATGGTCACCGGCAGCACCTGTCCGATGATGTCCGATGACGCCATCACATGCGCCGGCTGCAAATAGGCGGTGCGGCCGACGATCTGGCCGGGGTTGCGGGCGGCGCGTTCGAACAGCACGTCGACGGTGCTGCCGATCGCAGCCAGATTGAAGGCCGCTTGCTGGCCGTCGATCAATTCCTGAAGCCGCACCAATCGCTCGTCCATTTCAGCCGCTGACACCGTCTCCCGCATGTCCGCCGCCGGCGTGCCCGGCCGTGGCGAATACTTGAACGAATAAGCCCCAGCGTATCCGATTTGCCGGACCAGCGCGAGGGTCGCGGCGAAATCTTCCTCGGTCTCGCCGGGGAAGCCCACGATGAAATCCGATGAAAAAGCAATGTCTTGCCGGACCGCACGGAACCGGTCGATGACGCGGCGATAATCGTCGGCGCTGTGCTTGCGGTTCATCGCGGCCAGAATCCGGTCGGAACCCGACTGCACCGGCAGGTGCACGAACGGCATCAGTTCCGGCAAATCGCGGTGCGCCGCGAGCAGCGTATCGTCGACGTCGCGGGGGTGGCTGGTCGAATAGCGCAGGCGCGCGATGCCGCGGATCCCGGCGAGGCGATGCAGCAACGCGCCGAGCGACCAGGTGCGGCCGTCCGGTCCTTCGCCGTGATAGGCGTTGACGTTCTGGCCGATCAGGGTGATTTCGCGCACGCCATTGTCGGCGAGCCTGAGCACGTCGTCGACGATCTTCGCGACCGGGCGCGATACTTCGGCGCCGCGGGTATAGGGCACCACGCAGAACGTACAGAACTTGTCGCAGCCTTCCTGCACGGTGACGAAGGATGAGACGCCGCGCGCGCGGATCGCAGCGGGTTTCGGGGCTGCGAGGAAGCCGAACTTGTCCTCGATCGGAAATTCGGTCTCCACCGCGCGGCCGTGGCTCTTCGCCCGCGCCAATAGCTGCGGCAAATGATGATAGCTTTGCGGGCCGACCACGACATCGACCGCGGGCGCGCGGCGGATGATCTCGGCGCCTTCCGCCTGCGCGACGCAACCGGCCACCGCGATGCTCATCCGGCGGCCGGCTCTAGCGGCCTCGTCCTTGACGACGCGCAGTCGTCCGAGTTCGGAGTAAACCTTCTCCGACGCCTTTTCCCGGATGTGGCAGGTGTTGAGAATCACGAGGTCCGCGTCATCCACGCTGGACGTCTCGACAAAGCCTTCGGGTGCCAGCGTGTCCACCATGCGTTGCGCATCGTAGACATTCATCTGACAGCCGTATGACTTGATATGCAGCTTGCGCGGCGGGCTCATGGAACCTGAATGCTGTGCTGAGGTGGCGCCAATGCGGCGCGGGCCTCATTATAGGCCAAAGCGCTGAAAATCCAGCGCGATAGAGTCGTCATTCCGGGGCGATGCGTCAGCATCGAACCCGGAATCCCGGGATTCCCTGGTGCGCAATTGCGCACCTGAGGTCTGGTCCTTCGGACCATCCCGGAATGACGAGGCCTAATTCGCCCCGATTTGTCCGATTAGCCCCGGTAATTGCCGCATATCGTCGAATATCGCGACGGCGCCGCCGGCGCGCAGCCGGTCGCCGTGTCCGGGGCGGCAATGGCTGCCGCCGTGGAAACCGAGCACGGGCATCCCGGCGGCGACCGCGGCGGCGATGCCGGCGGGGCTGTCCTCGATCACCAGGCAGCGCGCCGGTGCCGTCCGCATCTGCCCGGCGGCAAACAGGAACAGATCCGGCGCCGGCTTGCCGCGCTCGACTTGCGTGGCGGAGAAAATGTTTGGCGCCAGCAGATCGTGGAGCCCGGCGCAAGTGAGGCCGTGGCGGATTTTGTCCGGTGTGCCGCTCGACGCCACGCATTTCGCGAGATCGATCGCGGCGAGCGCCTCGTTGATATTTGGAATAGCTCTGAGATCGTCGGCGTAGCGCCGCAGCGTTGCCTGCTTCATCTGCGATTCGAAATCGTCAGGCAGCGCCCGGCCGAGTTCGGTCTCGATGGTTTGTCGTGCTTCGCGATCCGACACGCCGAGAAATCGCTTGAGCACTTCGTCCGGTGTGATCGGATAGCCGTGGCGCGTCAGGGTTTCCGCATGCGCGGCGCAGGAGATCACTTCGCTGTCGACCAGCACGCCGTCGCAGTCGAAGATGACGAGATCGAAAGGGACTTTGTCCTGAAGCGGTGTCTTCACGCGATCAGGATTTGTCGTCGTCCAGCGGGACGCAATACAGTTCCAGCCGGTGATCGACCAGCTTGTAGCCGAGCTTGCGGGCGATTTCGGCCTGCAGCTTCTCGATTTCCTCGTTGGTGAATTCGATCACCTTGCCGTCGCGCAGGTTGATCAGGTGATCGTGGTGGCTGTCGCGCATCTGCTCGTAGCGGGCACGACCCTCGCGAAAATCATGCCGTTCGATGATGCCGCCGTCCTCGAACAGTTTGACGGTGCGATACACCGTCGAGATCGAGATCTTGTCGTCGACCGCGACGCAGCGGCGATACAGTTCCTCGACGTCGGGATGATCGACGGCTTCCGCCAGCACGCGGGCGATGACGCGGCGCTGTTCGGTCATGCGCATGCCGGTGGCGGCGCAACGGGATTCGATATCGCTGGCCTTGTCGGTGACCCTGGGCACGGGCGTGGATTTCAATGCAGTCATGTCTAGTCCGCCTTCGGCACGCGATCAGATCATGCGCCCCTTGCAAGCGCCTTTCTGCCACTCCGGGCGCGTTACGACAAGTCGCGGCGCATCAGAAGGGCGTTCAATTGTTCCCCGTTGGGCTCCCGGTAATAGCGTTCGCGGCGCCCGACGACGGCAAATCCGGCCCGTTCGTACAGCCGGCGCGCCGGCTGGTTATTTTCCTCGACCTCGAGGAATATGGTGCGCACGCCACGGCCCGCCAGATGGCCGAGATGCGTCATCAGCAGGTCGCGGGACAGCCCGCGGCCGCGCTGATCGGCGGCCACGGCGATCGACAGGATCTCGGCCTCGTCCGCGGCCAGCCGCGACACCGCGAAGCCGATGATCTTTCGTCCCTGCCGGAGGCGATGCACCAGCGTGTTGCGCTCGGTCAGCATGGTCTCGAATTCAGCTTCGCCCCAGCCGCGGTGAAACGAGGCGCCGTGCAGTTGCGCCAGGCGGGCCGCATCGCGCGGGATCGCGGGCTCGACCACGGCAGCGCCGCCGCCCCACCATCCGCGCAGCCAGGAAGTCATGTGACTCATCATGACGACGGCGGCGCGGCTCGCTGCAGCGCGTCCTGTGAAGGCTTGGCGTCGGGCGCGCGCAGGTAATACGGCCGCGCCGGCGCCGCATCCGGACTGACCGCGGCCCCCAGCCACGCCACCCACGTAATGTCCGGCGCCGGTTGCTGGTCGACCCTGAACGGCGGCTCTGCATCGGCGGGCCAGCGCTGGCCGAGAATCTGGGCGGCGTTGCCGACCAGATGCGGCGCGCCGAATCGCGCGGCGTCGAGCGCCTCTTCGATCGGCGCGACGCGCGCCCGGACCAGCGAGCCGCCGTCGCCGCTCACCACCTGGAAATAGACATGATCATGCCGCGCATCGATCGCCGAGATCACCGGCTGCGCGGCGTTCTGGGCGACGACGGGCGCGGCATAGGCGGTCAGCGTGGTCAGCCCGACCACAGGTCTGTTGGCGGCGAGGCCAATACCGCGCGCCGCGGAGAGCCCGACCCGCAAGCCGGTAAAGCTGCCGGGGCCGGTGGTCACCGCGATGCGGTCGAGCGCGGTGAAGGCAACGCCGGACGCCTTCATCACGCGCGCGATCAGCGGCATCAGCGCCTCGGCGTGGCCGCGCTTCATCGGCTGCGATTCCTGCGCGACGATTTGACTCGTGCTGGTGTCGAGTACGGCGGCGGCACAGGCATCCAGTGCGGTATCGATGGCGAGGATCAGCATGGGGGATTGGTAACATTATTTACGACGAAAGGCGCGCCGTTCTCGCCGTCATGGCCGGGCTTGTCCCGGCCATCCACGCGTTTTCCATATAGCCCAATTCCATATGGCCCAGAAACGCTGATGCCCGGGACAAGCCCGGGCATGACGCAGAAAATACCGAGATTTCGGCGATGTAATCACATCGGCCGGACTTCGACCACGTCCGGCACGAAATGCTTCAGCAGGTTCTGGATGCCATGCTGCAGCGTCGCGGTGGAGGAGGGGCAGCCGGCGCAGGCGCCCTTCATGTTGAGATAGACGATGCCGTCCTTGAAGCCGCGGAAGGTGATGTCGCCGCCGTCATTGGCGACCGCGGGGCGCACCCTGGTTTCGATCAGGTCCTTGATGGTCGCGACCGTTTCGGCGTCGGCCTCGTTGAAGAACTCGTCTTCCTCGTCGGATGCCTCGTCGCTGGCAGCGGCACCGTCGGCCAGAAGCGGCGCGCCGGACATATAATGTTCCATGATGGCGCCGAGGATCGATGGCTTGAGATGCTGCCAGTCGCTCGAATCCTTGGTCACGGTGACGAAATCGGAGCCGTAGAACACGCTGGTGACGCCGGGCACGTCGAACAGCCGTTCGGCCAGCGGCGACCGCGCCGCGGCTTCGCGATTGGCGAATTCCATGGTGCCGCCGTCGAGCACGACGCGGCCGGGAATGAATTTCATTGTGGCGGGATTGGGCGTGGCTTCGGTCTGGATGAACATGATTTTCTCCTGCGACACCGGTTCAAGGCCGGCACGTGGCTGATTCCTTAGCAGATGGCGACGGCGGATGCACGATCAAGGGGCGGGGACCTGTCATGCTTTCGTCGTCCCCGCGAACGCGGGGACCCATAATCCCAGAGGTCAGTTGATGAAAGAGGGTTTCTAACACCGATGTCTCACCGTTAGGCCACGGTCTATGGGTCCCTGCGTTCGCAGGGACGACAAACCCTACGACAACCCGTCGATATCCGCGTCGCTGAGATCGCCGGGCACGATTGTGACGGGAATCGGGAATGAACCGACCGTCTTGGCCATGGTGGTGATGATCGGGCCGGGGCCCTCGGGGCCGGGATTGGCCGCCAGCACCAGCATCGCGATGTCGACGTCCTTGTCGATCACGTCGAGGATCTGGTCGGTGGGATCGCCCTCCCGGATCACGCGTTCGGGGGTGATCGCGGCGATGCCGTTGGCGCGGCCGGCGGCGCGGTCGAGCGCGGCGTTGGCGTTCTCCTCCGCCTCGGCGCGCATGATGTCGGCGACCCCCAGCCATTGCTGGTTCTGGTCTTCGGTCTCGATCACGCGCAGCATCACCACGCCGCCGCCGACCCGGATCGCCCAGCGGCTGGCATAGTAGACCGCGCGGTCCCATTCCGCGGTGTCGTCAACGATGACAAGGCATTTCGGCTTGTGACCGGTCTCGTAGCTTCGTCGCTGGGTGGTCATGCATGTCCCGATGCTGCGCCAAACCGACCCATGCTGCCACGGCGCGGCCATGCTCCACAAGCGGCAGGGCGGGCGCTGTGTGCTGGATCAATTGTGGCGAAGGTCAGGAAACCTGGCGCTTGCTGACGAAACCGACGATGTCCCGGGTCGCCTGCATGGTTTCGGCGGCGATCGCGCGGGCGCGGGCGGCGCCGTCGAACAGCACTTCGTCAACATAGCCGGGATCCGCCACCAGCCGCTTCATCTCGGAGGCGATCGGCGACAGCTTCGTCACGCACAGCTCGACCAGCGAATTCTTGAAGGCCGAAAATTGCCCGCCGCCGAAATCGCCGAGCAGATCGGCCTTGGTTCGGCCCGACAAGGCCGCGTAGATCCCGACCAGATTGTCGGCCTCGGGGCGCGCCTCGAGACCCTTTTCCTCCGACGGCAACGGCTCCGGATCGGTCTTTGCCTTGCGGATCTTCTGCGCGATGGTGTCGGCGTCGTCGGTGAGGTTGATGCGCGAATTGTCCGACGCATCCGACTTCGACATTTTCTTGGTGCCGTCGCGCAACGACATCACCCGCGTCGCGGGGCCGGTGATCAGCGGCTCCGGCTGCGGAAAGAACAGGCCATCCTCGAAGCCGCGGCCGCGGATCGAATCGGCAAAGTCGTTGTTGAATTTCTGCGCGATGTCGCGCGACAGTTCGAGGTGCTGCTTCTGGTCCTCGCCGACAGGCACATGGGTGGCGCGATACACCAGGATGTCGGCCGCCATCAGCACCGGATAAGCATAGAGTCCGACCGAGGCCGCCTCGCGATCCTTGCCGGCCTTGTCCTTGAACTGCGTCATGCGGTTGAGCCAGCCGATCCGCGCCACGCAATTGAAGATCCAGGCCAGTTCCGCGTGCTCAAGCACTTGGCTCTGGTTGAACACGATATGTTTCTTCGGATCGATCCCGCTGGCGATGAAGGCCGCGGTGACTTCGCGGGTGTTGCGCGCGAGCTCGGCCGGGCCGCCCCACACTTCCACCGGCTGCGTGATGGCGTGCATGTCGACGACGCAATAAAGACAATTATGCGTCTCCTGCAATTTGACGAAATTGACGATCGCGCCGAGGTAATTGCCGAGATGCAGATTGCCCGTCGGCTGGACGCCCGAAAATACCCGTTCAACCCTGCCCATTGTCAGCTTCCCGCGAATGTCATTCGTTTCGCGCCGTCCATTGCCACGGAGGGCCTAGCCGCGCAAGCCGGAAGCCTTGCTTTGCCGGATCGCGGTCGCCGCTTCGGCCCAACTGGTGACGCCGAGCAGGGCCAGCAGGCCGCCGTATACTGCGATTCCGCCTGAGATCAGCACCCCCAGCAGTGCGGTCTGCGCGAGGCCGTGCGCGGTCGCTGCCAGCGGCAACGCGAATGCCGCCGCCAGCCACAGCAGTCCGCCCATTGCCAGCGCCGCCGCCACGATGCGCGGCAGCTGCCGGCGCGCGGCGGCATCGATCGAGAAGCCGAATGTCGCAGCACCCTGCCGGAGCAGGCTGAGCGCGCTGCTCCAGGCCCCGAGCGCGATCGCGGCGGCGATGCCGCTGATGTCATAGACATGGCCGAGCACCAATGCGAGCACGATAGCCACGACAAATCCCTTCACCGTCGCCCACAGCGGCGTGCGTGTATCCTCGCGGGCGAAAAAGGCGGGCGACAGCGCCTTGACCAGCACATGCGCGGGCAGGCCGAGCGCCAGCCACGTCAATGCCTGCGCGGTCGCCGCGGTATCGGCCGCGGTGAAGGCGCCGTGCTGAAACAGGAGCCGCACGATCGGTTCGCTGAGCACGATCAATCCCAGCGTTGCCGGCAACGCGAGGGCAACGCTGAGTTCGAGCCCGCGCGACTCCGCATGCGCGATGGCGCCGGAATCGTTCGCGCGCACGCCGCGCGTCAGTTCCGGAACCAGCACGCTGCCCATGGCGACGCCGACCAGGCCGAGCGGCAGTTCGATCAGGCGATTGGCAAAATACAGCCACGACACCGCCGAGGGCGACGACGAGGCGATGACCGCGCCGCCGAGGATCAGCAATTGCGGTCCGGCGCTGGCGATCATGCCGGGGACCGCCTGGCCGAGAAAGCCGCGCATCGGCGCATCGAAGGCGATGCGCATCGGCGTTGCGATGCCGCCGCCATGCAACACCAGGATCAGCAATTGCAGCAGCCCGGCCACGCCTACCGTGGCGGCAACGGCCCATGCGGCGAAGCCCGCATCCTGCCGCCACAGCAGCAGCGCCGCCATCACCGCGATCAGCGCGATGTTGAACAGCAGCGGCGAGAACGCGGCCAGCGCAAAACGGCCTTGCGCATTCAACAGCGCCATCATCACCGTGACGGGACCGGCGAAGGCCAGATAGGGCAGCATCAGCCGCGCATCGTCCACCGCCATCTGCAGCGTCGGCGTCGCGGCAAAGCCCGGCGCCAGCGCTGTTATCACCAGCGGCATCATGAGCCCGATCAGGGCCGCCGCCGCCACCAGCGCGGCGCTGACGGTGCCGCGCACGCGGCCAGCAAACGCCGCGGCCGCCG
>NZ_JAUYAN010000167.1 GCF_030693485.1 Bradyrhizobium sp. | reverse complement strand
CACCCGCGTCGAGATGGTGACGATGCGCCCTACTCCCGCGCTTTCCGCCCGCGCGACGATGCCGTCGAGATCGTCGGCGAAATCAGGAAAATCGAGATGGCAGTGGCTGTCGACGAGCATTATTTGGGGCCGCTCGGTGGCTCTTTAGGTTCGACGTAGCGCGGGAAGATCCCGATCGGCGCCGGCAATTTGGTGCCGGCCTTGATACGTGTGGCCAGTGCCGCAAAATTGCGCGACTCGATTTCGCCGGGAACGCCGAGGCTATCGAGCATCTTCGCCGACGAGTCCGGCATCACAGGCTGCGCCAGAATGGCGACCTGACGCACGACTTCGGCGGTGACGTACAGCACCGTGCGCTGGCGCGCCGGATCGGTCTTCGCCAGCGCCCACGGCGCCTCGCCGGCGAAATAGCGGTTGGCTTCGGCGACCACGGCCCAGACCGCGTTGAGCGCCTGGTGGATCTGCTGGGTCGCCATCGCGGTGCGCGCCAGTTCGAGCATGCCGTCGGCCTGCGCCAGCATCGCTCTGTCGTTGGCGCTGAACTCGCCGGGCTCCGGCAGCACGCTCTCGAGCTGCTTGGCAATCATCGACAGCGAGCGCTGCGCCAGATTGCCGAGATCGTTGGCGAGGTCGGCATTGATGCGGGCGACGATCGCCTCGTGATTGTAGTTGCCGTCCTGACCGAACGGCACCTCGCGCAGGAAGAAGTAGCGCACCTGATCGACGCCGTACTGGTCGGCCAGATTGAAGGGATCGACGACGTTGCCGAGCGACTTCGACATTTTCTCGCCGCGGCTGAACAGGAAGCCGTGGGCAAAGACGCGCTTCTGCACCGGAATACCCGCCGACATCAGGAACGCCGGCCAGTACACGGCGTGAAAGCGGATGATGTCCTTGCCGATGACATGCAGGTCGGCCGGCCAGAAGCGCCAGTTGGCGTCGCTTTCGTCGGGAAAGCCGACGCCGGTGATGTAGTTGGTAAGTGCGTCGACCCAGACATACATGACATGTTCGGGGTCGCCGGGAACCTTGACGCCCCAGTCGAAGGTGGTTCGCGAAATCGACAGGTCCCGCAAGCCGCCTTTGACGAAGCTGACCACTTCGTTCTTGCGCGAATCCGGCCCGATGAAGTCAGGCTGGTTGGCATAGAGCGCGAGCAGCCGGTCCTGATAGGCCGACAATTTGAAGAAATAGCTCTCCTCCTCGACCCACTCGACCGGCGTGCCCTGCGGCCCGCGCCGAACATTGTCCTCGCCGACGATGGTTTCGTCTTCGGCGTAATAGGCTTCGTCGCGCACCGAATACCAGCCGGCATAGCTGTCGAGATAGATGTCGCCATTGGCGGCCATCCGCTTCCAGATTTCCCGGCTGGAACGGTGATGCTGTTCTTCCGTGGTGCGGATGAAGCGGTCGAACGAGACGTTGAGACGCTCGTCCATGTCCTTGAACCTAAGGGCATTGCGGGTCGCGACTTCCAGCGTCGGCAAATTTTCCGCTTCCGCGGTCTGGGCCATCTTCTGACCATGCTCGTCGGTCCCGGTCAGGAAAAACACGTCCTTGCCGTCGAGCCGCTGAAACCGCGCCAGCGCGTCGGTCGCGATCGCCTCATAGGCGTGGCCGATATGCGGCAGCCCGTTCGGGTATGCAATTGCTGTCGTGATGTAGAACCTGCTGGTGTCGATCGATGTCGGTACGGACGCGACAACCGCAGCCTGCTTCGCGGGCCTGGCTGTGAGCTTCCGAGCCGGCTTCGCAACGGCCGAAGGCTTCGGCGCTGAAATCGTGTTGTTCGATGTTGCCTTGCTGGGGGATTTCCTGGCCGGCTTTTTGGCGGCAGTCTTCCTGGCAGTCGGCTTTGCTGTGGCCTTCTTTGTCTTCCTTGCCGCCTTCTTTGCGGCTTTCTTCGCGGTTTTCCTTGCAGTTTTCCTTGCAGTTTTCTTGACGGCTTTACGGGCTGATTTTTTGGCCTTTTTTCCGGCTTTCTTCACCACGCGCTTGCCGCGCTTTTTCGCGGCCGCGGCCTTGCTGGCGCTGCTCCGGGAGGCCTTGCGGGCCTTCTTCGTCGTTGGCTTGCTCGAAGCCTTCTTTTTAGGTGTCGCCACCACAAATTCCTTTATCGCTCAAACCGGATTGCCGGAGGTGATCGCGCACGGAACGCTTATCGCGTTGCTTCCGCAAGCATCCCGAACACCGAGAAAACCAGTGGTTTTCGCTCAAGATTGTATGATTCGGTGTCGCGCGCGGCGCGGTTGATCTTTTCCCACACCTCCGCCAGCCGTGCAAGGCGCGGGAGGTTGGCGTTGGCATTGGCGTCGTCGGCCCGCAGCCGCGCGCTGACCCAGCGCTCGACGCTGTCGATGAAGGCCGCCAGCGCCACCCGGTCGCTGCCGCCGAGCGCGTCGCCGAGCGCATGCAATTCGCGCGGGTCGACCCGCGGCAAGGTCGCCAGCAGCGCCGCGGTGCGCTGATGCAATTTCAGGGCGTCGCCGCCGAGCAGGGTCAGCGCGCGCGCCACGCTGCCCTCCGCCGCTTCCGCCGCTGCATTGAGCGCGGGATCGTCGATTGCGGTGTGGGTGGCTACCGCGGCGGCGCCGAGCACGTCGGGGGTCGAGAGCGGCCGCAACGGCAATTTGCGGCAGCGCGACAGGATCGTCGGAAGCAGCCGCGCCGGCGCATGGCTGACCAGAAGGAACAGCGATTGCCGCGGCGGCTCCTCGAGAATCTTCAAGAGCGCGTTGGCGGCCTGGGGATTGAGCTCGTCGACGGTATCGACAATGCAGACGCGCCAGCCCTCTACCGCTGCGGTCGAGCCAAAAAATGAAACGGTCTCCCGGGTCTGATCGACAACAATAACGGTGCGCATCACGCCCTTGTCGTTCGGCGTGCGCTCCAGCGTGAGCAGCCCGCCATGGGCGCCGGCCGCGACATGGCGGGCGACCGGGTCGGTGGGCTCGACATCAAGGTTTTTGGCGTCCTGCACGGCTGGCGCCAGCGGATTGCGATGGGCGAGCACGAACTTCGCCATCCGATAGGCCAGCGTCGCCTTGCCGATGCCCTGCGCGCCGCCGATCAGCCAGGCGTGCGGAATTCGTCCGCTGCGATAGGCATCCAGCAAGGCCATCTCGGCGTCGCGATGGCCGAACCAGGCGGTGGTTTCGCGCGGGTGAGGCGCCGAGATATCCTGCTCAACCTTGCGGGCGCTCATGCGAGATTGGCCATGCTGCCGACATCGGCCTTGAAGAAGCGGTCGCGCAACGCCGCCCACACGCTCGCGGCGACGATCGCCGCATCGGCATTGGCGTCGATCAGCACGCAGCGCTGCGGATCGTCGGCGGCTATCTGCCGGTACGCCTCGCGCAGATCCTGATGGAATTTTAGGTTTTCCGATTCGAAACGGTCCGGCGCGCCGGCGCCGCGCCGGATCGCCGCGCGCTTCATGCCGACCTCGACGGGAACATCGAGAATGAGCGTCAGATCGGGCTTGAGGTCGCCGATGGTGACCCGCTGCATGGCGTCGAGAAACGCCGGCGTGACCTGCCCCAGTCGGCCCTGATAGGCACGCGTCGAGTCCGAAAACCGGTCGCACAGCACCCATGTGCCCTCGGCCAGCGCCGGCTCGATCACGGTCCGCACATGGTCGTCGCGGGCGGCCGCGAACAACAGCGTCTCCGCGTCGGGGCCGAGCAGCTTGCCCATGCCGGACAGCACCAGATGGCGAATGATCTCCGCTCCGGGCGATCCGCCCGGCTCGCGGGTGACGAGGGTGCGAAATTTGGCGGCGTTGAGGCGCTCCGCCAGCGTCTTGATCTGGGTGGATTTGCCCGATCCCTCGCCGCCCTCAAAGGTGATGAATCGCCCGCGCCCGGGAACTCGTTTGACCGCCGGCTCTGCCATGGTCAGAGCTTCTCGGCGCCGGCGCGAAACATCCCGATCACGAGTTCGCTGGCGCCGTCGATCGCCCGCCGCATCGTCGAGCCCTGCGCAACCGGATCGGCCGCAAAGACCGGCGCTTCCACGGCGAGGTTGGCGCCGCGCCAGACCTTGACGAACCCGACCCGCTGGCCCGCCTCGACCGGCGCCCGCACCGGGCCGTTATAGACCACGCGCGCGATCAATTTGTCGGTGCCGTTCTTCTGCACCATCACCTTGATCGGTTCGGGGCTGGCGAGCTTGACCGAACGGCTCTCGCCGCCGAATACCTTGGCCCAACCGACCGGCTGCTCGGCCTCGAACAGCGTGCGAGCCTCGAAATTGCGAAACCCCCATTCCAGCATCTTCTTGGCTTCGGAGGCGCGATCGTCGGGATCCGTCAGGCCGTTGACCACGACGATCAGGCGCAAGCCGTTCTGCACGGCCGAGCCGACCAGGCCGTAGCCGCCGTCCCTGGTATGGCCGGTCTTCAGCCCGTCGGCGCCTTCGAGCGAGTTCAACAGCGGATTGCGGTTCTGCTGCCGGATCTTGTTCCAGGTGTATTCGCGCTCGCCGAACAGTTTGTAGAAATCGGGATGGGTCAGGATGATGTGGCGGGCGAGTTTGGAGAGTTCGCGCACCGTCATCTTGTTGGCGGGATCGGGCAGCCCGCTCGAATTGCCGAAAGTCGATTTGGTCAGGCCGATTTCGCGCGCGCGTTTGGTCATATTCTCGCTGGCGAAGGTGCGCTCGTTGCCGGCCATCGCCTCGGCCAGGATCATGCAGGCGTCGTTACCGCTCTGGATGATGGCGCCGCGCAGCAGATCGCCCACCGGGATCTTGCTGTGGATCGCCGCAAACATGGTCGAACCGCCCGAAGGCGCGCCGCCCCTGCGCCAGGCATTCTCGCTGACGCGGTATTCGTCGGTGAGCTTGATCTCGCCCTTCTTGATGGCGTTGAAAACCACTTCGGCGGTCATCAGCTTCATCATGCTGGAGGGCGGGCGCAACTCGTCGGCGTTCTTCTCGAACAGCACGCTGCCGCTGGAGGCCTCGATCAGGATTGCGGTCGGCGCATCGCCGTCGAAGCCGCCCTCGACCTCCTTCTTGCCGCCCTGCACGCTGTTGTTGGCGGCGTAGACCATCCCGCCCCAACCGACCGCCAGGGCGACGAGCGCCGCCAGCAGGCTGCGCCCCCGGCGTCCCGTCGCGGACCCGGATATGCGGGAGGATGAGTTTTCGACTGCCATCGGGATGCCTTGAAGCCGGCCTTCTACCAGTTGGAAGTAGCGCAAACAACACGGGTTTTGCCCCATGCGCGCAGCGCCGGTCCGATTGCGATAGCGATCAAACGATCTTATCGTGCCGGCTTGCGGTTTACTCAACAAAATCCTCGAAACAAGGCGGAAAAGCGATGCCATCCTCACGCACGGTTTCCGCCAATGGCATCGAGATCTTTCTGCTCGAACAGGGTGAAGGTCCCCTCGTCCTGCTGTGCCATGGCTGGCCGGAATTATCCTATTCGTGGCGGCACCAGATCCCGGCGATCGCGGCCGCGGGCTTTCGGGTCGCGGCCCCCGACATGCGCGGTTTCGGCAAGACCAGCGCGCCCGCCGATGTCAGCGCCTACAGCATATTCGACCATGTCGGCGACATGGTCGCGCTGGTGGAGGCGCTGGGCGAAAGGCAGGCGGTCATCATCGGCCACGATTGGGGCGCCCCGGTCGCCTGGCATGCGGCGCTGTTCCGGCCCGACATCTTCACGGCCGTGGCGGGGCTCAGCGTTCCGCCGCCGTTCCGCGGACGCGGCCGGCCGCTCGATACCCTGCGCGACAGCGGCATCACCAATTTCTACTGGCAGTACTTCCAGACCCCCGGCGTCGCTGAAGCCGAATTCGAGCGCGATGTCGCGCTGTCGATGCGGACCCTGCTGGGACGCGGATTTTCCGATCCCTCGGCGTCGCTGTTCGTCGAGGACGGCAAGGGATTTCTCGGCAACCCGCGCGCCGATCTGCCGTTGCCGGGTTGGCTCAGCGAGGCCGACCTCGCGCATTTCAGCGAGGCTTACCGGCAATCCGGCTTCCGCGGCGGCTTGAACTGGTACCGCAACATCGACCGCAACTGGGAACTGACCGCGCCGTGGCAGGGTGCGCAAATCCGTCAGCCCTCGCTGTTCATCGCGGGATCGAAGGATTCCGTCATCACCGGCCTGATCGGCGCCAAGCGGGTGGCGGACATGGAACGGGTGCTGCCGGGATTGCGTCAGAAGCTGATCATCCAGGGCGCCGGCCACTGGATCCAGCAGGAATGCGCCGCCGAGGTCAACGCGGCGCTGGTCGCCTTTCTCAAGGCGACTGCGGCCTAACCGATGGACTCAATAGAGCCCGCGTCCTGTCAGCAATTCACGGGGGCCGCGCGGGTCGACCGGCGCATAGGCACTCGCCGGCGGAATGCCCGGGGCGTAGCGCGCGTCATTTTCGTAGGACACCGTGCGGGGATTTTCGATCGCGCGTGCGCCGGGACGGGTACGGCTGGAGGCGGACATCTCGGAGGTGGCGTTGATAGAGGCCAGGTCCTGCGAGGTATTGCCGAGGCTGTAGGGCCTGCCCTCCGGCATCGGAACTTCGCCGCGGATGGCGCGGGCCGAGACCTCGGGAACGAACGGGCGGGCGGAGGCGACCCGAACCAGAGACGGCGATGGGGCCGGTTCGCCGGTGCGCAAGGTCGCTACCAGCTGGCGGTCGTCGGAACCTTCGAGCGGCGCCCGGCCGACATATTCGACTCGTACGCGAGCTACACCTTTGCTTTTGAATTCAAGTAGTTCAGAGGCTTTGTTCGAGACATCTATCAGCCGGTTGCCGTGGTACGGCCCGCGGTCATTGACGCGCACGATCAGCGATTTGCCGTTGGAGAGGTTGGTCACGCGCGCGTAGCTCGGGATCGGCAGCGTCGGATGGGCGGCGGTCAGCGAGGTCATGTCGAATACCTCGCCATTGGCGGTCAGCCGGCCATGGAAGTCGTCGCCGTACCAGGAGGCCATGCCCTCGGCGCGGTAGTTGGGATCATCCTCCGGCACGTAAACCCGGCCGGCGACGGTATACGGCTTGCCGACACGGTAGGTGCCGCCACCCTTTGGCACGGGGTCGCCCATCGCGACCACCCGGGGACTGGAAGAAACGCCGTATTTGGGATCGACCTTGCTGGCGAACTTGCCCTGCGAGGCGCAGTTGGCGAGCACCAGACACGCGGCTACGGCGAGCGCGCCCCGCGCCACCCCGGCGACCTGATTTGACCGTCGAATCCCCATCCGCCCCAATTACCATTTCGCCGGCCACGCGCCGATCTGGCGGCGCATGCCGGTCTCGTCCTGATGCAGCCCACCTCCGCACCAAGTCGTGAAGATACCGCATCCGGATCACGGCGGAAATGGGGAGAGCAACGGCGTAGTGAATCAATGGTTGCGGTGGCGCGCCGCGCCCCGGGTCCCCTTCCCGGCGAAACTGTTGTGCCAAAGCATCACTCCGGCCGGATCTTCGGTCCCGTCCCCAAAATCCTTTTGACTGTGCGCGGTGTCGTGGCGTTGTGTGGGTGCAGGGGCGCGAAGGAATTTTGCGATGATTGAGACGGTTACAGCGTGTTTGGGTCTGTTTAGCGCCGGTATTTTTCTTGCCCACGCATTTGAGGGTTTTCGCTCGAGGGCGTGACCTTGCGCGAGGACCACCTCGTTCAACGAGCTGATTCCGAAAGTTTTAATGAATTCGGACCAGCGTCGAGAGCAACAGGTGCAACATGCGGACACATGACTTGGTCTCCGACGGTTTTCTGGCTTTGACGGCGGCAGGATTCTTGCTGCTGTGCTCGAGCCTGCTGGCTTTCGCGTTCGCCTGAGGCCGGCGGCATAATTTTCGCAGGCCCGGCGATCGAGGTTCAGCGCGCGGCGACACCCGCGCAAATCGACGCCACGCGCCCGCCCGTGACGGGCAATTGATACTTTCCCCCGGCGCATCCCCCTGCTAAGTCGCTGAACTCCGACGACGGAAGGGTGGCCGAGTGGTTTAAGGCACCGGTCTTGAAAACCGGCGTGCCTGCAAGGGTACCGTGGGTTCGAATCCCACCCCTTCCGCCAATATGCTGTTCTCCCTTGTTCGCCATCGTTCGGAACACACCGCAAAATCAGCGCGTTACGCCGGAGAGCTGTACATCTTCATTCGCCGGTGTTCTCTCTAATCAGCGCTGAAACCGTAGCTTGCGACCGTGGGTTCGGAGGACGGTTCTGATCGGAGCACATCATGGCTGGGAAACTAAAACCGCTCGATATTGAGCGTGAGACGAAGGCGGGGAAATATGCCGACGGCGGCGGGCTCTACCTGATTGTCGCGAGTGCGACAGCAAAGAACTGGGCCTTCCGGTACTGGATCGAGGGGAAAGAGCGGTGGCACGGCTTGGGCTCCTTCCGCGACTTGTCGCTAAGGGACGCGAGGCTTGCCCGCGATGCTGCTAGGCTTCGCGTGAAAGGTGATCGCAACACCCCCGGCGTCGACATCGTCGCCGAGAAGCGGGCAGCGCGGCAGCGGACCCAAGCGGCTGAGATCGCGGCCGCCGCACCCACGTTCCAGCAATGCGCCGAAAAATACAT
This sequence comes from Bradyrhizobium sp., assembly GCF_030693485.1. GTDB lineage: Bacteria > Pseudomonadota > Alphaproteobacteria > Rhizobiales > Xanthobacteraceae > Bradyrhizobium. The sequence continues at coordinate 6,580 of NZ_JAUYAN010000167.1, read as the reverse complement.
CGACGCGCAATGGTCGGGTTGGAGCGAGAAGCACCGTGCACAGTGGCCGGCCTCGCTCAAGCGCTATGCCTACCCGCCAATCGGAGGCCTGACGATCGCCGACATCAGGCCGAGTCACATCTACGACTTGCTGGCGCCGATCTGGATCGAAAAGCGCGAAACCGCCAATCGGGTGCGCGGCCGCATCGAGACGATTATCGCGAAGAATACCGACATTAACGACCTTGATTTCCGCAATCCTGCCGAGCTCACCAAGCAGTTGCGTGAGAAGCTACCAAAGCGGCCTAAGCGGACGGTCCGCCACCACCCTGCCCTTGCCCTATGCTTACGCTGCAGTCGCATTCGGCGCCTTCGACCAGGCGGTAATAGAGCGCAGCGTCACGATATCGAAACCGATATCGGTAGCGCCCTGCACGTTGCAGTGGCCGCGGAAGATGTTGGCGCCGCCGTCGCCGATCCTCATCCGACCACCTTCGCGGCGATCTCGAACCGCAAAAACAGCACCTTTATTCTGCCGACCTACACCCAGTTCAAGACCTCGGGCTCGCGCACGGCGTCCAACGGTTCGCTGCATTGAAGCGAGCAGGTGGTCAGGCCGACCTTCGGAGAGGATTGCCGGCCCGCGTTAGAAGGTTGGTTCGGACCCCCCAAGAATCCGCTGGAGTCCGGTTTCCTCAATGGCGTGCTCGGTGCTACCAATCCGAATAGGATTCGAGGGGTTCGATACGGTGCCGCGTCCCGCCGAAGTCCGGCCGTACTTTCGCACCGCGATGGCCGCAGTCCGAGCAGACGAACAACGACTCCAGGTCGGAAAGCCGCAGGCTCGCTGGCCAGCAGTCCGGATCGATCACAACCGAATGCGCGCATTTGTGGTCGCCGCAGCACACATACAGCAGGCGAGCGCCCGACTGCCGCATTTGTCCGAAGGTGATATTCCGCTCGTGTGGCATGCACTAATTCTGCCAAGAATCACATCCCAGCCGGAATATGCCATTTGGCATAGATTGACTGAGTGCCAAGGCCGGGCCGGCAGTTTGTGGCCGGGCGGCCGAGCCCCGACCAGTTCCAGCTCTTATTGTCTGACAGCGGCATCGTCTGTAGCATGTGAGTGATCCGTAGTTGCTTTCCGACAAATCGCTTTCCGACAAGTAGGCCATGGCGGCTTCTTTCATTTCGGCCTGCGCGGGGACGGAAAGTGCTTTTGAGAAACGGGCCCAGCCTCGGGGAGAGTTCTGGGCGGCAGATGCTGCCGGGGGCAATTTCCAACAAGCAGCGCGGTCGTAAGTGCGACCCGTTGCCACTTGTTCCCGGTTTTTCCAGTGCCCCGCTTACATCCACGAGTGGCCTATTCGCCAAACACCTTTCAGCGGCTAGCCAATTGTTTTTACTAAGCTATTTTACTCTTTTGAACGAAACGGGAACAACCGCTCCCCTTAATCGAACCCGTAAAGTTACGCCATCTCCTTGCACCTCGAAGAATCGAGGCCGATAGTTACCGCATGGGGCAAGCTGGGTGACGACCTGATGCAGTTACGACCGCCCTGGACTCTGGGCGGGTAATTTCTATGTATCCCAGCAGGCGACGCTTAGGTTTTTACATTGACCGCAACCCCAATTCGGCAGGTGGCTGAAGCCGTCCCGGGCCCCAAACGCAAATTTTTAAAACGAACCATTTATTCAAACCATTTGCCGATTCTTCCCGTCCAACTGTGGCCGAAATACCATAGGTGCCGGCTTTTCCCTCTGCTACGATGAAGCTTGAATTTTGGACTCAGCGGGCTTTTAAGCGCGTTCAGTTTTGAACAAGCAAGGATACCGAGAAGATGAGATCCGCATGTTTTGGGATGCTCAGCCTTATGGTGGCCATGTGCCCGGCTTCGGCGAGCGATGTATTTTCCATCAACGACGCGCTTAAACAGGCCGCCCAGACCAATCCGGGCGTTGGTGAAGCCTCCGCAAATCGGCGCGCTACAGAATCGGAACTCAGGCAAACCCAAAGCACGCTGCTGCCGCAAGTTCGCGTCGAGGCTCGGTATGGCGCCGAAAAGTTCGATCAAAGCAATCCGGTCTCAAGCGCGAGCGCCCTCCCGGTTCCCATTGTGGGGAATGGTGCCTGGCGGAACGGCACGCAGGGATCGGTTGTGGTCAGGCAGCTTCTGTTTGATGGGTTTGCATCGATTCATGATATCTGGCGCCAAACCGCTCGGGTTAACGCTGCGGCGTTCCGGGTCCGGGAGCGGACAGAGTTAATCGCTCTGGATGCTGCCGAAGCTTACGTGGATGTTGTCCGCTACCTCAGGCTGGTGAGCCTTGCGGAGCAGAACGTCGCCAATCACGAGAAGATTTTTTCGAATGTGAACGCCCGGTTTTCGGGCGGACGCGCTGGCGAAGGGGACCTGGAGCAGGCGCGAGAACGTGTTGAAAACGCCCGCGCCAATCTCGCGGAATTCCGGAAGAGCCTCGATGAGGGCAGAGCCAAATACCGCAAGGTTGTGGGCCTGGAACCCTTCAATGTGCGGTTCCCGGGGCCACTTGCGGGTATGCCGAGAAGCCGGGACGAAGCGCTGGCCGTCGCGGTTCGCTTTAATCCCACCATACTCGCCGCTCAGGCCGATGCGGATGCCGCCAAACATGCGTTCCGTGTGACTGACGGTGCATTCGTACCCAATTTGTCGCTTGAAGCCCGTGCGACGCACAATGACAATACGTACCCCTATTTGGGCGCTACCCACGACAGCTATAGCGGCAAGGTCGTGATGTCCTGGGATATCTTCCGTGGCGGCCAAGACGTATGGCGTCGCTCGGAAATGGCGGAGCGCCACACCGAATCAACGATGCGCCATGCGAGGCTGCAACGTGACGCACTGGAATCCATCGATAAGGCTTGGGCTGCGAGGACGATAACTGCGACGAGAGTCGCTGCTCTGACCCGCCAGTTGCAGGCGGATCGAAAGACCATTTCCGCATTCGACAAGGAATATGAACTCGGTCAACGATCCCTGATCGACCTGCTCAATGCACAAAACCAGTACTTCAATGCTGCTGTGTCGCTCACTTCGTCGCGGGGCGTGATCGTCTTCGCCGACTATCAGTTGCTTGCCGCAATGGGCACTCTCCTCGAATACCTCAAAGCCCCGCCACCGGTGGATGCAGCTCCAATCGATTCGCTCGCCGGCGGATTGCCCGCTTACAAACTTCCTACTTTCCGCTTGAACGTACCTCAGACCGGGTCGGAGCCTCTTCGGGTTACGGACGCGGCCATAGGCGTTCCCGTCCGGGCAAATGCCTATGCCGCTGCCGAGCCCCAGGATGGGTTCAGGGATCGCTGGCCGCGCTGGTCATACGCGGCAAGAATGCTGGGGGCGATCGAGTGGTTTGCCGAAAAGGGAGGCCGCAAGCCGCCGGAGTCGGCGTTGGCTCATGTAGATCCAACCGAGCCCAACTCGAGGTCCTATGCGGCCGCGTCGCAGGATAAGCCTCATTGGCTGCTCACTGCCTTTCCGGCCAACGGCAATAAATTCTGACACTTGTGGTTGGGCCCTTTGGCCGCCCCCGCCAGGCCCACAGATTAACCCTGAGCCGGGAAATCTTGGCAATCGTGAATGATTCGGTCCGTAAATTGCTGTATTGTTGCAAGGATTAAGCCTGTGTGCCGTCCCGCCACACGTCGACTTGCATACGATCAGAGGCGCCGGATTTGTTGTTTCGAACTCCCAAGCCAGAAGCGCGCTCGCCATCCGCGGATGGGCCGGAGCCGAAATCAACCGTACCCGGCTACGACGGTCGTATGCGACAGGACCCCCTCGCCGCTTCGCTGACCTATCTGGCGTCCCATCATGGCCGTGCGGTGAGCCGGGAGGCCCTCCTTGGCGGTCTGCCTATACTCGATGGGCGGTTGTCTGTTGCGCTGTACGACCGGGCCGCGAAGCGAGCCGGGCTCGAAACTGAGGCGGTTCAGCGAACGATTTCAGACATTCCGGCAATCGTGCTTCCTGCCGTCCTGATCATGAAAACCGGAGCCGCTCTTGTCCTCCTCGGGGTCGACAAGAAGACCCAGAGCGCCAAAGTCCTCGATCCGACCGTGACGCCGAATAGTCCCCGAGTTGTCCGGATCAAGGACTTGATGGTTGACTACACGGGTTACGCATTTTTTGTTCGAGCGGCTGCCGAAGCCGATGCGCGAACGGTTGCGGCCGGAGACCTTCCGCGCAGCCACTGGTTCTGGTCGACCGTTAAGGTCCATTGGCGCAGCTATGGCCATATCGCCCTCGCCGCGCTGCTGATCAACGTGCTCGCGCTCGCAACGCCCTTATTCACGATGAGCGTCTACGATCGGGTCATTCCGAACGGCGCAATTCCCTCGCTTATAGCCCTGTCGGTCGGGATGGTGATCGCTGTTGTCTTCGATTTTGTACTGCGGACGGTACGTAGTCGCATGATCGACGTCACCGGCAAGACCATGGACGTTGTTCTTGCTGCCAATATCTTCGAACATGTGATGTCCATAAAGATGGCGCAGCGTCCCGCTTCGGTCGGCATTCTCGCCAATCAGTTGCGTGACTTCGACTCAGTACGTGATTTCTTCACCTCTGGCAGCGTCGTTGCGGCAACCGACCTGCTTTTTGCGGTCTTGTTCATCGCCGTGTTGTTTACGATCGCGGGTCCCCTGGCCTGGATTCCTTTGGCCATGCTGCCGATCATGATCGCGCTCGGGTTCATCCTGCAGCGCCCGCTCGATCGAGCGATGAAACGACTCCAGGCTGAATCCGCCGCGCGCCACGGCGTGCTTGTTGAGTCCCTCTCGGGTCTGGAGACGGTCCGCGCCACCGGTGCCGAGGCTCGCATGCAGACTGCCTGGGAACGATCGGTAGCCGCCACGGCAAGATCGGGCGAAGCGGTTCATTTCTGGTCCTCGCTTGCGTTGACCATTGCTGGAACGGCGCAGCAGATTACCAGCCTCCTGCTGCTGATCATCGGCGTCTTTCTCATTCTTGATGGCAAACTGTCGATGGGCGCGCTGGTTGCCGCCAATATGCTGGCGGGCCGGGTCTTGGCTCCGATAGCAGGTATCGCAGCTGTCATTACGCGCGGGACGCAGACTTTCTCCGCGCTCAAATCAATTGACCGGATCATGTCCCTGGAGCGCGAACGATCGCCGCAACGCGCCTATGTCTCCAGAAAAATAGAGGACGGACGTATAGCTTTTGAGAACGTCAGCTTCACGTATCCCAATGCTCCTGGCAGAGCATTGGAAAAAGTTTCGTTCAAGATCGATGGCGGCGAGCGGATCGGGATTATCGGGCGCGTCGGCTCCGGAAAGACGACCGTCGGCCGCCTGCTGCTTGGCTTCTACGAAGCTGAGGAAGGCCGCATTTTGGTCGATGGCGTCGATTCGCGTCAATACGACCCTTCCGATCTGCGCGCCGGCATCGGATTTGCGATGCAGGACACCGATCTGTTTTTCGGAAAGCTGCGTGACAATATCGCATTGGGCAAACCTGAGGCGACCGATGAAGAAATTCTGGCGGCGGCCAGGTTGTCAGGCGTGGAAGGTTTTATCGCGGGCCATCCGATGGGTTACGATATGCCCATATCCGAAGGCGGCCGCAGCTTGTCTGGTGGGCAAAAGCAGGCAATTGGATTGGCCCGTGTTCTGATACGCAAGCCGCGCGTGTTGTTTCTTGACGAGCCAACCGCGCACTTTGACGTCCGCAGCGAGGCCGAATTCCTGGAACGGCTGAATACGATCCGCGGAGAACGGATGACTGTTATTATCTCCACGCACCGGCTTTCGCTGCTCAGCATGGTTGATCGCTTGTTGCTGTTCGATAACGGGCGCCTGATCGCCGATGGACCGCGTGACAAGGTTTTGGCCTTGATACAAGGCAAGCCGAACTCACCCCCGACCGAAACGACTGCCGCGCAGAGAGCCACGCTGGTGCAAAAGCCCAATGCCGTCATCTGATTTCGCATTCGCCAACGATATTCGTGCCGCGGCAGCCCTCCGGACGCCGCGAACTTCGCGCATGTTGCTCATCACGTTCCTCGCGCTCTTCACCTCATTTCTTGTCTGGGCTCATTTTGCGATCCTGGACGAGGTGAAGAGAGGCAACGGTAAGGTTGTCCCCTCGCGTCAGACACAGGTGGTGCAAACGCTCGAAGGAGGCATTGTCGGCGAAATTCTCATACAAGAAGGCTCGATCGTTAAGCAGGGTCAATCCCTGATGAGAATCGATGATACCAAAGTCGCGTCCGAGTTCGGTGAAATCAGGGAGCGACGCGCGGCTATGGCGGCCCGCGTGGCGCGGCTCGAGGCGGAGGCGCGAGGCCGAAATGAGGTCACGTTTCCCGATCAACTCGACAAGATCGTACCGACGGCGGTCGCCACCGAATCAAGCGTTTTCAGGATGCGTACCCAGAAGATTGCGCAGGACGTCGATGTATTGAATCAGCAGGTGACCCGGCTCACTGGCACACTCAAGTTGCTTGACCGGGAACTCAGCCTCACCCGAAAGCTCTACGAGCAGAAGGTCGTACCCGAAATCGAGATGCTCCGGCTTGACCGCCAGGCAACTGAAAT
>NZ_JAUYAN010000136.1 GCF_030693485.1 Bradyrhizobium sp. | reverse complement strand
AATCATCAAGAAGTCGTTCTCGCAAAACAACTTTCGCTGATTCGGAGCCCCGATGCGCTTATCGACTGTGAGATATCCGGGCTAAATGAAAGGCTTGAATCGAATTGTCGCGACCTTGGCTAAGGATTTCCTAACTTGTCGCTCGCGCAAGTGGCGGGGCATTGACCCCGCCACCTTACGTCCCGTTCAGACGCTAGCGGAACATGCGAAGCACCGTCTGGTCCGCCTGCGCCGCCATGCTGAGAGCCGTCGATGACAGCGATTGACGGGTCTGCAATGCCAGCAGGTTGGCGCCCTCTTCGTTGGTATCGGCCGCGGTCATGCTGTCGGAAGCTGCGTTCAACAGGCCGATCAGCGACTTGGTGAAATCCTGTCGCGTCGTCACGATGTCGAGGTTGCTGGCAAACACACTGGACTGCGCCCGCAGCGTGCTGAGGCTGTTCGTGAGATTGGTAAGCGCGTTGTTGATGTCCCTGTCAGTCTGGAAGGTGCCTGCCGAGGCGGCGATGCCGAGACCGGCGGAGGTGTTCGTAACACCGACGACACTCAACGAACTGGTCGATTTCTCGTTAAAGTTGATCCTGAGGCTACCGCCGTTGAGAAGGTTGGTGCCGTCGAAGGTCGCATCGGCGGAAAGCTGGTCGATCTGGGAGCGGATCGAATCGAACTGAGCTGCAAACCCCGAGCGCACGCTGTTGAGGGTTCCGGCAGCCGTTACGCCGGCCGTCAATCCGAATTGCGAAAGTTCAGGCGCGGTGATGGTTCCGCCGATGGTGATGGCGTTGGCGGTTGTCGCCTCCAGCTGAAGCTTGCCGTCGGCCGTGAGCGACGCCTTGACCCTGAGGTTCGCGGTGTTGTTGATGCCGTCAATGATCTGTTGAGTTGTGACGGTGCCGGCCGACGTGATCGTCGCGGTGGTGGTGCCATCGTTGACGGTGATGGTTCGAGCTGCGACCACGGCAAACGAACTCGCCCCCGTCAGGCCCGCGACGCTGCCCGTGGTGCGCGCCGTCGTTGCCGTGCTGGCCAGCGCATTGCGAGCGGTCGATTGCGCACTGTTGACGAGGCCGGTGAGAGCCGAGAGGCTGTCGTTGGTGGACTTCAGCACCTTGCTCGCGGCGACTACACGATCGAAAACATCGTTGAGATCGGCAGCACGATTGCTGAGCGCCGAAGCCGCGAAGAAAACCGTCGGATTGTCGTTCGCCGAATTGACCTTCTTGCCGGTGGCAAGCCGGTTTTGCGTCGTCGAAAGCAGATCATTGGTTTGCTGCAACGAATAAAGGCTGGACCGAACCGAACTCGAAAGAAGAATAGAAGACATAGCAATCACCCCTGCTTTACTTGATTTTCCCAGTAATGCTCTTGCGAGCAGGTGATGATTGGAGCCGAACTAAATAACGAGTTCGGAATCGACGTCGTTAACGGGCCAGAAAACGCCGTATTTGCTTCAAAACAACAGTAGTATCCATAATTCTATTCGCTAACGTCACGAAAAATACGACAAGTATTACTTGTTTTCACGACGTTGCTGTCGTGAATTTGTAGAGAGACCCAACTGCACTGCCGCCCCGCCGGCGTGGCTCACATCCTTGGGTCGGATCGCCGATCCGAGCCTGGCGAGACCTGCGTCGGCGACGGGTTGATCATGCTCTGTGGCAGATCGCCGACCATCGCCAGATGGGTGCCGTGGCCGGCATATTGCCGTTTGATGTCGGCGAGATAGGTGTTGGCGGCATTGAGCCGCTGCGCCAGCAGGCGGGCGATCAGCAGTGCGACGCCCGGCTGCTGACACAGGAACGAGGCCGCGTCGTTGATCTCGTAAACGACGGAGTCCGCCGCCGCGCGCACGGTCGCGGTGTGGGCCTGATCGAGCAGCACGGACATTTCGCCGAGCACCGCGCCCGGCTCGGCGATGGCGGCAACCACCGTGTCGCCCTTGATGACTTCGAGCCTGCCCTCGATCAGGACATAGAGATGGCCGGTCCTGCCGCCCTCCTGCACGACGAGGCTGCCCGCCGCTACGTTTTGCCTGATACCACCGATGCAATACTCCAGAATTTCACGCATCGACACACCCCAAGGTCCCCCACTTAAGCGTCTCGAAGGCAAGACCAGGCGAGGCCACCCCCGCCGCCGGACAGATAATGCAGCCGATCGCCCCCAGTTGTCAGCATTAAACCGCAGGGCTGTTCAGGCGACGGCCTTCCGCCTGCGATCGACGCCGGCCAGCAGCGGTCCGAACACGATCGCGAACCCGAGGAAGGCGGCGGCCCAGGCGAACGCGGCCAGAACCAGCAGGAGCTCGCCGTAGCGGGGTTCGATCACCGCGCAGACCCGCGCCAGCGCCGCCACGATGATGGCGAGATAGATCGCCTGGGTGGCGCGCGAAGCGGTGAGCGGCTGGCCGGTGTGGCCGAGCGTGGCGCGGCTCATCACCGCCAGCGTCATGGTGCCTGCGGCGCCCGCCATCCAGGCATGAACGCCGGCGCCCGGCGGCACCAGGCCGAACGCGGAGGCGGCATTGAGCAGGAAGCCTGATGGCACGAAGGCGTAGCCGACATGCAGGATAAGCAACAGCCGCTCGCGAAAGGTGCGGTCGCCCGCCCAGCGCGCCAGACGCACCAGATGCAGCAACCCGACCAGCGCCAGTGCTGCGCCGGTGAGCCGGCTCTCGGAACTGACGATCCAGCCCACCAGCGTCACCGCGGTGATGGCAACGACGATGATATCGAAGCGGTCGAATGGCGCCGGCAGCCGGCCGGGATTTTCACGCACCAGCCAGTTGCGGGTAAAACTCGGAATGATGCGGCCACCGATCAGCGAGATCAGCAGCACCACCACGGCGATGCCGATCCGGATGCCGGTCTCGGCGAGCCCGTGGAAATGCGCTTCGAGGTGGAACGCGACATTGCCCGCCAGCAGCAGCAGCACCAGGATCACAACGTTGAGATTTTTCCAGTTGCGGCCGGCCAGGATCTCGCGGGCCGCAGCGGCCGCGACCAGCGCGAGAAAGCTCGCATCGACCAGCATCGCCGTCAGCCAGCCGGTCTCGGCCGACAACGTGACGGCAAGCCGTCCCGCGATCCAGACCACGACCAGCGCCAGCAGCGGCGTGCCCTGGATCGGCAGCCGCCCGGTCCAGTTCGGGATCGCCGTGAACAGAAAGCCGGTGATTACGGCCGGCAGATAGCCGTAGAGCATTTCATGGACGTGCCAGTCGCGCGGCGTGAACGCGGAGACCAGCGTGATCTCGCCATGGAACAGCGGCAGCCAGACCAGAATGGCGAGCCCCGCATAGACAGATCCGAGCAGGAAGAACGGCCGGAAGCCGGCCGCGAGCAACGGCCAGCCCTGATATAAACGGGGGCGCGAAACCGCCGTCATCACCGCTTCATGCACATGTCTGGCTCCATCGGTCTTCGGCCCCGAAGGACCGGCTCAGCATTCCCTTAGCCGGGATACCGCGCGCCGGTGTTGCGCCAGCGCAAACTTCCGCTTGATCGGGGACCGCAATCGAAGTCTAGATTCGATCCAGGTCGCTGGCTCAAGCCGTTGATGCGACGGAGGAACCATGGCCAAAGTCGACCCCTCGCTGGTTGCCGATCTGCCGCTGTTTGCGGGATTCGGCACCGAGGAACTCGGCGATATCCTGCGCGAAGCCCGCCCGGCGCGGTTTGCGAAAAACAGCGCGATCTTCGACGAGGGCCAGGACGCGCACTCCTTCTTCGTGCTGCTGCACGGCCATGTGCGCGCCACCAAGACCACTCCGGGGGGCGAACAGATCGTGGTGCGCTACGTGGCGCCCGGCGAGACTTTTGGCGTCGCGATGGCGATCGGATTGCCGCGCTATCCCGCCACCGCGACCGCCGTCGAGGATAGCGTCGTGCTGGCCTGGCCGTCGTCGACATGGCCACGCCTGGTGGCGAAATTTCCCGCATTGGCCACCAACACGCTGCAGACCATCGGCAGCCGGTTGCAGGAAACCCATACCCGCGTGGTCGAGATGTCGACCCAGCAGGTCGAGCAGCGCGTCGCCCACGCTTTGCTGCGGCTCGCCGGCCAATCCGGCCGCCAGGTCGAGCACGGCGTCGAAATCGATTTTCCGATCAGCCGCCAGGACATCGCCCAGATGACCGGCACCACGCTGCACACCGTGAGTCGTATCCTCTCGAGCTGGGAGCGAAGCGGGCTGATCGCGGGCGGCCGGCAACGCATCGTGTTGCGCGAACCGCACAAATTGTTGGTGCTGGCCGAAGCGGCCTCGGGCGAAGACGGACCGCCGGATCGGGCGTAACGTCAGACCGCCCGGCTGTGCAATTGCTTCGATCCGTCGAGATGGGCGTCAAACGCCGCCGCCACGCTGCGGACCAGAAAGCGCGAATCATCCGCCACCGCCAGCGAGGTGCCGTCGAGTTCGACGATACCGTTGGAAATCAGGTCCTGCAGCCGGGACGACGACTTCAACATGGTCGAAGCCGACAGGCCGTGCCGCGCGCAGATCGGGTCGAGATCGACGCCGAAGTCGCACATGATGCGCTCGATGATCTCGGCGCGCAGCCGGTCTTCGCCGGACAGGGCATAGCCCTTGACGGTGGCCAGCCGGTCGCCGGCGATGGCTTGCTGATAGGCGCGGGTGCCGACTTCGTTCTGCACATAGCCCTGCGGCAGGCGGCCGATGGCGCTGGCGCCGAAGCCGAGCAGCACACTGCTGTCGTCGGTCGTGTAGCCCTGGAAATTGCGGCAGAGCCTGCCCTCCCGGAACGCCACCGCCATCCCGTCATCGGGCAGCGCGAAGTGATCGAGCCCGATCTGGATATAGCCGGCCTGCTTCAGCGCGCCGGCGATAGCTTCGGACTGCCGATGCCGCGCCAGGCTGTCGGGCAGCGCCGCCTCGTCGATCTTGCGCTGATGCTTCTTGAAGCCGGGGACATGGGCATAGCCGAACACCGAAAACCGGTCGGGTCGGAGCTCGACGCAGCGGCTCACCGTGTCGAGGCACGACGCCACGGTCTGGTGCGGCAGTCCGTAGATCAGATCGAAATTAATGCCGGAAATGCCGGCCCGCCGCAGGCCTTTGGTCGCAGCAGAGGTCTCCTCGAAACCCTGCACCCGGTTGATGGCGCGCTGAACCGCGGGGTCGAAGCTCTGCACGCCGAGGCTGGCGCGGTTGACGCCGCCAAAGGCGAGTGCGTGGATCATCTGGCCGGTCAGCGTGCGCGGGTCGATCTCGATGGCGATCTCGGCCGAGGGCGGCACGAAGAAGGATTGCCTGAGCGCCCCCATCAGATCCACGAAAGTCTCGGGCGCCATGATGGTCGGCGTGCCGCCGCCGAAATGGACGTGGTTGACCTTGATGCGGCGATCGATCCGGCGCGAGACCAGCTCGATTTCACAGCGCAGCGCCGAGGCATAGACCGCGACCGGGTCGTCGCGGCGGACCACCGAGGTGTTGCAGCCGCAATACCAGCACATCGCCCGGCAGAACGGCACGTGCAGATAGAGCGACGTGGTGGCGTGCTGCGGAATGGCCTTCAGCCATTCGGCGTATGTGCCTGGACCGATCGCGGCCGAAAAATGCGGCGCCGTCGGATAGCTGGTGTATCGGGGCAGTCGCTCCTGGCCGTAGCACGCGGCAAGATCTGGCCTCATCTGGTACCCGTCCTCGAATGGCAAACCATGGTCGATCGGGGCTTCCGCCCCTGATTTCCTCCTGCTAGCCCACCCGATGGCGAGCGGCCTTGCGCTCGCTCAAACCCGGCAGCGAATTGCAGCGATTCCGTACAAGTCCGGATTGAGCGAATCCTTTTCCACGCGCAACGTGTGAGGCATCGCTTGGGCGATGGTCGCGCATGACACGACAAATCGGAGCCGAGGCCATGAGCCTTTACGTGCTGGACGCCTTCATCTGGATTCTCGGAATACGCGGTCATATCCCGCAAAGCGGCGAGTTCAGCCCCCTCGCGGGCCGATCGTCGGGGGGCGCCAGCGCCGGCGCGGTGATGCGCGCGCTGGCGGTCTTCATCGGGATGGTCGCGTTGCTGTCGCTGGCGTTGTCGCTGGCCGTCTGGCTCGCCATCAAGCTGATGTAACCGCTTCGCACGCGCACCGCGGGGCAATGCCGCGCCGCTGATCCCTGTGTCGTGTCGAACGCGCCGTCTCAAGTTGCGAGCGAGTGCGTCGATAGGCGCGAGATATTGGAATGCTTCTAAATAAAAGCGTGGAATCGCTCTAAATCAATCCTTTCGTGACATCCAGTCGCGGACAGCACGGCACCGCTGCGCTACTGAAACCGGCATCGCCGTCATCGCCGCCGGAGCCGTTCCATGATGAAATTTCGCGCCGCCCTTACCGCAACCGCAGCGCTGCTTTGTTTCGCCTCGCCTGGTGTCACCGCCGCATCCGCCAGCGGTGAGGTCAACGTCTACACCTATCGCGAAACCAAGCTGATCCAGCCGCTGTTCGATGCCTTCACGGCGGACACCGGTATCAAGGTCAACATCGTCTCGGCGAGTTCGGGGCTCGAACAGCGCATGAAGGCCGAGGGCGCCAACAGCCCGGCCGACGTGCTGCTGACGGTCGATATCGGCCGCATGGACGAGGCGGTGAAGGCCGAGGTGACCCAGCCGATCAAGTCGGATGCGATCGACGAGATCGTGCCGCCGCAGTACCGCGATCCCGACGGTCACTGGGCCGGAATTTCGATGCGCGCGCGCGTGATCTATGCCTCGAAGGACCGCGTCAAGCAGGAAGCCATCACCTATGAAGAACTCGCCGATCCCAAATGGAAGGGCAAGATCTGCATTCGCTCCGGCCAGCACATCTACAACAACGGCCTGTTCGCGGCCTATGTCGCCAGGTACGGCGAGGCCAAGGCCGAGGAATGGCTGCGCGGCCTGAAAGCCAATCTCGCCCAAAAGCCCTCCGGAGGCGATCGCGAGGCCGCGCGCGACGTCGCCGCCGGCAAATGCGACATCGGCATCGGCAACACCTATTACTGGGCGCTGATGATGAACAGGGATCCCGACAAGAAGCCGTGGGCGGAAGCCACCCGCGTCGTGCTGCCGACCTTCGTGGGCGGCGGCACCCACGTCAATCTGTCCGGCGTGCTGCTGGCCAGACACGCCCCCAACCGCGCCAACGGCGTCAAGCTGATCGAATGGCTCGCCGGCGAGAAGGCGCAGCGCCTGTATGCCGACCAGAACTACGAATATCCGGTTCGGGCCGGCGTCGCCCTCAATCCGACCATCGCGGGTTACGGCAAGCTCAGCGCCGATCCGCTGCCGATCTCGAAGATCGCCGCCAACCGCAAGGCAGCCTCGACGCTGGTGGACAAGGTCGGTTTTGACAATTGAGCTTTCACGATCGCTGCCTGCTTCCTCCCCGGCCCGCCGCAGGGGGAAGCGGTCGCATGTCTTCGTGACCCGCGGCCTCGCGTGAACCGCAACCAGCGCCCAGGACGCATCGCTGCGGCACTCGCAGTGGCGACCGCGATCCTGGTCGCCGCTCCCGTGATCTCCATTATCTCGCTCGCGATGCATCCTGCGCCGGACCTGTGGCAGGACCTGATGGCCTATGTGTTGCCGCGGGCCATGATCGATACCGCGCTGCTGCTGGGCGGCGTCGGCGCGCTGGCGCTGGCGATCGGCGCCGGCACCGCATGGCTGATCTCGCTGCATGATTTTCGCGGCCGGGCGTTGCTGGTGTGGCTGATGCCGCTGCCGCTGGCGATCCCGACCTATCTCGCCGCCTATGTCTACGCCGATCTGTTCGAACCGCTGGGCCTGGTCCATCGCACGCTGGCGATCTGGTTTCCGCTGCGCGACCTGGTCGGCGCCCTGCCCAATCTGCGCTCGATGCCGGGCGCGATCGTCATTATGGGCCTCGTGCTCTACCCTTACGTCTATCTGTCGGCGCGGACCATGTTCCAGTTCCAGAGCGCCGAATTCGCAGAAGCCGCCAAAACCCTCGGCGCCAAACGCTGGACCGTGTTCTGGCGCGTCTCGCTGCCGATGGCGCGGCCGGCGCTGGCGGTCGGCGTCGCGCTGGCATCGCTGGAAACCCTCAACGACATCGGCGCCAGCGAATATCTCGGCGTTCGCACGCTGACGGTGTCGATCTTCTCCACCTGGCTCAACCGCGGCAGCCTCGCCGGTGCGGCGCAGCTTTCCTGCTTCATTCTGGCGATCGTCGCCGGCCTGATCGCGATCGAGCGCTATGGCCGCCGCAATACCACGGCGGAATTTTCCGCGGAAAGCCCACGGCTGACGCCGCGCACCCGGCTGAGCGGCATCCGGGGCGGCGCCGCCTTCGCGGCGTGCCTGCTGCCGGTGCTGCTCGGCTTCGTCGTGCCGGTGCTGTATCTGCTGCAGCAGAGTTTTGGCCGCGGCCTGCTGACGAATTTCGACATGACGCTGGGGCGCGACGCCTTCAATTCGATTGCGTTCGCAACCCTTGCCACGCTGATCGCGCTCGGGCTCGGCTTTGCCATCATTCTGGCCTGGCGCTGGCGGCCCAATCCCGTGCGGTTCATCGCCATGAACATCTCGCAGACCGGCTACGCGCTGCCCGGGCTGGTGCTGGCGCTCGGCCTGCTGACGCCGATGCTGGCGATCGACAACGGTCTGAACGCGGTGGCCGGATGGCTGGGACGCTCATTGCCGGGCCTGATCCTGATCGGCTCGGGCGCTGCCGTCGTGATTGCCTATGTGATCCGCTTCCTCGCGGTGCCGACCGGGATGATCAAGGCCGGGTTCGAGCGGATTCCGCGCGACTATGACGACAGCGCGCGCGCTGCCGGCGCCGGACAGGCGACGACGATGCGAAAGATCCACCTGCCGCTGCTGCGGCCGGCGATGCTGGGCGCCGTCATCATCGTGTTCGTGGACTGCCTGAAGGAATTGCCGGCGACGCTGCTGCTGCGGCCGCTCAATGTCGACACGCTGGCGACCTCGATCTACCAGTTCGCCAGCCGCGGCAGTTTCGAAGACGGCGCACTGGCCGCCTTGCTGATCGTCGCCGCCAGCATCGGCCCGGTGGCATGGCTGACGCGATTTTCCGACATGCCGAGCGGACCGGCGTAGGTTTTGATCAACACAGAAACCGTCGTCCCGGACAAGCGAGCGAAGCGAGCGCCAATCCGGGACCCATAACCCCGGTCGTCTGTTGTTGAAGAAGGCCCCTGACTCCGGCGCTCTAACGAGAGGCCGCAGCGTATGGATCCCGGCTCAGCGCTCGCTACGCTCGCTTGGCCGGGACGACGATGCCATACCTACGCAGCGCTCACGCGTTCTTCAGCGCGACGCGGAACTCGGCTTCGGTCTTCGCCTTCACTTCGTCGAGCGTGACGCCGTCGGCGAGCTCGATCAGCGCCATGCCGTCCTTGCCGTGCTTGTCGATGGTGAAGACCGCGAGATCGGTCACCACCATGTCGACCACCTTCTCGCCCGTGAGCGGCAGGTTGCAGGTCTTCAGCAGCTTCGGGCCGTCCTTGGCGGAGTGTTCCATCACCACCACCACGCGCTTGACGCCGGCGACGAGGTCCATCGCGCCGCCCATGCCCTTGACCATCTTGCCCGGGATCATCCAGTTGGCGAGGTCGCCGTTCTGCGCCACCTGCATGGCGCCGAGGATCGACAGATCGATATGGCCGCCGCGCACCATGCCGAAGGAATCGGCCGACGAGAAATAGCTGGTCGAGGCCAGTTCGGTGACGGTCTGCTTGCCGGCATTGATCAGATCGGGGTCCTCCTCGCCCTCATAGGGAAAGGGACCCATGCCGAGCATGCCGTTCTCGCTCTGCAGCACGACGTCGACGCCGTCGGGGATGTAGTTCGACACCAGCGTCGGAATGCCGATGCCGAGGTTGACGTAGAAGCCGTCGCGCAATTCCTTGGCGGCGCGGGCAGCCATCTGTTCGCGGGTCCAGGCCATCAGACTTCCTCTCCGGTTGCGGCGGCGGCTTCACGCTTGCGCGTGGTGCGCTGCTCGATGCGTTTCAGGCCGGTTCCCACCTGAATGATACGCTGCACGAAGATGCCGGGCGTATGAATATGGTCGGGGTCGATCTGGCCGGCGGGCAACAGATGCTCGACCTCGGCCACCGTGATTTTCGCCGCGGTCGCCATCATCGGATTGAAATTGCGCGCGGTCTTGCGGTACACGAGGTTGCCGGCGGTATCGCCTTTCCAGGCATGAACGATGGCGACGTCGGCGAACAGCCCGCGCTCCATCAGATATTTCTCGCCGTCGAATTCCTTCACTTCCTTGCCTTCGGCGATCAGGGTGCCGACGCCGGTCTTGGTGTAGAATGCCGGAATGCCGGCGCCGCCCGCACGGATGCGCTCGGCCAGCGTGCCCTGCGGCGCGAATTCGAGTTCCAGTTCGCCGGCGAGGAACTGCTGGGCGAACAGCTTGTTCTCGCCGACATAGGACGAGATCATCTTCTTGATCTGGCGCGTCTCCAGCAGCCGGCTCAAGCCGATGCCGTCGACACCGGCATTGTTGGACACCACGGTCAGGTTCTTGACGCCGGAGTCGCGGATCGCGTCCGACAGGGCCTCGGCGATGCCGCACAGGCCGAAGCCGCCGGACATGATCATCATGCCGTCCCTTAGAATGCCTTCGAGAGCCGATTTGGCGTCGGGGTAGACCTTGTTCATGGAATACGACCTGATGGGAGGGAGGGCGCTGGCGGCCAACGTTAACCGGGATTATTAGGCGAATTCTTCGCAGTGCGTCAATGACGGGGGTTTTTCGATGTTCCTGAGGTCAGATTGCCTGTCACGGCATCGGAACTGCGCCCCCTCTCCCGCGCTTGCGGCGGAGGGAAGGAAGCCGGCCTTGAAAGCGTCAAGAAAAACGATCAAGTTGCGAGGGTTGGCCTGCCGCCCCGGCTCACTTTACAGCGGCCCGATGGATCAACCCGACATCAGCTTGACCGGTTTCGAGTTCAACAAGACTTGGATATGCCATTGACGATGGCCCAACGAATGAAGCGCCTCGGCATGCCGGTTGCGGCGTTTTTCGGCGTGGCGCTGATCGGCCTGGTCGGAACGTCGTGGTTTCTCAACCGGGACGCCCTGCGTCAGGCGGTGGAGGCCCAGATCCGCGCCGTGACCGGGCTCGATCTTGTGGTCAACGGCCGGATCGACGTTTCGGTGTTTCCCGGCAGCTACGTCTCGTTCCACGATGTTGGCCTGAAGGGCGGGGCGACCGCCGACCCCGCGCTATCCGTCGACGTCCTGACCGCGAATTTGCGGCTGCTGCCACTGTTGCTGCGTCGGTTCGAGATCTCCGACGTCATGATGCTGCGCCCGCATATCCGCGTGGTGCGCGACGGCGATGGCGACAGCAACTGGACGCCGTTCATCGATACCATCGCGCGCACCATGCAGCCCGGCGCCGAGAACCCGCTGTCGTTCTCCGAAATCCGCATCCAGGACGGCCTGCTCACCTATCGGGATGCTGCCAACCGCGTCGCCGAGACCATCGGCGACATCGATCTGTCGCTGGCGTGGCCGTCGATCTCGCGTTCCTTTGCCGCCACCGGGCAGTTCGACTGGCGCGGCGAACGGGTCGACGGCTCGATCAGCACCAGCGACTTTGTCGCCGCGCTTTCCGGCGACCGCTCCGGCCTGAAGGCGCGGCTCGCCAGTCCGCCGCTGAAACTGGCCTTCGACGGCACCGTCGCCAACCGCACCAGCCTGATGATGGAAGGCACGGTCACGATCGACAGTCCGTCGCTGCGCAACGCCATGCGCTGGGCCGGCCAGCCGCCGCCGGGCACCGGCGGGTTCGGCCGCTTCGCGCTGAAGGCCCGCGCCAATGTGGTGGGGCCCTCGATCGCGCTGACCAACGTCAATGTCGAACTCGACGGCAATGTCGCCGAGGGCGTCATGACCTACGCCAATAACGACCGCCAGACGCTGCAGGCGACGCTGGCCGCCGGCAATCTCGACTTCACGCCCTATATTTCCACCTTCCGCCTGCTGGCCTCCGGCGCGCGCGACTGGAACCGGCAACTGTTCGATCTCAACGCGCTCACCACCACCGACCTCGACATGCGGCTGTCGGCGGCGAAGGTGACGGTCGGCTCGTCGAAACTCGGCCGCACCGCGTTCGGCGCCAATTTGCGCGGCGGCGCGCTGGCGCTCAGCGTCGGCGAGGCGCAGATGTATGGCGGCATCGCCAGGGGCTCGTTCGGGATCGCGCGCTCCGACACGGTCGCCGACATCAAGGCCCAGTTCCAGTTCACCGACGTCGACCTGCAGGCCTGCGCCTCCGAATTGTTCGGCATCACCAAACTGTCCGGCCGCGGCAATCTCAACGTCTCGCTGGTTGCCTCCGGCGCGAGCCCGTTCGGCCTCGCCCAGTCGCTCGACGGCAGCGCCACCCTCACCGGCCAGAACGGCGCGATATCCGGCTTCAATGCCGAGCAGCTGTTGAAGCGGCTGGAGCGCCGGCCGCTGTCCGGCGCCGGCAATTTCCGCGCGGGCTCGACGCCCTACGACAAGCTCACCATTGCGCTGAAATTCAGCGACGGCATCGCCACCGCCGAGGACATCCGCGTCGAGGGCCCGGCGGCGCGCCTGACACTGACCGGCACCGCCTCGGTGCCGATGCGCGAATACGACATGAAGGGCATCGCCAGCCTGATCTCGGCGCCAAACGCCGCCGCGGCCTTCGAACTGCCGTTCGTGGTGCAGGGCCCATGGGACGATCCCCTGATCTTCCCGGACCCGGAAAGCCTGCTGCGCCGTTCGCCGGGCGCAGCGCCTTTGCTCGACGCGGTCAAGGACCGCAAGACGAGGGATGCGGTGCGCTCGGTGCTGGAGCGGATTACGGGCGGGCGGCCGGCCGGAGCGCCGGATGCCGCGGCGCCGGCGGCGGGTGGGCCTGCAGAGGCGCCGAAGGCGAATTGAGGGATTACAAGCAGAGACGCACACGCCCCGCCCTCTTCTCCGCGCAACGGCTCGGCCGTCATCCCGCCCCCTCACCTCTCTTCAGACACCACGTGGTTACATGCGTAGCAGCGGAAGATCCGCATGGCGGCGCTGCCGACGATGGGTTGGAGATCGCTGAGATGCGTCATGGCCGCGGCGCATTTCTCGCAAATGCGCGACGGGACGTCCGGGACGTCCGGGCTGTCGGGCGAGGCCTTCGCAACGGGTGATGCCATGGGGGCGGCCTTGCTGGAGGAGAGAAATAACTGCCACGGCTACGCGCCGCAGGTCGGGCATGTTCGGTGAGTGTCGAGCGCGATCATGTCGGGGCGTTGACGGCATGGTGGCTGCCAGCGGTCAATTTTTGCTCACGCTCAAGGCAAGAACACCGTAGAACTACAGGGGCGCCGCGCTTTCGCCCCGCGTGCTCGTGAGTTTTGTGGCGAGCGATGCCGCCACGATCACCACCGCGATCAAGGCGAGCACCAGCGTGCAGATGGCGTTGATCTGCGGCTTTACGCCGAGCCGCACCTCCGAATAGATCCGGATCGGCAGCGTCGCCGAACCGGGACCGGTGGTAAAACTCGCGATCACGACGTCGTCGAGCGACAGCGTGAAGGCCAGCATCCAGCCCGCCACGATCGAGGGCAGGATCAGCGGCAGCGTCACGCTCACAAACGCCCGCAGCGGATCGCAGCCGAGATCCATCGCCGCTTCCTCCAGGCTGCGGTCGAGCTTGCCCAGCCGCGACTGCACCACGACCGTGACAAAACACATGGTCAGCGTGGTGTGGGCGATCGTGACGGTCCAGAAGCCGCGCTCGGCATTGAGTGCGACGAACAGCAGCAGCAGCGACAGCCCGGTGATGACTTCCGGCATCACCAGCGGCGCATACAGCATGCCGGAGAACAACGTGCGGCCCTTGAAGCGTTCGCCGCGCGACAGCGCCACCGCTGCGAGCGTACCGAGCCCCGTCGCCAGCGTGGCGGACACCGCCGCCACCCGCAAGCTCATCCAGGCCGCATCCAGCATGGCGCGGTCGTTGAAGAATTCGCTGTACCAGCGCAGCGACCAGCCGCCCCACACCGTCACCAGCCTGGAGGCGTTGAACGAGTAGATCACGAGGATGACGATCGGCAGATAGAGAAACGCGAGACCCAGCGCCAGCGAGGCGACGTTGAAGCGCGACAGCCGGCTGAGCGGGCGCCCCGTCATCGCGCCGCCTCCAACTGGCGGCGCTGCAGCCGGTCGTACAGCGCCAGCGGCGCCACCAGCAGCACCAGCAACACCACCGCGACCGCGGATGCCACCGGCCAGTCCTTGTTGGTGAAGAATTCCAGCCACAGCGTCTGGCCGATCATCATCGAATCCGAACCCGCCAAGAGGTCCGGAATCACGAACTCGCCGAGAATCGGAATGAAGCAGAGCAGGCAACCGGCGCCGACGCCCGGCAAGGACAGCGGAAACGTCACCAGCCAGAAAGTTGCTTGCGGCGACGCGCCGAGATCGCTGGCCGCCTCCGGCAGAGCCGGGTCCATCTTCGCCAGCGTGGCATAGAGCGGCAGGATCATGAACGGCAGATAGGAATAGACGATGCCGATATACATCGCGGTGTCGGTGGAGAGCCACACCACCGGCGCCGGGACGATGTGCAGCGCGAGCAGGATCTGGTTGAGCAGGCCGTCGTGCTGCAGGATGTTGATCCAGGCATAGATCCGGATCAGGAACGAGGTCCAGAACGGCACGATCACCAGCATCATCGCGATGCCCTGCCAGCGCTGCGGCAGCCGCGCCATGGCGTAGGCGACGGGATAGCCGATCAGAAGCAGGATCGAGGTCGAGACCGCGGCGACGACGAAGCTGCGCAGATAGGACAGTACGTAGAGATTGTCGGAGACCAGCAGCCGGTAATTATCCAGCGAAAACGCGGCGAAAGCGGCCTTGATCGCCGCAAGTCCCTCTGTCAGGTCGAACACCGGAAGATAGGGCGGCTGCGCCACTGCGGTCTGCGACAGGCTGATCTTCAACACGAAGCCGAACGGCACCAGGAAAAACAGCGCCATCCACAGATAGGGCGCGATCGCGGCAAGCCGCACGGGACCGGCGAAGATGCGCCGCGCGCTCATTGCTCCAGCACCAGGCAATCGTCGGGCGTGAACCATGCCACCACCCGGTGGGTCGGGCTGTAGGCGTCGATATCGATGCGCGCGGTATTCGCCATTGACGAGCGCAGCACCGCGCCGGAGTCGAGCTTCACTCTGTAGGTGGTGGTGCCGCCGAGATAGCTGACGTCGGTGACGACGCCCTCCAGCCGGTTGATGGCCTGCGCATTGTCGGTATTCGGCGCCGGGCCATAGCGCGACAGCTTGACCTTCTCGGGACGAATCGCGACGCATACGCTGGTCCTGGTGACAGGCTGGCGCGGTTCCGCGACATAGACGGTACCGGCGTCACGCGTCGTGACCGTCAACCGGGGCGCCATCGCAAGCCGGCTGTCGCGCGGCTCGATTTGCCCCTCGAACAGGTTGATGTCGCCGACGAACTCGGCGACCCAGCGCGACGCCGGGGCTTCGTACAGCTGGCGCGGGGTCGCCACCTGTTCGAGGCGTCCCTTGTCCATCACGCCGATCCGGTCCGCCATCGTCATCGCCTCGTCCTGGTCGTGGGTGACGACGATGAAAGTGGTGCCGAGACGCCGCTGCAGCGCCATCAATTCGGCCTGCGTGCTCTCGCGCAGCTTCTTGTCGAGGGCTGCCAGCGGCTCGTCCAGCAGCAGGATCCGCGGCCGCCGCGCCAGCGCGCGCGCCAGCGCCACGCGCTGCTTCTGGCCACCGGACAGCTGGTCGGGCTTGCGCTTCTCGAGGCCATCGAGCTTGACCAGCGCGACCATCTCGGCGACCCGCGCGACGATATCGGAAGCCGCCATCCCGGCGCGCTTCAGACCGAACGCGATATTGTCGCGCACCGACAGATGCGGAAACAACGCGTAGTTCTGGAACATCATGTTGACCGGCCGCTCATGCGGCAGCAATTTCCCGATGTCCCAACCGTCGAGCAGGATCTGGCCCTCGTCGGGCGTCTCGAAACCGGCGAGCATCCGCAACAGCGTGGTCTTGCCGCAGCCCGATGGGCCGAGCAGCGCGAAAAACTCTCCCGCCCCGATGTCGAGCGACAGCCGGTCCACCGCGCGAAAACCGCCGAATTGCTTCACCACTGCATCGATGCGCAGCAGCGGAATGTCGTCGGCCACGGGCGCGGGCCGTGCCGGCGCCGCCAACGGCTCGGATGGCGGTTCGGATGTCGCTAGTTCCTCAGCCATGTCCCCCACCGGCCCGCTCGCAACTGCACGCTAGCGGCGGATCGGCAAAGGCTCAACCCTGCTGTAAGATGACCGGCGGCACCACCATCCACCCCTTCGAGCGGAATATAAACATGAACCGGGACAATTATGACTTGCCGCTGACGACGGCATCGGACCGCGCCGCCGCGTACTATCGCGACGGCGTCGATTGCATGCTGAGCGCCTGGAACGGCGCCGGCGACGCCTTCGACCGCGCCATTGCCGAGGATCCCGGCTTCGCGCTCCCTTATGTGGTGCGGGCGCGCATCCATCAGATGAACATGGAAATCGCCGAGGCGCGCGCCAAGGCGGCGCAGGCGAGGCAGCTTGTGGCCGCGGCCAGTCCGCGCGAACGGCGGCATGTCGAGATCATGGCCGCGACGATCGAGGGACAGCCGATGGCGGCGTTATCCGGCGCCGAGCAGCATCTCGAGGAATATCCGCGCGATGCCCTCATCCTGTCGCTGCTGCTCGGCGCCTTCGGTCTCTACGCCTTCTCCGGCCGGGCCGACCACGACGCCGCAAAACTCGCGGTCTGCCAGCGGCACGCCAGCCATTATGGCGACGACTGGTGGTTCCTCACCTATCTCGGCTGGTCGCATACCGAGGCCGGCGATGCCAACACCGGCCGCACGCTGACCGAGCGTGCTTTCCCGTTGCGGCCCGCCAACGCCAACGCGGCACACGGGCTTTCCCACGCGCTGTTCGAACAGGGCGAAGCGGAAACCGGCCGCGCATTCCTGTCGGACTGGCTGACGACGCATGAGCGGGGCAGCTTCCTGCACGGACATCTGTGCTGGCACGTCGCGCTGACCGCGATCGAAGCCGGCGATCCCGACGCCGCTCTTGATATCTACCAGCGGCAGATCAGGCCGACCGGTTCGCCATACCCGCCGCTGAACGTGTTCACGGATACGGCTTCGCTGTTGTGGCGACTTTCGCTCGCCGGAATCTCGGGGCTGGAGCCGCATCGGCGCGAAGTCGCCGCCTATGGCGAACGATTCTTCCCGCAAGCGGGCGCCCATTTCGCCGACGTCCACTACGCGCTGGTGGCCTCGACAACGAATCCCGAAGGTTTTCAGGCAAGACTGGCGCAAATGGAAACGCGTGCCGCCGGCGGCAAGCTCGCCCCGGGCGAAGGCGCGATCGGCCTCTGTCGCGGCGTGCAGGCTTTCGCCGAAGGCGATCACGAGCGCGCCGTCCGCATCCTCGAACCGCTGATGCCCGAACTGGTGCGGATCGGCGGCAGCCATGCCCAGCGCGAATTGTGGGAAGACACCTTCATCGTGGCCTGCCTGCGCGCGGGACATGGCGACAAGGCCGCACGACTGGTTTCCGAGCGGCTGCACCGCCGGCCGTCGGGACGCGATGCGGCGTGGTTGCGGGAAGCGCGGCCGGTCACGCTTTCGGCAGATGAACGGGCCGCAGTCGCCGCTTCGAAGGACGCCGCGGCTCGCGGCGAATTCGCCAGCGACGCCCAAGTTCGCGCGACCTGGGCCAAACGCGAGCTGTGAAATTCCAATACTTGATTGACGAGTTTGCTCGTCACCTAGGGCTTGGCCGCCATGAACGCCGCCAGCGCATCGCGATCTGCTGAGGACATGGTCAAGCCGAGTTTCGAGCGCCGCCACAGAATGTCGTCCGGGAAGCGCGCCCACTCCCTGGCCATGAGATGGCGCACCTCGACGCCCGTCAGTTCCGGCCCGAAGGCCGGCCCGAGGTCGGCGCGCTCCCTGGCGTCGCCAAGAATGACCGCAAGGCGTGAGCCGTAGGCCGCGACCAGCCGGCGGGCCTGAGGCTCCGAGAGAAACCGCCAGCGCGCGACGGCCGCGTCGACCTCGTCGTCGAACCGCTCCCATGCGAAGTCACCGCCCGGCAGCGGCGTGTGAGCGGTCCAGCGCGGCGACATCGGATAGAATGGCGTGAGCCGGGCGACCGCCTGCTCCGCGCGCAGTCGCGCGGTGGTGACGTCGCCGCCGAAGATCGTCAGCAATGGCGCCTTGCCGCGCGTGCGGTCGAACGTCATCGCGCCATCCCGCGTCGCGCGCCCGCGCGCCGGGCCCGCCACCAGATTGGCGCCGGACACGGTCCTGACCACGTCGACAAGTTCGACCCGCTCGCGGAAATAGCGGTTGGCCGCGTCGCAGAGATAGCCGACATCGCCCGATGTCATCGACACTGCGGCGGGATCGCCCTTGAAGGCGTGCCCGACAGTCCCGATCAGCGTGAAATCCCGCTCGTAGGGGCTGGCGAAAATCAGCCGCCGGTCGTTGTTCTGGAACACATAGACGTTGTCGGTATCGAACAGGCGCCTGACCACGATCTGGCTGATCCGGACCGCGCCGAATTCGGGCGGCTTCATGCGCAGCACGGTTTCCGCGACCGACGCGGTCCAGGCGCCCGACGCGTTGGCCAGCGCGCGGGCCGTGACCACCCGGCGATGGCCGCGATCGATCACTGCCAGCCGCCAGCTGTCGAGCCGGTCGGCGCGGACGCAGCGTGCGCCGGTGCGGATGTCGGCGCCGCGCTCGGCGGCATCGACGGCCGTGAGCACCACCAGCCGGGAATCGTCGACCACGCAGTCGGAATATTCGAAGGCAAGGCCGATGGGCCGCTTCAGCGCGTCGCCGACCGGATGGTGGGTGATATCGATGGTGGCCGACGCCGGCAGCCGGGGGTGCGAGGCAAGACGGTCATACAGCAACAGCCACGCCCGCAGCACCCAGGGTTGCCGCTCGTCGGAATGAGCGGGAACGACAAAACGCATGGGACGCACCAGATGCGGCGCGGTGCGCAGCCAGATGTCGCGTTCTTTCAGCGCGGTGCGGACACGAAACAACGCCCGCCGCTCCAGCACCTGGAGATCGCCGTGGATCAGCCGCGGCGAGGCCTGCGATGCGCCGGCGCCGAGATCGCCCTGCTCCAGCAGGATCACGCGCAGCCCGCGTCCGGCGGCGTCGCGTGCGATGCTGACGCCGTTCAGGCCCCCGCCGATGATAGCCAGATCGTAGTCTGCCATGCGCAAGCCATAGCGTTTTCAAGCGAGGTGGGAACCGGTTCGCGTGAAGAAAACGCGTCCAACAAAAGACCCTTAGCCGGTCTTGCGCGCGGGCTCCATCGTATCGCCAGGGTTGCGGCCGACCAGCGCGGCGTACTGCCCGATCGGCAGCGGCTTGCCGAGGAAATAGCCCTGCACCGCGTCGCAGCCTGCTTCCGCGAGAAAGGCGAGCTGTTCCTGGGTTTCGACGCCCTCGGCCACGATCGACATTTCGAGGCCGTGGCCGAGGCCGATGACGGCGCGCACGATCGATGCCGATTGCGGGTTGCGTCCGAGATTGATGACGAAGGCGCGGTCGATCTTGATCTTGTCGAACGGAAACGCCTGCAGATAGCTCAGCGAGGAATAGCCGCTGCCGAAATCGTCCATCGAAATGCACACGCCGAGCGCCTTCAACTGCCGCAGCAGCGCCAGGCCGCGATCGAAATCCTCGATCAGCACGCCCTCGGTGATTTCCAGCTCGAGTCGGCCCGGCGCGAGGCCGGTTTCGAGCAGGATCGAGTGCACGAGGCCGACCACGTCGCCGTGCATGAACTGCGCCGGCGACAGGTTGACCGCGATCTGCAGCGGCAGCGGCCAGGAAGCGGCCTCGCGGCACGCTTCGCGCAGGATCCACTCGCCCATCTCGACGATCAGGCCGCTCTCTTCGGCGAGCGGGATGAAATCACCCGGCGGAACGAAGCCGCGGACCGGATGCATCCACCGCGCCAGCGCCTCGAAGCCGAGGATCTTGCTGCCGGCCACGGTCGCATGCGCCATCGCCTGCGGCTGGTAATGCAGCGACAATTCGCCTTTCCTGATCGCCAGCGAAAGATCCTGGTGCAACACCCGGCGATCCCGGATCTGCTGGTCCATCTCGGGCTCATAGATGCTGATCGAACCGCGCGATTTCGCCTTGGCGCGGAACAGCGCGGCGCCGGCATTGGCCAGCAGCGACGCAGCGTCCGAGCCGTTGTGCGGAAACACCGAGATGCCGGTGGTGCAGCCGGTGCGGACCGATTTGCCGTCGATCAGGAATTCGCTGGAAAGCGCTTCGGCCAATTGTTCGGCCAGCAACACGCCTGCGACCGGCTGCTTGCCGTCGATGATCATCCCGAACTCGTCGCCCGAGAGCCGGGCCACGACCCCGCCGCGCGCCGAGTGCTGGATCCGGCGCGCCACTTCGATCAGGAGCTTGTCGCCGACCGCGTGGCCGAACACGTCGTTGATTTCCTTCAGGCCGTCGAGATCGACCGACAGCACCGCGAATTCCTCGCTGGTGCCCTCGCAGGCCTCGATCATCTGCGCCAGCGCCTGCAGGAAGGCGGCGCGGTTCGGCAGGTCCGTCAGGCCGTCATGATACGCCATATGCGCCATCCGCGACTCGGTCTGGCGGCGGTCGGTGACATCCTCATGGGTCTTGATCAGGTATTGCGGCTCGCCGGCATCGTCGAGCACCGTCATGCGGCGCGTCAGGAACAGCCGCAACCCGTCCTTGGTGGAGATCGGGTGTTCCTCGGTGAGCAGGCCGCGCTTCTTGATCGCGGCTTCGTCGCGGGCGATGATCAGCTTGGCTTCGCGCGGATTGAAGATATCCGCGGCGGTGAGGCCGGTGGCGTCCTCGCGCCGGCGGTTGAGGATGGTCTCGGCGCTGCGATTGGCCAGCAGATATCGCCCGTCGCTGACGCGCTCGACGATCAGCGACACCGGAATGTTGTCGACCACCAGCTCCAGGAATTTCTTGGTGTTCTGCAGTTCCTTGGAAAGCGACCGGCGGTCGGTGACATCGTCGAACAAGGCGATCAGGAATTCCGGACGGTTCCGCTCGTCGCGGGCGATCACGCGGACGCTCGAGAGAACGCGCTTCTGCTCGCCGCGCTCGACCACGAACTCGCTACGGTACTGGCCATCGGGCGAGCTAAGCGCGGCCTGATCCGCCGCCTCGATGCTTGCCGTCGTCTCGGGGCGGAAAATCTCGTCGGCGCGCTTGCCGACAATGTTGTCGCGGGAAAATCGCGAAAAGCGTTCAAATGCGCGATTGGCGAAGATGTAGCGGCCGTCGTCGATGTTCTTGGCGGCCACGCAAACCGGCACATTGTCGAGCACCGATTCCAGGAATTGCTTCGTCGAGGCAAGCTGCCGCGAAAGCTGGCGCTGCTCGGTGCAATCTTCGTGCGTTGCCACCGTACCGCCGTTGGGCAGCAGGAAATGTCTGTATAAGACCAGCCGCCCGCCGGGCAACTCGGTAACCAGGCCTTCCGGGGTGGCGCCCTTCGCACGATACTCGTCGTCGCTGACGCTGAGCATTCCGCGTTCGCGCCGCAATTTCAGCAGTTCGGGCCCGGTCATTCTCTTCGGAACATCCGAACGTGCCAGGCCATAGATGTCGAGATAGCGGTTGTTGCAGTATACGACTCGGCTCTGCGCATCCGTCATCACGACGCCCTGGCTGAGGTTATTAAGGGCGGAACTGACAAATGCATTTCGGCGCAACTGCGCGCGCTGGACCTTGCGCAACGCCGAATGCACCCACAGCGCGATGGCGGCGAGAAACGACGCGATGACGATGCCGCCGATCAGCATTTGCCAGATCATGCCGGGATCGAGCGCGCCGATGTAATCGCCAGGCTCAAAACTACCGGACCGGGCCGAGGCAGCGCCGAACGGCGTAACGGTGGCGACCGCGCAGACGGCGGCCTGCGCGGTAATCGAGATCTTGCCGCCAGCCTGCCAATTCTTGTCAGCCATCTGTCACCCGCGGAATTGTGACCGCAGTGTCTGGCTTGACGGGTTTGGATCAGGTAAATAGGTACCCTTACAACCCAAAAATGTGTCTCCAATTACGGCAATTGCCCTGACATGATTAATGCTTCCCTAACGCGAGGCCATTCGGAGCGCGTTTTGAAACGAATTCAACGGGTTCCTGTGAACATCACCCCCGAAACCGGGCGATCGTGCGAGAGTGCGGTTGATCCGGGACGCGCGGCATTCCACAACGGCGCACCCTAGGTCGAACGGCCGGCAATCCCACGGGATCAGAACCCTCGAATGGACAAGGTAGAGTGCGTCGTCATCGGTGCGGGTGTGGTCGGTCTTGCGATCGCAAGGCGGCTCGCACAGGCCGGCCGCGAGGTGGTCGTGCTGGAGGCTGCCGAAGGCATCGGCACCGTCACGTCCTCGCGCAACAGCGAGGTGATTCACGCCGGCATCTATTACAAGGCCGGCAGCCTGATGGCGCGGATGTGCGTCAGCGGCAAGCGGGCGCTTTATGAATACTGCCGGGATCACGGCATTCCGCACCGCAATTGCGGCAAGCTGATCGTCGCCACCACGCCCAAGGAAACCGAAAAGCTGCAATCGATCCGGGCGCATGCCGAAGCCAATGGCGTGCTCGATCTGCAGACCCTCTCGGGCGAGGCCGCGCGGCAACTGGAGCCGGCCTTGAACTGCGACGCCGCCCTGCTCTCGCCTTCCACCGGCATCGTCGACAGCCACGCCTTCATGCTGGCGCTGCGCGGCGATGCCGAGGAAAGCGGCGCTGCCTTCGCCTTCCACACGCCGCTGCTGCGCGCCAAGGCGGGGGCCGGCGGAATCGAGCTCGACGCCGGCGGCGAGGCGCCGACGACGCTGGCGTGCCGGCTTCTGATCAACGCCGCGGGGCTCGTCGCGTCCGCCATCGCGCGCAGCATCGACGGCATGCCGATCGAATTGATCCCGCCGGCCTATCTCGCCAAGGGAAACTATTTCAGCTGCAGCGCGCGAGCGCCGTTCTCACGGTTGATCTATCCGGTGCCCGAACCCGGCGGGCTCGGCGTCCATCTCACGCTCGACATGGCGGGACAGGCCCGGTTCGGCCCCGACGTGGAATGGGTCGACGCAATCGACTACGCGGTCGATCCGGCGCGGGCGGAACGATTTTATCCGGCGATCCGTCGGTACTGGCCGACGCTGCCGGACGGCGCGCTGATGCCGAGTTATTCCGGAATTCGGCCGAAGATCGTGCCGCCGGCGGTAGCCGTGCAGGATTTCCTAATTCAGGGGCCACAGGACCATGGCGTTGCCGGGCTGATCAATCTGTTCGGGATTGAGTCGCCGGGGCTGACATCATCGCTGGCGATCGCTGACCATGTCGGCGAACTCGCCGAACTGTAGCCACCGCCTGGCGATTGCCGTGCAATCATGCCCCACGTCGCGCGAGAGCAACTCAGGGGTGAGCGCAAACGCGCTCATCCCGGGATGATAGTGGGGGATGGCTGGAAGGCTGGCGGTACGGCGCTAGTGCAGCGTCTCGCCCACGGTATGCTTCAACCGCTCGATCTCGTCCTTAACCATCAGTTTCCGGCGCTTCAGTTCAACAATTCGCAGGTCGTCCGTTGAAAGGTGCACGAGAGCTTCGTGCAATTCGTTTTCAAGAACTTTGTGTTTCCGTTCTAGTTCAACAAGATGAGCCTGAATTGCCATACGAAACCTCCTCGGTGGAATGAAACCTCAGATTCGATCCGGACAACAAATTGTACACGAGCCGGAGAATCTGTCGATGGAAATCAAAAATCGGCGGCTCATATTTCGGTGCTATGTGTAACCAATCGTGAGTAGGGAACCGCCCCGCTTGCGCACGGGGCCGACAGGGCCGATATTCCCTGGAGCGGCTTCCACCAACCTTTCGCAACCTCATCGCGTTTTTCAGCTGACGTACATCATGACCGACGAAGATGAGCGCGAACTCGAATCCGAGCTCGCACGGCTACAGCAGGAACACCGCGACCTCGACGCGGCGATCGATGCGTTGCATCAGTCGCCCGCGCCGGATTTGTTGCGACTGCAGCGGCTGAAGAAGCGCAAACTGCAATTGCGCGACCGCATCGCCTTCATCGAAGACCAGATCACGCCTGACATCATCGCCTGAACATCAGCTTCAGCTGTCGGACATCAACTCCCGCAACACGCCATTGATCTGAGTCGGGCTGTAAGGCTTGGGCAGGAAACGGCCCCCCTCGGGCAGATCGGTCTCCCCAAGCTGGAGACGGCCGGAGGTTGCGACGATCTTGATCGGAGGCCAGCGGCCCCTGACCGCCCGGGCGAGTTTCAACCCGTCCATCGAGCCCGGCATCTGGATATCGGTAAAAACGACCCTGATGTCCCGGCGGGCCTCGAGAATTTCAATCGCCTGGTCGGCATTGGCGGCTTCGACCGCCTCGAACCCGGCGGCCCTGACCATGTCGGCCGCCTCCATTCGCAACAGAAACTCGTCCTCGACGATCAGCACAACGGGTCTCTTCAAGTCGACAAGACCCATGCTTTAACTCCCTGCGAATAGGCATTAAGCGCCTGACATTGTTTTCGTTCCCGCTCCGCCCTTCTTCTGCCCGGATGGCATGATGTCCGCGCGCCCCAAGCGGATCGCGGTGGAAATCGCCAACCGGCGCCGTCTGGTGTGTTGACTCCATTGGAACAAAATAGGAACATTCGATCATTGCCCCTCATCATTTCCGGGAGCCACGCCATGCCTGAAACCGCTTCACTGCCCGACATCGATCATTACGAACAGGCCTGTGACCAGGCGATCGCGATGTGCGATGGAAACTTGCGCAGCACGATCAAGGCGTTGATCATGGCCAACGAGTACCTGGAAACCGAACTGCAGGAATTGCAGGCGGCGGTTTCATGCGGCTGCGCGCCGGCCGCTGACAGCGATGCCGCCTGACCGAGCGAGCAACCTGGAGCAACACCATGGCCGATGTCACCTATTACGTCGCAATGCCATTCCTGCAGGACGACACCGGTTCGCCGGTCGCGGGGGCGGCGGAGGAATGCCAGAGTTCGTCGGGCGCGCTGCGGCGCGCCGAGGTATTGTCGAGGGCTGCGGGCTCGATCGGCGCGGTCGCGTTCAGCCGCACCGGCGACCCCCTGATCGGCGAATTCGGCGACGCGCAATTGCTACGAAAATTCGGCAGCGTGCCGGACGATCTGAGCGGGCTTTGAAGAGCCGCCCGCTCAACATCTCCTCAAGATTCGTTCAGCCATTCCTTGGCATCATCGTAGTTCCCGGAAGAAGGCGCGCACCTCATCGGCGAGCAGTTCCGGCTGTTCCAGCGCGGCGAAGTGTCCGCCCCTGGGCATGATGCTCCAGCGCCTGATATCGGTGAACACCCGCGCCGCGGCCGAGCGCGGCGGCCTGACGATTTCGCGCGGGAATTCCGCGTAGCCGGTGGGCACTGAAATCGTTCCGCCCGCCGGGAAGATCGGCGAGCCGTGCAGGCGTGCGTAATAGGGCCAGAAGGACGAGCCGATCGCGGCGGTGAACCAGTAAAGCGCGATGTCGGCGAGCATGCGGTCGCGGCCGATCGCGCGCTCGACATCGCCATCGCAATCGGACCAGGCGCGGAATTTCTCCACGATCCACGCCGCGAGCCCGGCGGGCGAATCCGTGAGACCGAACGCAAGCGTCTGCGGACGGGTGCCCTGAATCGACTGATAACCGGTCTCTTCGCGCATCCACTGTGCAAGTTCACTGAGGTAACGCCGCTCCTCCTCGTTCGGGTTGGGGAAGGCCGAGGGATCGCGGCCCGCGGCCATCATCAGATTGACGTGGATACCGATCATCCGGTCGGCATGGGCATAACCGAGCCGGCTGGTGACCGCGGCACCCCAGTCGCCACCTTGCGCGCCAAAACGGGCATATCCGAGGACGTCGTGCATCAGGGCGGCAACGCAATCCGCCATTTCAGGCACGCCGAACCGCTTCTGCCCGGGTTGAAACGATAAGCCGTATCCGGGCAACGAGGGCGCCACCACGGTGAAGGCATCGCGCGCATCGCCACCGAACCGCGCCGGATCGGTGAGCCGCGGGATGATATCGAGGA
This sequence comes from Bradyrhizobium sp., assembly GCF_030693485.1. GTDB lineage: Bacteria > Pseudomonadota > Alphaproteobacteria > Rhizobiales > Xanthobacteraceae > Bradyrhizobium. The sequence goes on along the minus strand of NZ_JAUYAN010000136.1, from coordinate 4,145 downwards.
ACTCGAACACCGAACCCGGCCAGCCGTGCAGCAGCAGCAGCGGCATCGGGTCCGGCCCGACTCCGGGCACATGCAAATAGTGGAGATCGATGCCGTCGAGCGGGACGCGGAATTGCGGAAAGGCGTTCAGCGCGGCTTCCTCGGCCCGCCAGTCGAATGTGTCGCGCCAGTATTCGGTGAGCTGCCGGAGATAGGCGACATCGGTGCCATAGGCCCATGCGTCGCCGGGCGCCTGGTCAGGGAAACGGGTTCGGGCGAGACGATCGCGGAGGTCGTCGATGTCGGCGTCCGGGATGCGAAGCGTGAAGGCGGTGGGCTTGTTGGTCATGATCCTGCTCGGCGGTTGGACAGGCCGCCCAGCTTCTAGAAACCTGCAGGCCTCGTCCAGCCGGCAGCATCAGCCTGCCGGAAAGCGGCCCTTACACCTCGTGCCGCCGCTGCGCCTTGCGCACATACATGGCGCTATCGGCCTGTTCCAGCGCGCGGCCGGCCTCGGCATGCGGGCCAAGGATCGCGACGCCGGCGGAAGCTCCCGCTGTCACAGTGCGGCCACGAAAGGTGAATGCCAGCTGGTCGATGGCCTGCTCCAGCGCCGCCGCCTTGGCTCTCGCGTCGGTTTCGCTCAGGTTCCACAGCAGCAGCGCGAACTCGTCGCCACCGAGCCGTCCGACCACGTCGGACGAGCGAATCTGTCGCAGCAGCACCGCCACGATCGCCTTGAGCACCTGATCGCCCGCGGCATGCCCGAAGGCATCGTTGATCGGCTTCAGGCGATCGACGTCGAGCACGATCAGCGCGCCGCAGGCCTGATAGCGCTTGATATAGGCGATCGAGCGATGGAGTTCGCGTTCAAAGCCGCGCCGGTTGGGAATATCCAGCAGGAAGTCGATGTCCGCGGACGCCTGCAATTCCTCGATTCGCGCCTGCGCCTTGGCCAGTTGGGCCCTGAGCCGGCGCACCGTCCGCTTGGCGTCATCCGGCGACGCGGCCGCCAGTGTCTTCGCAGGCCTGGCGCGCTTGGGCGCGGCCTTGCGCGCCGCCGCAACGGTTTTGCGGCGTTTCACTGGAACTGGAGCGGTTGGCTTGGTCTTCTTTTTCATGGGGCATCCCTGATCAAGGCTTGCCGGAATTCACCAAGACAGGATAGTCCATTCCAGACCCCTTGCCATGGCATGGCCACACCTTGGCCAGACCCCGGGCCGCCCCTATAGTCCGGCCTATGTTTCTGGATTCCCGCAAAGAATTGACCTTATGAGCGCCCCCGTTGCCATTATCATGGGAAGCCAGTCGGACTGGGAAACCATGCGCCATGCCGCCGACACCCTGGCCGCGCTCGGGGTCGCCTGCGAAAAGCGCATCGTCTCGGCACACCGCACCCCGGACCGGCTGTTCGCCTTTGCCAGGGGCGCCAAGGCGGCAGGCTTCCAGATCATCATCGCCGGCGCCGGCGGCGCCGCCCACTTACCGGGCATGGCCGCGTCGCTGACGGAACTTCCGGTGTTCGGCGTTCCCGTCGAATCCAAGGCGTTGTCCGGGGTCGATTCGCTGTATTCCATCGTCCAGATGCCCGCAGGCATCCCGGTCGGGACGCTGGCGATCGGCAAGCCGGGGGCGATCAACGCCGCCCTGCTCGCCGCCAGTGTGCTGGCGCTGAACGATCCTGCGCTGTCGGCCAGACTGACCGCCTGGCGCAAGGCGCAGTCCGAGGCGGTAGCCGAGCGCCCGGAGGGCTCTGCGTGACGGCCTCACATCAGGTGAAGCTGAAGCCCGGCGACACCATCGGAATTCTCGGCGGCGGACAATTGGGCCGGATGCTGGCGATGGCCGCGGCGCGGCTCGGGCTGCGCTGCCAGATTTTTTCGCCTGACCCGGATTCGCCGGCCTTCGACGTCGTGCTGAACGCGACCTGCGCGGAATATGCCGACGTCGAGGCGCTCGAGCTGTTCGCCAACGACGTCGACGTCATCACCTACGAATTCGAGAATGTGCCGGCCGCCACCGCGATGGTGCTGGCAGCCCGGCGACCGGTATTGCCCGCGCAGAAAATCCTGGAAACCACGCAGGACCGGCTGATCGAAAAGGATTTCATCAGGAAGCTCGGCATCGGCATTGCCGACTACGCCGATGTATCCTCGGTCGAGATGCTGCGCGCCGCGATCGCGTGCATCGGCTTGCCCGCGGTGATCAAGACCCGCCGCTTCGGCTATGACGGCAAGGGCCAGGCGATCATCCGCGAGGGCGACGATATCGGCCAAGTCTGGGATGACCTTGCCACAAGATCCGCGATTCTAGAGGCGTTCATTCCGTTCGAGCGGGAGATCTCGGTGATCGCCGCTCGCTCGGCCGACGGCCAGGTCGAATGCTTCGACGTCACCGAGAACGAGCATCGCGACCACATCCTGAAAATCTCGCGGGCTCCGGCCGATATCCCGGAAGCGCTGGCGGCACAGGCGCGCGGCATCGCCGAGACCATCGCCAGCGCGCTGGATTATGTCGGCGTGCTCGCGGTCGAGATGTTCGTGGTGCAGGGTAGCGGCGGGCCGCAGGTTCTGGTCAACGAGATTGCGCCGCGGGTGCACAATTCCGGGCACTGGACGCTCGACGGCGCGTCGATCTCGCAGTTCGAGCAGCATATCCGCGCCATTGCCGGCTGGCCGCTCGGCAAGCCAGTCCGTCACGGTCCGGTCACCATGACCAACCTGATCGGCGACGACATCAACGACTACGAGCAGTGGTTGACCGTGCCCGGAGCCACCGTGCATCTCTACGGCAAGGGCCCGGCGCGGGCGGGCCGCAAGATGGGCCATGTCACGCAGATATTTCCGCGCGAAGATTAGCCGCCTTGCCGGATTACCCGGGCTTGCGGCCCTCGACGACGCCGGCCGGCTCGTCGCTGAGCCAGCGATAGATCACGCCGCCCAGCACGCCGCAGATCAAGGGCGCCAGCCAGAACAGCCAGAGCTGTGCGATTGCCCAGCCGCCGACAAACAGCGCCGGTCCGGTGCTGCGAATTCATGACCTTCTTTCTGTTTGGACGAAAACCCTGGCAGGCCGCGCTAAAGCGCATTGAAGGCTGGGAACCAAGTTTTAGGCATTTTATCCTGGGTGATTCGGGCCATTTTCGGTATTAATCCCCTTGCCCGCTGGTGGACATTGCCGGCTTTGTCTGATACATCCGCGCGCTCAGGGCTAAGGGCTTGGCCTTTCGCCAGCCCCTCGCTTTACAGAATTCAAATCCGATCAATTGAAAGAGGATGCCGCGTGCAGGTTCTCGTTCGCGATAACAATGTCGATCAAGCCCTCAAGGCGCTGAAGAAGAAAATGCAGCGCGAGGGTATTTTCCGCGAGATGAAGCTCCGCGGCCATTACGAAAAGCCCTCCGAGAAGAAGGCCCGTGAAAAGGCCGAAGCCGTGCGTCGTGCGCGCAAGCTCGCCCGCAAGAAGCTGCAGCGCGAAGGCCTGCTGCCGATGAAGCCGAAGCCGGTGTTTGGCGCCGGTCCCGGCGCAGAACGCGGTGGTGCCGGCGGCCGTGGAGGTCCGGGTGCGGGTCCGCGCGGACCGCGCTGAGAGATCCCACAGATTTTGAGCCGAAAACGCGGGCCTTTGGGTCCGCGTTTTTTTTGACCATGCATTTTACTGTGCGCCGGGCTACCAATGCGGCGTTAGCCGTGGGTATTTGCGACAATGGACTTTCCGGTACTCTCCCCCTTTCCAGAAGCCTGGCGTCGCGGCGGGCGCAGGTCGGCTCCGATCATATTACTCGCGATCGGGCTCTGCGGTTGCTCCTTTGACCTGGGATCGTGGTCGTCAGCGCCCGAGAAGGAAGCCGCTCCGAAGGTGGCGCCAGCGGCGCCGGCCAGCACAGGCGATGCGCATGGCCATGCCACGCGCGCCCAGGCGCTGGCAAAGTCCGGAAAAACCGATGAGGCGCTGGCTGAGTTCGACAGGGCGATCGCCATCGATCCGCATCATGCCGAGGCGCTGTACAACCGTGGCCTGCTCTATCAGCGCGAAAGGCAGCATCAGCTCGCGGTCGATGACTTTACCTCGGCCAATGGCCTGACGCCGCAGCGGGCCGAGCCGTTGCTGGCTCGCGCCATCAGCTATCTCGCGATTGACAAGATCAAGGAAGCCGCCGCCGATCT